>NZ_JAFEXF010000092.1 GCF_016905445.1 Streptomyces sp. G44
GACTTCCGCCTGGAGCGGGTGCGCAGCGCGTCCTGGCGGCTGCGCGACGCCCGCCCGGCGGGCGGCTCGGACACCACCGACCTGGGCTACGCGGTCCGGGTCGTGCACGGCGGGGCGTGGGGGTTCGCCTCGGGCGTCGATCTGACGATGGACGCGGCGGCGAAGGTCGCCTCGCGGGCCGTGGCGATGGCGAAGCTGTCCGCGCGGGTCATCAGGGCCGCCGGGTCCGACATGGGGGCACCTCCCACGCCTTTCGGGCAGTGGGGGAGGGTGGAACTGGCGGACGAGCCCGTGCACGCCGACCGCACATGGGTCTCCTCGTACGAGATCGACCCCTTCTCGGTGCCCGCCGAGGACAAGTCGGGGCTGCTCGCCGACTGGAGCGCGCGGCTCCTCGCCGCCGAGGGGGTCGCGCACGTCGACGCCTCCCTGCTCACCGTGCACGAGAACAAGTTCTACGCGGACACGGCGGGCACGGTGACCACGCAGCAGCGGGTGCGCCTGCACCCGGAGCTCACGGCGGTCGCCGTCGACGAGTCGAGCGGTGAGTTCGACTCGATGCGCACGATCGCGCCGCCTGCCGGGCGGGGCTGGGAGTACCTCACCGGGACCGGCTGGGACTGGCAGGGCGAGCTGGAGCGCATCCCGGAGCAATTGGCGGAAAAGATGCGGGCGCCGAGCGTCCGCGCGGGCTCGTACGACCTCGTCGTCGATCCGTCGAACCTCTGGCTGACCATCCACGAGTCGATCGGGCACGCCACCGAGCTCGACCGCGCGCTGGGCTACGAAGCGGCGTACGCGGGCACCTCCTTCGCCACCTTCGACCAGCTCGGCAAGCTGGCGTACGGCTCACCGCTGATGAACGTCACGGGCGACCGGACCGCCGAACACGGACTCGCCACCATCGGGTACGACGACGAGGGCGTCGCCGCGCAGTCCTGGGACCTGGTCAAGGACGGCACGCTCGTCGGCTACCAGCTGGACCGGCGCATCGCGAGGCTCACCGGCTTCGCGCGCTCGAACGGCTGCGCTTACGCGGACTCCCCCGGCCATGTGCCGGTGCAGCGCATGGCGAACGTGTCGCTCCAGCCGGACCCCGGCGGGCTCTCCACGGAGGACCTCATCGCGGGCGTCGACCGCGGGATCTACGTCGTCGGCGACCGGTCGTGGTCGATCGACATGCAGCGCTACAACTTCCAGTTCACCGGGCAGCGCTTCTACAAGATCGAGAACGGGCGGCTCGCCGGGCAGCTGCGCGACGTCGCCTACCAGGCGACGACCACCGACTTCTGGGGCTCCATGGCCGCGGTCGGCGGCCCGCAGACGTACGTCCTCGGCGGCGCCTTCAACTGCGGCAAGGCCCAGCCGGGCCAGGTCGCCGCGGTCTCGCACGGCTGCCCGTCCGCCCTCTTCCGGGGCGTGAACATTCTGAACACCACGCAGGAGGCCGGCCGATGAGCCGCAGCGCCACCAGGCCGCACGAGATCGTCGAGCGCGCCCTCGACCTGTCCACCGCCGACGGCTGCGTCGTCATCGCCGACGAGAAGTCGACGGCGAACCTGCGCTGGGCGGGCAACGCCCTCACCACCAACGGCGTCACCCGCGGCCGCACCCTCACCGTCATCGCCACCGTCGACGGCAAGGAAGGCACCGCCTCCGGCGTCGTGTCCCGTTCGGCCGTCACCGCCGACGACCTGGAGCCGCTGGTGCGGGCCGCGGAGGAAGCCGCCAGGAAGGCGGGTCCCGCCGAGGACGCGCAGCCGCTGGTGACCGGCACCGCCGCCTCGCCCGACTTCACGGACGCCCCCGTCGAGACCTCCTCCGCGGTCTTCGGGGACTTCGCCCCCGCCCTCGGCGAGGCCTTCGCCCGGGCCGGCGCGGGCGGCCGCGAGCTGTACGGCTTCGCGAACCATGAGCACGTGTCGAGCTACCTCGGTACGTCGACGGGGCTGCGCCTGCGGCACGACCAGCCCAACGGCACCCTGGAACTCAACGCCAAGTCGCCGGACCGCACGAAGTCGGCCTGGGCGGGGCGCGCCACCCGCGACTTCACGGACGTCGACCCGGCCGCCCTCGACGCCGAGCTGGCGCAGCGCCTCGGCTGGGCCCAGCGGCGCGTCGACCTGCCCGCCGGGCGGTACGAGACGCTGCTGCCGCCGACCGCCGTGGCCGACCTGCTGATCTACCAGATGTGGTCCTCCTCGGCCCGGGACGCCGCGGAGGGGCGCACGGTGTTCTCCAAGCCGGGCGGCGCCACGCGCCTCGGCAAGCGGATCGCCCGGCTGCCGCTGACGCTGCGCAGCGATCCGCACGAGCCCGGCCTGGAGTCGGCGCCGTTCGTCCTCGCCCACGCCTCCGGCGGCGACACGTCCGTCTTCGACAACGGTCTGCCGCTGGCCGCCACCGAGTGGATCCGCGCCGGTGAGCTGGCCCACCTGGCGACCAGCAGGCACACCGCCGGGCTGACCGGGCTGCCCGTGACGCCCACCGTCGACAACCTCGTCCTGGACGGCGGCGGCGACCGCTCCCTGGACGAGATGGTCGCCGCCACCGAGCGCGGCCTGCTGCTCACCTGCCTCTGGTACATCCGCGAGGTCGACCCGGCCACCCTGCTGCTGACCGGCCTCACCAGGGACGGCGTCTACCTCGTCGAGAACGGCGAGGTCATGGGCGAGGTGAACAACTTCCGGTTCAACGAATCCCCCGTCGACCTGCTCGGCCGGGCCTCGGAGGCGGGCCGTACGGAGAAGACGCTGCCGCGCGAGTGGGGCGACTACTTCACCCGGGCCGCGATGCCCGCGCTGCGCGTCCCGGATTTCAATATGAGTTCGATCAGCCAGGGCGTATAACCTCGGACCTTGCACATCCGTGCAGCCCATCAGCATCCGTGCAGGATCCGTGCGGCCCATCGGCCCATGGATCAGTACATCCAAGGAGACGCGAGACCCGTGACGGACATCGTCGACGAGCTGAAGTGGCGAGGGCTCTTCGCCCTCTCCACCGATGAAGACGCACTGCGCAAGGCGCTCGCGGACGGTCCCGTCACGTTCTATTGCGGCTTCGACCCCACCGCGGCGAGCCTGCACGTCGGACACCTCGTGCAGGTCCTCACCGTGCGCCGGCTCCAGCAGGCGGGGCACCGCCCGCTGGCGCTGGTCGGCGGCGCCACCGGCCAGATCGGCGACCCGCGGCCGACCGCCGAGCGCACCCTGAACGACCCGGAGACGATCGCGAACTGGGTGACCCGGCTGCGCTCGCAGATCGAGCCGTTCCTGTCCTTCGAGGGCGAGAACGCCGCGGTGATGGTCAACAACCTCGACTGGACCGCGGGCATGTCCGCGATCGAGTTCCTGCGCGACATCGGCAAGCACTTCCGCGTGAACAAGATGCTCACCAAGGACTCGGTCGCCCGGCGCCTGGAGTCGCAGGAGGGCATCTCCTACACGGAGTTCAGCTACCAGCTCCTCCAGGGCATGGACTTCCTGGAGCTCTACCGGCGGTACGGCTGCACGCTCCAGACCGGCGGCAGCGACCAGTGGGGCAACCTCACCGCGGGCATCGACCTGATCCACCGCCTGGAGCCGGACGCCACGGTGCACGCGCTCGGTACGCCGCTGATGGTCAAGGCGGACGGCGCCAAGTTCGGCAAGTCCGAGAGCGGCGCCGTCTGGCTCGACCCGGCGATGACGACGCCGTACGCGTTCTACCAGTTCTGGCTGAACGTGGACGACCGGGACGTCTCGACGTACATGCGGATCCTGTCCTTCCGGTCCCGCGAGGAGCTGGAGGAGATCGAGAGGCAGACCGAGGAGCGGCCGCAGGCGCGCGCCGCGCAGCGCGCGCTCGCCGAGGAGCTGACGACGCTGGTGCACGGCGCCGACCAGTGCGCGGCGGTCATCGCCGCGTCCAAGGCGCTCTTCGGCCAGGGCGAGCTGACGGATCTGGACGAGGCGACGCTGGCGGCGGCGCTCTCCGAGCTGCCGCGCGTCGAGGTCGCCGAGCTCGGCCCGGTCGTGGACCTGTTCGCCGAGGTCGGCCTGGTGGCGAGCAAGTCCGCCGCCCGGCGCACGGTCAAGGAAGGCGGCGCCTACGTGAACAACGTCAAGGTCACCGCCGAGGACGCCGTACCGGCCCGCGAGGAGCTGCTGCACGGGCGCTGGCTGGTGCTGCGGCGCGGCAAGAAGAACCTGGCGGCGGTCGAGGTCACGGCGGGCTGAGCCGCCCGCGCACACGAAGGGGCCGGTCCGTGCGGACCGGCCCCTTCCGTGCGGCTACGCCGTTCGTCTGTTGCCCCGGACCATCTTGTAGAGCGCGTCGCCCAGGCCGACGATCACGACCGCCGCGGCCACTTGCAGGGCGTGGCGGCCCCAGTCGATGCCCTTGGTCTCGTTGATGCCGAACTGGGTCGCGAGCCAGTTGCCCAGGACGGCTCCGATGATGCCGAACACCGTGGTCAGCCAGAGCGGACTGTGCTGCTTACCCGGCAGGATCGCCTTGGCAATCAGCCCCAGTACGAATCCCACGATGATCGCCCACAACCAGCCCATAGCTGCCTCCTTGTACGGCTCTACGTGAGCATTACCGCCAGTGTCGGCCCGTGCGCCGTACGGCGCATGTCGGGCGCCCCCATACGTGGCGGGGCGCAGGGACCCCGCCGGAGTGAGGGCCGCCCCGGTCTCGTGGGCCGCGCAGCTCGGGCGTACCGTGGAGTGAGCCGGACCGGGGCAGATACCGGGGAGAGTCCGGCACAGCGGACAGGGTGGTGGAACGTGATGCGGAAGCAGAGCGGTAACCAGGTCTTCCGGATCACGGGCGCCCGGCAGGGGCTCGCGGAGGACGTGCGCGGCCGGCAGCGCCGCTACGTGATCTCGATGTCGGTGCGGACCGTCTCCGTCGTCGCCGCGGCCGTGCTGTGGAACGTCGAACGGCACGTCGCCGTCGTCGCCCTGGTGCTCGGCGTCCTGCTGCCCTACATCTCCGTGGTGATCGCCAACGCGGGCCGCGAGAGCAACCGTTCGCTGCCGTCGACGTTCGTACCCGCTCCTTCTCGGCCAATGCTGGCGCCGCCCGCCCCGGCCGGTCCGGCGGAATCCGTCCCGGAAGATCCCGTGGGCGCCTCGTACGACCAGCGGCGGGGCGCTGCGCGTGGGCAGAACTGACCGTCGACGTTCCGCCAAGCTCAAGAAAAGCTCAGATCAATCATGTAGTTCCGGTGCCAGCGACGGGGTCGACCGTGACATACTTCGTACGCGCTCCGCATCCCCCGTCGGAGCGACAGACCGACGCCGGGCAGCTCCCCCCGTGGCTGCTCGGCGTCGCCTTGTTCCGGAACGTTTTTGGACGCGACTGTGAGTGACACGACGCCGATCTGCTCCGCCAAGGGCTGCCGCGTGGCCGCGGTCTGGGTCCTCGCCTGGAACAACCCGAAGATCCACACGCCGGAGCGGCGCAAGACGTGGCTCGCGTGCGAGGAGCACCGCGAGCATCTCGCTCAATTCCTGGGCGTACGTGGCATGTTGAAGGACGTCGTGACGCTGGCCGAGTGGGAAGCCCCGGAGGGGCAGGGCCTCGGCTAGCGGGCCCCGCCGCCGCAGCTAGCCGCCGATCGCCGACATCGGGCGGTCCGGCTGGAGGAACGAGGGGTCGTCCAGGCCCGAGCCCGCCTTCTTGCCCCACATGGCGAGCTTCCATATGCGGGCGATCTCCTCGTCGGAGCCGGTCGTGTCACCCGGTGCGGTCGTGCCGTCCGCGTCCTCGGCCGGGGTCGCGCGCAGCGCCGCGCGCAGGTCGGTCTCCTCCGTGGCGAAGAGGCAGGTGCGCACCTGGCCGTCGGCCGTCAGCCTCGTACGGTCGCAGGCCGAGCAGAAGGGGCGGGTGACGGAGGCGATCACGCCGACGCGGTGCGGGCCGCCGTCCACGAGCCAGCGCTCGGCGGGTGCCGAGCCGCGCTCCGCGGTCCCTTCTTCGGTGAGTTCGAAGCGGGTCCGCAGGGACTGGAGGATGTCCCCCGCGGTGATCATGCCGTCGCGCTTCCAGCCGTGCTGGGCGTCGAGGGGCATCTGCTCGATGAAGCGGAGTTCGTAGTCGTTCTCGACGGCCCAGGCGAGGAGGTCGGGGGCCTCGTCGTCGTTCAGACCCGGCATCAGGACGGTGTTGACCTTGACCGGGGTGAGGCCCGCGTCGCGGGCGGCTTCGAGGCCTTCGAGGACGTCCTTGTGGCGGTCGCGGCGGGTGAGCGTCTTGAAGACGTCGGGGCGCAGGGTGTCCAGGGAGACGTTGACCCGGTCGAGGCCGGCGGCCTTGAGGGCCCGCGCGGTGCGCTTGAGGCCGATGCCGTTCGTCGTCAGGGACATCTTCGGGCGGGGCTCCAGCCGGGCGCAGCGCTCGACGATGCCGACGAGGCCGGGGCGCAGCAGGGGCTCGCCGCCGGTGAAGCGGACTTCGGTGATGCCGAGCCGGGTGACGGCGATCCGCACGAGGCGGACGATCTCGTCGTCGGTGAGCAGGTCGGGCTTGGCCAGCCACTGCAGACCCTCTTCCGGCATGCAGTACGTGCAGCGCAGATTGCAGCGGTCGGTCAGTGAAACGCGCAGGTCAGTGGCGACTCGGCCATAGGTGTCGATGAGCACTGCGACCCCCTCCCCGGCGGTTGGTCCTGGTGGGTTCCAGGTGGTTCCCACTCGCTTACGACCTTACGCGACACCTCTGACAACGCCATGGGCCATTTGCCACGAGGAACGCGGCGGCCGCGTCGTAGGACTCTACGACGCGGCCGCTACGAACAGGTGAACGTTTCCTGGTCAGTGGGCTCCGACGCCGGTGAGGGACTTGACCTCCAGTTCGGCGTACTTGCCCTTGTCGGGCTTCTCCTTGGAGAGGACGGAGCCGAGCCAGCCGAGCAGGAAGCCCAGCGGGATGGAGATCAGGCCGGGGTTCTCCAGCGGGAAGAAGTCGAAGTTCGCGTCGGGGAACATCGAGGTGGGCTTGCCGGAGACGACCGGGGAGAACAGCACGAGGCCCACGGCGGCGGCGAGGCCGCCGTAGATGGACCACAGGGCGCCCTGGGTGGTGAACCTCTTCCAGAACAGGCTGTAGAGGATCGTCGGCAGGTTCGCGGAGGCCGCGACGGCGAAGGCGAGGGCCACGAGGCCGGCGACGTTGAGGTCGCGGGCGAGGGCGCCGAGCGCGATGGAGACGACGCCGATCAGGACGGTGGCCCAGCGGGCGGCCCTCATCTCCTCCTTCTCGGTGGCCTTGCCCTTGCGGATGACGTTGGCGTAGATGTCGTGCGCGAAGGACGACGACGAGGCCAGGGTGAGGCCCGCGACGACCGCGAGGATGGTGGCGAAGGCGACCGCGGAGATCACCGCGAGCAGGATCGCGCCGCCGGTCGAGTCGCCGCCGCCGCCGATCTCCAGGGCGGCCAGCGGCGCCGCCGTGTTGCCCGCCTTGTTGGAGGCGATGATGTCGCCGGGCTTGAGCAGGGCCGCGGCGCCGAAGCCGAGCACGATCGTCATCAGGTAGAAGGCGCCGATGATCCCGATGGCCCAGTTGACGGACTTCCGGGCGGCCTTGGCGGTGGGCACCGTGTAGAACCGGATGAGGATGTGCGGCAGTCCGGCGGTGCCGAGCACGAGGGCGATGCCGAGCGAGAGGAAGTCCAGCTTCGAGGTGGCGCTCGCGCCGTACTTGAGGCCGGGCTCCAGGAACGCCGCGCCCTTGCCGCTGTTGGAGGCGGCCGAGCCGAGCAGGTCGGAGACGTTGAAGTCGAACTTCAGGAGGATGAGGAAGGTGATGAGCACGGTGCCCGTGATGAGCAGGACGGCCTTGACCATCTGCACCCAGGTGGTGCCCTTCATGCCGCCGATGGTGACGTAGACGATCATCAGGACGCCGACGAGGGCGACGATGAGGATCTTTCCGGCGTCGGAGGTGATGCCGAGCAGCAGCGAGACCAGGACGCCCGCGCCCGCCATCTGCGCCAGCAGGTAGAAGATCGAGACGACGATGGTGGAGGTGCCGGCGGCCGTGCGGACGGGGCGCTGGCGCATGCGGTAGGCGAGGACGTCGCCCATGGTGTAGCGCCCGGAGTTGCGCAGCGGTTCGGCGACCAGGAGGAGGGCCACCAGCCAGGCGACGAGGAAGCCGATGGAGTACAGGAAGCCGTCGTAGCCGAAGAGGGCGATGGCGCCCGCGATGCCCAGGAAGGACGCGGCGGACATGTAGTCGCCGGAGATGGCGAGGCCGTTCTGAAAGCCGGTGAACTGGCGTCCGCCCGCGTAGAAGTCGGCGGCGCTCTTGGTCTGGCGGCCCGCCCAGACGGTGATGCAGAGGGTGGCGACGACGAAGGCGGCGAAGAGGCTGATGATCAGTGGCCGGTGTTCGGAGGCGTCGGACGCCGCCGCGAGGTCGATGACGGCGGTCTGCGCGGGGCTCATGCGTCGCCCTCCTTGCCGGTCTCCATGCCGGGCTCCATGCGGGGCTCCTTGCCGGACTCCCTGGGGGACTCCATACGGGACTTGATCGCCTCGGACTTCGGGTCGAGCTTCTCGGCGGCGTGCCGCGAGTAGAACCAGGCGATGAGGAACGTCGTCAGGAACTGGCCGAGACCGAGCACCAGGGCGACGTTGATGTTGCCGAACAGCTTGGTGCCCATGAGGTCGCCCGCGTAGTTGGAGAGCAGGACGTACACGAGGTACCAGGTGATGAAGGCGATGGTGAGAGGGAAGGCGAACGAGCGGTGCGCACGGCGCAGTTCACCGAACTCCGCACTCTCCTGCACCTCGGTGAACTCCTCCGTGGAGGGCGCGTGGGGAGCGGGTTCTTTTCCTGCGCCACCCTTCGAAGGGGGCGGTGCGTCGGTGGCCACGGAGTCTCCTCGTGGGGCGGGTGGGGTGGGGACGGACAGTTGTTCCATGCGCTGCCTGGTCTCACATTCCGGCGTGACGCGGATCACGTCAGCCACGGATGGCGATGCTAGGGCCATGGGCCGTGATCCGACAGGGGTTGATGTTGCTTCTGTTGTCTGCTCAACGTCACGGCGGCGCGTACGACGCGCCCGAATCCCCGGTCTCTCCGAGATCTCTCCGGTTTCTGCCACTGGGCATTGCTGGCCTGGGAGTTCGGGGGATAGCTTCACCCCTGCACAAACCCGTCATGTACCTGCCCGAGCACCAGCTGTGTTCGGGCAGTTCCGTATCCGGATGATGTGGAGATCCCATGGCTCATCTGCGTTCAAGACGCCGCACGGCGCTCACCCTGCCGCTCGGTGTCGCGCTCGCCGCCTCGGTGGGCTTCGTCCCCGGCGCCGCGTCGGCGGCCCCGGGCGAGTCACCCGCCCCCGTGTCGGCCCGAGCCGCGAAGGACGCCCCCGTCTTCGCGTACGTCGTCAACACCCGCGTCGACCACAGGACGATCGCGTACGTGAAGCGGGCGATAGCCAGGGCCGGCGGCTCCGTCGTCGTCGCGCACGACAGGATCGGCGTCATCGTCGCGCACTCCTCGAACGCGCGGTTCGGCGAGCGGATGCGTGACGTCCGCGGCGTGCTGTCCGCGGGCGCGACCCACACCGCTCCCCTGCGGCCGGCCGGCACCACGGACGACGGCGAGGCGAAGCTGCTGTCGAAGGCCGACGCCAGGGCCCTGGAGCGGAGCGCAGCGCCGGGCGCCGAGCCGATGGAGGCCGACCAGTGGGACCTGCGGGCGATAGGCGCCGACAAGGCGGCGAAGATCAACCCGGGCAGCAGGAAGGTCACCGTCGCGGTGATCGACACCGGGGTCGACGACACCCACCCGGATCTCGCCCCGAACTTCTCGGCGGGACAGTCCGCGAGCTGCGCCGGCGGCAAGGCGGACACCTCCCCCGGCGCCTGGCGCCCGACGAAGCCGGAGCACTACCACGGCACGCACGTGGCGGGTGAGATAGGCGCCGCGCGCAACGGCGTCGGCGTCGCGGGCGTCGCGCCGGGCGTGCGGATAGCGGGCATCAAGGTCGCCGACCCGGTCGACGAGCTGTTCTACCCGGAGAACGTCGTCTGCGCCTTCGTGTTCGCCGCCGAGCACGGCGTCGAGATCACCAACAACAGCTACTACGTGGACCCGTGGCTGTACAACTGCAAGGACGACCCGGACCAGAAGGCCATCCTGGACGCGGTCAACCGGGCCCAGCTGTACGCCCGGGGCAAGGGTGTCCTGCACGTCGGCTCCGCGGGCAACTCCAACCACGACCTCGCCTCCGACGCGATCGTCGACAAGACGAGCCCCGACGACTCCACGCCGGTCACCCGCACCATCGACCCGAGCGAGTGCCTGGACGTGCCGACCCAGCTGCCGGGCGTCGTCACGACGAGCGCGACGGGCGTCAAGAACCTCAAGTCGTCGTACTCCACCTACGGCAAGGGCGTCGTCGACGTGACGGCCCCCGGTGGCGACAAGTTCCAGCTGCCGGCCGACACCCCGTCGAAGAACGGCAACATCCTCTCCACCATGCCGAACGGCGCGTACGGCTGGCTGCGCGGTACGTCGATGGCCGCGCCGCACGCCGCGGGTGTCGCCGCGCTGCTGAAGTCCAGCCACCCCAAGGCGGGCCCCGCCGAACTGCAGCGCCTCCTCAAGAAGCAGGCCGATCCCCTGGGGTGCCCGGCCGAGCCGTACGACCCGGACGGCGACGGTGACGTCGACGCGGTCTGCGAGAGCGGCGGCAAGGGCGAGAACGGCTTCTACGGCAGCGGGTTGGTCGACGCGCTCGAAGCCGTGGCGAACGTGAAGAAGAAGTGACGGGGGCGCAGACATGAACGACGACGCATCAGGCATAGCAAACATAGCGGGCACAGCAGACGTACCCGCCACAACGGAGTCGTCCCGTAAGGCCACCCGTCTCACCCGCTCCCGCCGCGCGCTGGCGCTGCCCCTCGGGATGGTGGTGGCGTCGGCCGTCGCCTTCCTGCCGGGTTCGGCGTCGGCGCGGCCCGCCGCGATACCGGACGCGCCCGCTTCGGCGCCCTCCGGTTCGGATGCCGGTTCGGATGCCGGTTCGGACGCCGGTTCGCAGGCCGCGTCGATGAGTTACGTCGTCAACGTCCGCCCCGGCAAGGGAACGTCGGCACGCGTCCAGCGGGCCGTCGCCAAGGCGGGCGGCGACGTCGTCATCGCGTACGACAGGATCGGCGTCATCGTCGTCCACTCGGCCGACCCTGACTTCGCGAAGACGATCCGCGCGGTGCGGGGCGTCGACTCGGCGGGCGCGACCCGGACGGCTCCGCTGTCCGCGCAGTCCGACAACGCCCTGGGCGCCGAGCGGACGCTCACCGCCGCCGAGGCGAAGGCCGCGGCGGGCAAGGCGACCGCCGGCCAGGACGAGCTGGAGCCGCTCCAGTGGGACCTGCCCGCCATGAAGGCGGACAAGGCGCACGGGATCTCGCTCGGCAGCCGCGACGTCACGGTCGCGGTGCTCGACTCCGGAGTCGACGACACGCACCCCGACATAGCGCCGAACTTCGACCGGCGGGCGTCCGCGAGCTGCCTGGGCGGCGTGCCCGTCCAGAAGGACGACGCGTGGCGCCCGGTGGCCAAGGAGAGCGACCACGGCATGCATGTGGCGGGCTCGATAGCCGCCGCGAAGAACGGCACCGGCATCACCGGCGTCGCGCCCGGCGTGAAGGTCGCGAGCCTGAAGGTCGCGGAGCCCGCGACCGGCATGTACTACACGGAGGCCGTCGTCTGCGGCTTCGTGTGGGCGGCCGACCACGGCGTCGACGTGACCAACAACAGCTACTACACCGACCCGTGGCTGTTCCACTGCAAGACCGACGCCGACCAGAAGGCGCTGGTCGACGCGGTCGGCAGGGCCGCGCGGTACGCGGAGCGCAAGGGCGTGGTGAACGTCGCGGCCGCCGGCAACGCGAAGACCGACCTCGCCCAGGAGGAGATCCTCGACAAGACGAGCCCCAACGACACCACACCGGTGCCGCGCACGGTCAGGACGGAGGACTGCCTCGATCTGCCGTCGCAGCTGCCCGGCGTGGTGACCGTGTCGGCGACCGGGGCCAAGGGCATCAAGGCGTCGTACTCGAACTACGGCAAGGGCGTCATCGACATCACGGCACCCGGCGGCGACAGGACGGAGTACCAGGCGCCGCGGCCGCCCGCCGTCGACGGCAGGATCCTGTCGACGCTGCCGGGCGGCAGGTTCGGCTACAAGGGCGGTACGTCGATGGCGTCCCCGCACGCCGCGGGCGTGGTCGCCCTGCTCAAGTCCACGCACCCGTACGCCTCGGTGGAGCGGATCAAGTCGCTCCTGTACCGCCAGGCGGACGCGATGCCGTGCACCGCTCCGTACGACTACAACGGTGACGGCACGGTGGACGCGGTCTGTGAGGGCGGCCCGGACAGGAACGGCTTCTACGGCGCGGGCATGGCCGACGCGCTGGACGCCGTGCGGAAGTAGCGTGCCCGCATGACAGGCCGGGCGGCGCGCGCCGCCCGGCCCTCGGGGCGGCGGCCTGCCCCACTGGCTCTGGGCGACGGACGGCTCCCGGCCGGCGCCTACGCTCCCGCGCGCCGGGTGGTGGTCGCGCGGGCTGCCGCCGTGGCCTTGTCCGCGCCGGTGACCGGAGGGCCGGTGCCGGTGCGCCGGTGATCCCCGCTCTCCCGTGGCACGGCTTCCCGCAGTACGGCGCGGGTCAGCAGGTACTGCGCCGCGAGATAGGTGAGCATGATCGCGAAATCGGGCCGGGGCAGCTGCGGCCAGTCGGCGACGCCCGTGGCGATGAGCGTGTCCGACAGCAGGAACAGCCCCCCTCCCGCCGCGGCCGTCGCCCCCAGGGTGGTCGCGCCGAGCGCCATGGCGGTGAGCAGCAGGCTGTAGCCCGCGACGGGGCCGCGCATGTCGCCCGGCAGGTCCGGCCAGAGCAGCGCCACGGTCCCGAGGAGCGCGAGGGCGTACGCGGCCACGAGCGCCGCCCCGCGCGCGCGGGATGAGCCGCCGCCGGGGCCCGCGTACCTCCCTGTGTCGCCGTACCGCTTGAAGAGCACGAGGTAGCAGACGTGCCCGGCGGCGAAGGAGCCCATCCCGGCGAGGAAGGCGGGTTCGGCGTCGAAGAGCAGCAGGGTGTCGCCGCCCCAGCCGAAGAGGAGGGCGGCGAGGAGGAGCCGGGGGCCGCGCCGGGTCCACACGTACGCCGCGAGCAGCGGCATGAGCAGCGGCTTGAGGACGGCGTGGCCGGGTTCCCAGGCGGCGAGGAGCGCGAGGAGGTCACCGAGCGCGGCCACCCCGAAGAGGCCGAGGACGCCGAAGCCGCCGAGGACGCCGAGGGGCGGCCTCGGCGCGGGCGGGGCCGTCACGCCGCGCGCTCGGCGACAGGGGCCGGGGCCGCCTCGGCGCTCCGCACGGCGGGCGTGGAGGGCTCGGTGGCCCGGGGCTGCCAGCCGGGGCCGCGGAAGACCCGCCCGGCCCGCTCGCGCCAACTGGTGGCCTTCTTCAGGTCCTTGGCGATGGCGACGTACTCGTGGGTGGCGACGCGCAGCGGGTTGTACGTGGCGATGTTCTTCGTCAGGCCGTAGACGGGCCGCTCGGTCTCGGCGACCCAGGAGCCGAACAGGCGGTCCCAGATGATGAGGATGCCGCCGAAGTTGCGGTCGAGGTAGCCGCCCTGGGAGGCGTGGTGCACGCGGTGGTGCGAGGGCGTGTTGAAGACGTACTCGAAGGGGCGGGGGAGCTTCCCGATGCGTTCGGTGTGGATCCAGAACTGGTAGACGAGGTTGGCCGACGAGCAGAAGGCGAGCGCCGCGGGGTGGACGCCGCAGGCGATGAGCGGCAGGTAGAAGGGCCATACCGTCAGGCTCGTCCAGGGCTGGCGCAGCGCTGTCGTGAGGTTGAACTTGCGGCTGGAGTGGTGCACGACGTGGCAGGCCCACAGGATGCGGATGACGTGGTGGCCCCGGTGCGACCAGTAGTAGAAGAAGTCCTGCGCGAGGAGCATCAGCGGGATCGTCCACCACAGGACGGGCACGCGCAGGGGCGTCAGTTCGTAGACGGCCGTGTAGATCGCGACGATCGGTATCTTCCACAGCAGGTCGAAGGCGAGGCTGCCGAGGCCCATGGTGACGCTGGTGGCCGCGTCCTTGGTCTCGTACCCCGCGGCCTCCTCATCAGGGTGGATCCGGTGGCTCACCATCTCGACGACCGTGAGCAGCACGAAGGCGGGGATGGACCACAGCACGACATCGGGCAGGTTCGGGGACATGCGTGCACGGTAGAACGGCTCCTCGTCCGCGACTAGGGGTGGTTACCGACAAGTATTACCGGCGGTACGCGAGGAGTTGTTGGTGATCCTCGCCAAAGCCGGGGCACCGGGCGCCCGCCGCCGGGACCGGCTCACACCCCGACCGCGCCGAGCAGGGCCCCCGCCCCATAAGTGACCGCCATCGCGAGCGCCCCGCCCGCCACGTTGCGCAGCACGGCCGGGCGCGCCGCCGCCGCGCCGAGACGGGCGCTGCTCCAGCCCGTCAGGGCGAGGGCGGCGAGGACCGAGGCGACGGTGACGCCGAGGCGCCAGCCGGCGGGCGGCAGGACGATGGCGAGGAGCGGCAGCAGCGCGCCCACGGTGAAGGCGACGAAGCTGGCCCAGGCCGCGTGCCAGGGGTTGGTCAGCTCGTCGGGGTCGATGCCGAGCTCCACGCGCGCGTGGGCGCGCAGCGCGTCGCGTGCGGTGAGCTGTTCGGCGGCCTCGCGGGCCACGTCGCGGCTGAGCCCGCGCTCCGCCAACAAGCCGGTCAGTTCGGCCAGTTCCGCCTCGGGCTGCTCGCGCAGTTCGCGCTTCTCCACGGCGAGGGCGGCCTTCTCCGAGTCGCGCTGTGTGGAGACGGAGATGTACTCGCCCGCGGCCATGGACAGGGAGCCGGCGAGCAGCCCGGCGAGGCCCGCCGTCAGCAGCGTGCCGCGGTCGTCGGTGGCTCCGGCGACGCCGACGACGAGGCCCGCGGTGGAGACGATGCCGTCGTTGGCCCCGAGGACGGCGGCCCGCAGCCAGTTGAGCCGTGCGCCGAGGGCTCCGCCGTGTGCTTCCTCGTGCGTTGCTTCAGTCACACGGGGAGCATCGCACCACCCGCGTCACCAGACCCGTACCGACCCTCCCGGCGCGAAGACCGGGCTCGTCGCGTCGGCGGGGATCTCCTTGAGGGGTTCGTCCAGTTCCTGGACCGTCGGTCCCACGCGCGCGGCGAGGCGGCCGAGCCGCTCCAGGTCGAAGCCGTAGACGCGGGCGGCGTTGCCGCCGGCCATGGCCGCGATCTCGTCCCTGGGGAGGCCCGCGTAGGCGACGCGGAGGCCTTCGCGCGAGTAGGGGTGGGTGCCTTCGTCGTGGGGGTAGTCGCTGCCCCACATGATCTTGTCGAGGCCGATGCGGTGGCGCAGGGCCGCCTCGTGCGGGCGCATGAAGCTGGCGCCGACGAAGCAGTTCTCGCGCCACACCTCGGAGGGCCCCTTGCCCATCGCGTCGGCGAGGCCCGCCCCGAACTTCGACTCGGCCGTGCCGGCGGTGTCCGGCTTCGTCGCGGCGACGAGGCGCGCGTGGTAGTGGTCCAGCATGTCCAGGACGCCGGGGATCCAGCCGGAGCCCTGCTCGGTGAGGACGAGCCGCAGGCCGGGGTGGCGGCGGAAGGCGCCGCCGAAGACGAGGTGCCACAGCGCCCGGTGCGAGAACCACGTCGTCTCCACCATGAACACCGCGCGCGCCGCGGGCTCCTCGCCGAGCGGCGGCGAGGCGGAGCCCGCGTGGTGGTTGACCGGCACGCCCAGCTCCGCGCAGGCCGCCCAGATCGGGTCGTACGCCGATGAGTGGAGCTCCGGCAGGCCCGAGCCCGGCGGGGTGCCGGGCAGCAGCAGCCCGCCCGTGAGGCCCGCCGCCACGGATCGGCGGATCTCCGCCACCGCCTCGTCGACGTCGTTCAGGAGGATCTGGAAGACGCCCGCCCTGCGGCCCGGCGCGGCGGCGCAGAAGTCGGTGAGCCAGCGGTTGTGGGCGCGCAGCCCCGCCCAGCGCAGCTCGAACTCCTCGCGGGTCGGTGCCGGGGCCATCAGCGACGCCGAGGGGAAGAAGGGCGGGATGGTGTTCGGGAAGACGACCTCGGCGACGATGCCGTCCGCTTCGAGTTCGGCGATGCGGCGGTCGGAGTTCCAGTTGCGGTCGGCGGTGTCGGCGAGGAGATCCTCGTACGGATTGACGTACGTGGCCGCCCAGGCGTCGAACGCCTCGTGGTGGCGGGAGGCCAGGTAAGGCTTGTAGTCGAGGAGATCGGCGCCGGCGTGGCAGTCCGCGGAGATGACGGTGTAGCGGTCCTCCGTCACGGAGTCACCCCCAGCGCCGGGAAGTCGTGGCCGGTCAGCCAGTGCCGGCCCACCTCGCGCGAGCGGGCCCAGGAGGCCTCCACACCGGTCTGGTCGGTGTCCTGGCCCAGGTCGGCGGGGGTCGGGCCGATGCGGCGGGCGAGCGGCGCCAGCTTCTCCGTGTCGAAGCCGAAGACCTCGGCGGCGGCGAGGCCCAGCATGCGGCGGGTCTCCGCCACGGGGATGTCGTGGAAGGTCTTCCGCAGCCACGCGCGCGTGTCGGGCCAGGTGCCCTCGGGGTGCGGGAAGTCGCTGCCCCAGAGGATATTGTCGACGCCGATCTCGTGGCGCTGGGCGAGTTCGCGGCGCTTGGTGTTGGTGGCGCAGACGAAGATCTGCCGGTCGAGGTACTCGTGGGGCGGACGCTTCAGCTCGGCGAACGGGGAGAGTTTCTTGCCGCCGTGCGCGCCGAGGTAGAGGCGGTCCATGAACCACAGGAGGTTCGGCAGCCACCAGCAGCCCGACTCCGCGACGCCGAAGCGCAGCGCGGGGTGGCGCTCGAAGACGCCGGACCAGAGCAGGAACCACAGGGGACGGGCGGGCCACCACGTCACTTCGGAGACGTAGATCCCCAGGTGGTCGCCGTACTCGTGGCGGGGCGCGGCCCCCGAGTGCGTGACGACGGGCATCGCGCACTCGGCGGCCGCCGCCCACACCGGGTCGTAGCGCCGGTCGTGGTAGGGCGCCTTGTCGACCCACATGGAGGGGATCATCAGCGCGCCGAGCCCCGACTCCTTGGCGCGGTGGATCTCGGCGACGACGCGGTCGACCTCGCCGGTGACCGGCAGCAGCGCGACGCCGCAGTGCCGTTCGGGGTGCTCGGAGACGAAGTCGGCGAGCCAGCGGTTGTGCGCCCGCGCCCCCGCCATGCCGAGGTCGGGGTCCTGGTCGCCGGAGAGGCCGAGCCCCACGCCGAAGGGGGCGGCCGTCCGGCTGTCCACGGCGTCCGCGTCGGGGAAGACGACCTCGGCGGCCACGCCGTCGCCGTCCAGCTCCTTGAGGCGCTGCGCGGTGTCCCAGCCGCCGCGCAGGCCCTCTTCGTTGTCGTGGAACCACTTGGCGGCGAACGCGTCGTTGCGGATGCCGAGCCGCGTCGCCTCCTCGCGGCGGGCGTCCCGCTCGCCGAGGAAGTCGTCGAAGGCGCGGTGGAAGCGGCTGTCCAGGTAGGGGCGGTACTCCTCGGTGGGGAGCCCGGCGTGGCAGTCGGAGGAGATGATCAGGTACGGGTCCTGCGGATTCCGGTGATCCTGGGCGCTCATCGGTGGCGCTCCCTTCAGTCCGGCCAGTCCGGCCAGTCCGGCCAGTCCAGTCGGTCCAGTCAGTCCAGTCAGTCCAGTCAGTCCAGTCAGTCCAAGATGAAGTGTTCGAGGTACGCCGGGTCGGAGCGGTCGAGCATCGACTGCGACCGCGCCCTGATCTGCCGGTCGCTGTGCTCGCTCGCCGGGAGCAGCCAGAAGCGGTCCGCCCTGATGCCGTCCGCCACGAAGTCCGCGACCTGTTCGACGGGCGTGAACCGCACCTCCTGACCGGCCTCCTTCATCGCCGCCTCCCACTGGCCGAGGCTGCGGTAAGGCGTCCTGCGGGGACGCGTCTTGGCGTAGCGGCCGGGCCGGTTGCGGTGCGACTCCCACAGGCCGGTGCGCAGCATGTGGGGTCCCGGGAAGAGCACCGAGGCGCCCACGTGCGCGTGCTCCGCCTTCAGGTGCGCGTACAGGGACTCGGTCATCGTGACCACGGCCGCCTTGGTGACCGCGTACACGGAGGCGGTGGGCAGCGGCGCGATGCCGCCGTCGCCGGAGGAGGTGTTGACGACGTGCCCCGGCTCGCCGCCCGCGAGCATGCGGGGCACGAAGGCCTGGATGCCGTGGAAGACGCCCCACACGTTGACCTCGAAGGCCCACTTCCAGTCGTTCGGGTCGTGCTCCCACATGCGGCCCTCGGCGCCCGAGCCGACACCCGCGTTGTTGCACAGCACATGGACGGCGCCGAACTTCTCGTAGGTCTCGTCGGCGAGGGCGAGGACCTGGTCGCGCGCTCCGACGTCGACCACACGCGCGTGCACGGTGGCCCCCTGCGCGCGCAGGGCCTCGGCGGCCTTCTCCAGAGCGCCCGCCTCGACGTCCGCGAGGACCACCCGCAGGCCGTCCGCCGCGAACCGCCGTGCCATGGCGAGCCCGATGCCGCTCGCCGCTCCGGTGACGACGGCGACCTGCCCTTCGCGCAGCTCCATCTCAGACGCTCCCCTCGGGCGGGCCGTCGAGGATCTGCGCGGGGTCGTCGTAGCGCTGGTGGATGTAGGGCAGCAGGGCCTGCGCGCTGACGCGCTCCACGACGCGGCCTTGCTGGTCGGTGGTCTTCTCACCGATGGTGATCTCCACCACCGCGCGCACCGGCAGGTCGGCCACGGGGTCGTACATCGACTCCCGCAGCACCACGTCGCCGGTGACGCTCTCCAGCTTGCGGACCTTCTCGTCGCGTACGCAGTGCACGAGCACCGGGTCCGCGTCGAAGCCCGAACCGTCGACCGCGGGCAGGAACTTGAAGTAGAAGTCGGTCCTGCGGGTCGGCTCGGGGAGGGGAAGCGCGCCGCCGACCGCGCCGCGCACCTCCACGAACGCGATGCCGTGCCGGGCCAGGAAGGCGCGCACGACCAGGCCGTCGCGCTCGACCTCGACCTCGCCGAGCTTCTTCGGTTCCCCGAAGACCTCGCGCCCGCCGGTCAGGGCACGCTCGTGGGTCATCGGCATCACCAGCGGATACCAGCCGGCCACTCCCCCGTGCTCGGCGGCGACGGCCACGGAGCCCGCGCCGAGCGGATAACCGGGCAGGTCCACCCTGCTGATGTTCACCCGCACCAGCGGGCGCCCGGTGGGTTTCAGCGGCGGCGGCAGGACCGCCGCGACCGCGTCGGGATCGCTCTCCCAGACGGCGACGACGCCCGTGGACCAGATGGCGGGGAGCCGGGAACTCGCGGTGCGCGCGGCGGCGATCTCCGCCTCGGTGCGCGCCCCGTACCGTACGCGTGCCATGTCGTACCACCCTTCGTCAGCGCGGGCCGGTGCGGCCGCGGCCGGGACTTGCGGGGGTCGGGCTTGCGGGTCGGCTTGCGGAGGTTCTGTAACACAGTTACAACAGGAGCCGTGAAGGGTAAAGAGACGCGTACGCATCTCGGCCGGGAGGACGTCCTGGCCGTCGCCGCGCGCCTCGTCGAGCGGCACGGCCCGCGGGCCCTGACGATGCGCGGGCTCGCCGCCGAGCTCGGCACCGCCGTCACCTCGATCTACTGGCACGTCGGCAACCGCGAGTCGCTCCTGGACGCCCTCGTCGAACGCACTCTCGCCGACCTCGGGGAGATCCGCCCCGTCGGCCGCACCCCGGCCCAGCGCGTGGTCTCCGTGGCCCGCACCCTGCGCCGCCGCCTGCTCGACCGCCCGCACCTGGTGGCGATGGTCCACGAACGCGGCCTGACCGAGCGGATGTTCCTGCCCGCCCAGCGCTCCCTGGTCCACGAGGTCCACGAGGCGGGGCTGCGCGGCGCCCGCGCGGCCGACGCCGTGCGCGCCGTGCAAGTGCTCGTCGTCGGTCACGTCCTGGTCGAACGCAACCGGGAACGGGCGCCCGCGCAGCACCCCGGCGAGGACGAGCTGTGGACGGCGCGGACGGCGGAGCGGGACGCCGCGCTCGCCCGCGCGCTGGCCGGACCCCTCGATCCGGAGGCGCTGTTCACCACCTCCGTCAAGGCGCTGGTGACGGGCCTTCTGGGGCCGGGGGCCTGACTGCCGGTCCGGACCGGGGAGCTGACTGTCGGTCGCGGCCCGTATCCTCATGGACCATGCTCGAAGACCGCACGACCGCAGCGTCCGCCGCCACCTGGCCGGCCGCGTATCCAACGGGGTACGCGGTCGTCGACGTGGAGACCACCGGCCTGGCCCGCGACGACCGCATAGTGTCGGCCGCCGCCTACCGGGTGGGCGCCCAGGGGGAGATCGAGGACCACTGGTACACGCTGGTCAACCCCCGGCGCGACCCGGGCCCCGTGTGGATCCACGGCCTCACCAGTGAGGTGCTCGCGGGCGCGCCCCTGTTCGAGGACATCGCCGAGGAGTTCGCGAGCCGCCTCGAAGGACGCGTCCTCGTCGCGCACAACGCCGTCTTCGACTGGTCGATGATCGCCAGGGAGTACGCGCGCGCGGAGCGCACCGCCCCCGTGCGGCAGCGGCTGTGCACCATCGCGCTCTCCAAGGAGCTCGCGCTGCCGCTGCCCAACCACAAGCTGGAGTCCCTGGCCGCGCACTTCGGGGTCGAGCAGCGCCAGGCGCACAACGCCCTGGACGACGCGCGCGTGCTCGCCGAGGCGTTCCGCCCGAGCCTGCTCGCGGCGGCCGGCGGCAATGTGCGCCTGCCGCTCCTGGAGTGCCGCCCGCTCACCGAGTGGTCCGACGGGGTGCCCCGCATCGGCCGCCAGTCGACGGGGCCGGCGCCCTCCGCGTCGTACCGGCCCGGCAGTTGGCGCCCCTCACGCAAGCGACCGCCGTGCCCGTACCCGAACCCCGGGCGGTACGAACCGGGCAAACCGCTCAAGCAGGGCATGCGTGTCGCGTTCTCCGGGGACACCTCCGTGGAGCGCGACCTCCTGGAGGACCGGGCGGTCGAGGCGGGCCTGCACATCGCGACGAGTGTGTCCCGTCTCACCAGTCTGCTCGTCACGAACGACCCGGACTCGGGCACCTCCAAGACGGTCAAGGCGCGTTCGTTCGGCACGCCGGTCATCGACGAGGCCGCCTTCGGGCAGCTCCTCCAGGACGTGAAGCCCGCCACGGAAGGGTGACGGCGGGGCGGTGACCGTCAGACGGGTGATTGCGGGCGACTCGCCCGCACACCACTCGCCCCGTGCCGCCGCCGCGCCCCACCCTGTGGCGCATGGCACGTTGCGAGGTCTGCGGAAACGACTACGGCATGTCCTTTGAAGTGCACGCGCAAGGCTCGGTGCACGTCTTCGACTGCTTCTCCTGCGCCATCCACCGCATGGCGCCCATCTGCGAACACTGCCGGTGCCGCATCATCGGCCAGGGCGTCGAGGCGGACGGCCACTGGTACTGCGGCGCCCACTGCTCGCGCGCGGAGGGGCGGGTGGGCATCGTCGACAAGGTCTGAGCCCGCTGCCCTCCTCCGGGCACCCCACGTCGAGACACCCCACGACCGAGTTGTACCGTCGTGGGGTGTACCGCTTCCTGTTGACCCGGCAGTGGGTGATCCTCACCCTCATCGGCCTCGTTCTCATCCCCGTGATGGTCGAGCTGGGTTTCTGGCAGCTGCACCGGCACGAACACCGCGTCGCGCAGAACGAGCGCATCTCCAAGGCGCTGACCGCCGATCCCGTCCCGGCCGAGGAGCTCACCTCCCCCGGCCACGAGGTGCCGAAGGCGGACCTGTACCGCCGGGTGAGCGCCAAGGGAACGTTCGACACGGAGCACGAGGTCGTCGTGCGGCGCCGCACCAACGACGACGACGAGGTCGGCTTCCACGTCCTGACCCCGTTCCTGCTGGACGACGGCAAGGTCCTGCTCGTCAACCGCGGCTGGGTCCCGGCGGACGGCCCGCAGACCGCCTTCCCCAAGATCCCCGCCCCGCCGAGGGGCGAAGTGACCGTCACCGGCCGCCTGATGGCCGACGAGACGTCCGCGGCCAGCGGCATCAAGGACGTCCGGGGCCTGCCGGAACGTCAGATCATGCTGATCAGCAGCGGCCAGCAGGCCGACAGCCTCGGCAAGCAGGTCCTCGGCGGCTACATCGAGCAGACCTCGCCCGAGCCCCGCGACGGCTCCCCCGAACTGATCGGCGAGCCCGACCACAGCGGCATCGGCGCGCACATGGCGTACGCGGTCCAGTGGTGGCTGTTCGCCGCGGGCGTCCCCATCGGCTGGGTGGTACTGGTCCGCAGGGAGCGCCGGGACCGGGCCGCCGCCGCGGAGACTCCCGTCCAGGAAAAGGCACCGGCACCGGCGTAGCCCCCGCCGCGGCGCCGTCGGCCGACGTCGATTGACACGGCACTTCCCAGGGAACCCGTTCCCCGTGTCCCGACCAATCGAAGACTTCGCACTCATCGGCGACCACCAGACCGCCGCCCTCATCGGCAGGGACGGCTCGCTGGACTGGCTCTGCCTGCCCCGGTTCGACTCCGCCGCCTGCTTCGCCGCGCTCCTCGGCGACGAGCAGAACGGCCACTGGCGCGTCGCCCCGAAGGACGCGGAAGGCTCCTGCACCCGCCGCGCCTACCGCGGGGACTCCCTCGTCCTCGACTCCGAGTGGGACACGGACGAGGGGTCCGTCCGCGTCACGGACTTCATGCCGCAACGTGACCGCGCCCCCGACGTCGTACGCATCGTCGAGGGCCTCAGGGGCAGCGTCACCGTCCGGAGCACCCTGCGGCTGCGCTTCGACTACGGCTCGGTCGTGCCGTGGATGCGCAAGGTGGACGGCCACCGCGTCGCCGTCGCGGGACCCGACTCCGTGTGGCTGCGCAGCGAACCGGAGGTGCACACCTGGGGCCGCGACTTCGGCACCTACTCCGAGTTCACCGTCGAGGAGGGGCAGAAGGTGGCGTTCGTCCTCACCTGGCACCCCTCGCACGAGCCGCGCCCGCCCGTCGTCGACCCGTACGAGTCGCTGCGCCACTGCCTGGAGGACTGGCACGCCTGGTCCTCGCGCTGCCAGTACGACGGCCCCTACCGCGACGCGGTGATGCGCTCCCTCATCACCCTCAAGGCGCTCACCTACGCCCCGACCGGCGGCATCGTGGCCGCCCCCACCACCTCCCTGCCCGAGGAGATCGGCGGCGTACGCAACTGGGACTACCGCTACTGCTGGCTGCGCGACGCCACGCTCACACTGGGCGCGCTGCTCATGGCCGGCTACCTGGAGGAGGCCGAGGCCTGGCGCGACTGGCTGCTGCGGGCCGTCGCGGGCAGCGCCGCCGACCTCCAGATCGTGTACGGCCTCGCCGGTGAGCGGCGCCTTCCGGAGTACGAGGTTCCGTGGCTGTCCGGCTACGAGGGCTCGACGCCCGTGCGCATCGGCAACGAAGCGGTGGAACAGCTCCAGCTCGACGTGTACGGCGAGGTCATCGACTCCCTCGCGCTCGCCCAGCGCTCCGGCCTCACCACGCACCCGCCGGGCTGGAACCTCCAGCTGGGTCTCCTGGAGTTCCTGCGGGAGAAGTGGCGCGAGCCCGACCAGGGGCTGTGGGAGGTACGCGGGCCCGGCCGCCACTTCGTGTACTCGAAGGTGATGGTGTGGGTCGCCGCCGACCGAGCCGTGCGGGCCCTGGAGGAGAACCCCGAGCTGCGCGGCGACCCGGACCGCTGGCGGGAGCTGCGCGACGAGGTCCACCGCGAGGTGTGCGAGAAGGGCTTCGACCCGGACCGCAACACCTTCACGCAGTCCTACGGCTCCACGGAGCTGGACGCCTCCTTGCTGCTCATCCCGCACACCGGTTTCCTGCCGCCCGACGACCCGCGCGTCATCGGCACGATCGACGCGGTCCGCGCCGACCTCACCCACCACGGCCTGCTGCGCCGCTACACCTCCGACCAGAAGGAGATCGACGGCCTGCCCGGCACGGAGGGCACCTTCCTCGTCTGCTCGTTCTGGCTGGTGGACGCGCTGCACATGACGGGGCGCACCAAGGAGGCGTGCGAGCTGTTCGAGCACCTGATCTCGCTGCGCAACGACGTGGGGCTGCTGGCGGAGGAGTACGACCCGGTGTCCGGCCGCCAGCTCGGCAACTTCCCGCAGGCGTTCAGCCACATCGGTCTGGTGAACACCGCCCTCGCGCTCTTCCGCGAGGAGACGGAAAAATAGAGCCATGGATCTTGGACTGAAGGACCGTGTCTACGTAGTCACCGGCGCCACCCGCGGCCTCGGCAACGCCACCGCGCGCCGGCTCGTCGCGGACGGCGCGAAGGTCGTCGTCACCGGGCGCGACGAGAAGACCGTCGCCGAGGCCGCCGCCGACCTCGGCCCGAACGCGGCCGGGGTCGCCGCCGACAACGCCGACCCGGCCGCCGCGGACCGGCTGATCGCGGCGGCGCGCGAGCGCTTCGGCGGCTTCGACGGCGTACTGATCAGCGTCGGCGGTCCCCCGCCGGGCTTCGTCGCGGACGCCACCGACGAACAGTGGCAGGCGGCGTTCGAGACGGTCTTCCTGGGCGCGGTGCGGCTCGCCCGCGCCGCCGCCGCGGAGCTGGCCGAGGGCGGCGTCATCGCCTTCGTGCTGTCCGGTTCGGTGTACGAGCCGATCGCCGGCCTGACGATCTCCAACGGTCTGCGGCCGGGGCTCGCCGGCTTCGCCAAGTCCCTGGCGGACGAGCTGGGCCCGCGCGGCATCCGCGTCGTCGGGGTGCTGCCGGGCCGCATCGCCACCGACCGCATGCGTCAGCTCGACGGCCTCTCCCCGGACCCGGAGGCAACCCGCGCCGCCAACGAGGCGGGCATCCCGCTGCGCCGCTACGGCACACCGGACGAGTTCGGCCGTGCGGCGGCGTTCCTGCTGTCACCCGCCGCCTCGTACGTGACGGGGGTCATGCTGCCGGTGGACGGCGGCTCCCGCAGCGGCTTCTGAGCCCGCCGCACGGCACGCGAGGACCCCTGCGGAGAAGCGGTACGCCGCGTCGACCCTCAACTCACCCGTTCCGCCCGATGCCTGACCCCCCGCAGCCGCACCGTGGCGGGCAGGCTTGCCAGGCCCGCCGATTCGCGGGCGCGCGGGAGGACCTCCGCGGAGAAGCGGTGCAGTGCGTCGGCGGGGGTCGACTCGGGGGACACGGCGAGGTCCACGCGTGTCCGCGGGGCGGTGCGCCGGCCCCGCAGGGTGGCCCGGGCGCGCTCGACACCGTCCAGGGTGCCGGCCTCCCCGGCCAGGACGTCCTCCAGGGCGCGGCCGCGCAGCAGCGCGCCCTCGCCGTCCCCGGTCTCCACCAGGAGCTCCGCGAGGCGGCGCCTGCGCAGCTGCGCCGAGAGCCACCACAGGGCGAGCAGCACCAGCAGGGCGAGGACGGCGATGACCGTGGGCCAGAACCATCCCTCGTCCCGCCAGCGGGTCCGGTCGGCGGCACTGAACAGGACGTCGCGCCGACCGTCGTGGACCCACCAGGAGGGCGGCGAGGCGCCGAGCCCGACGGCCAGCACCGAACCGCCGGCGACGAGCAGCACGAACCCGGCGAGGCCGAGGAGCACGCGGTTGACCGTGCGGAGCATGGGAGTCACCCCTTCTTTCCGGGCCGGGCGACATGGACCGCGAGCCTGGGGGTGCGCGCGAGGCCGAGGTCGCGGATGCCGTCGGCCAGCGTGTCGTCGAGGTCGCCGCGTACGTCGTCGAGGGCACGGAAGTGCGCGACGGCCCGCACGTCCACCTTGGACCGTGTCATGCGCACCCGTGCCCGCTGGACGCCCGCCACGTCCATGGCCCGGTCGCGCAGCATCGTGGCGGCGGCGCCGCGGTGCAGCCCGGCGCGTACGTCGGGGTCGGTGCGCCGCATCGGCAACAGGGCGCGCTGCCCCGGCGTGACGGCGAGCACCAGGAGCCACAGTCCGGCGAGGGCGGCGACGGCGGCCCCGACGAGCACCCACGTGTCGTCCAGGGGCCGCTCGCCGAGCTGCCGGGCGAGTGCGCGGCGCCAGTGCATCGCGGGGTGCCCGGCCCGTACGGCGACGACGTCGTACAGGAGCAGGCCCGTACCGGCCAGGGCCGGCAGGGCGAGCACGGCCGCGGGCACCCGGCGCGGCGACCAGAACCGGGGCGCCTTGGTGTCGGCGCCGGTGAGCGTGGGCAGCGGGTGCGGGTCACCGGCAGGCGGCGGGCCGAGCGGGTCCTCGCCGCGGTCGGCCGGTCCGGTGACCGGCATCGACTGGCTGGCGCCGCTGGAGGGGGGCTGTGGGGGCTGGCTCATCGTGTCCTCCCCTGTGCCGCGGCGCGGACCCCCGCCGAGTGCAGCCGCTCCACGTGGACCACCACCTCCGGTACGTCCATCCCCGCCAACGCCCTTACCCGCTCGGCCACTTGGTGCCGTACGGCACCGCACTGGCGGCCGATGTCGCAGGGGTAGTCCAGTTCGAGGCTGACGCGGACGCGGGCGGTGTCGTGCCGCACGGCGACGGAGGCGTGCGGCGGGGAGCCGCCGTCCGGCACCGTTTCCACCGCCTCACGCGCCGCCCGCGCGGCGATCTTCGCGACGACCCGGTCGGCGATCCGGGTGGCGCCGCGCTCCCCGGCCGTGACCTGTGCCGCCACCGGTCAACCCCGCCGGTCGCCGCGCGTGCGGAAGAACTCGCCGGGCTCCAGGTCCCCGTCCAGGAACCGGCCGGCCACGAAGCCGACGGCTCCCAGGGCGGCGACCAGCAGGAACGCCCCGAATCCGCCGAAGTATCCGGCGAAGCCGAGTGCCATTCCCGCCACCATGCCGATCACGGCCATGCTCATGTGCGCTCCTTAGCGAGACGCGGCTGAAGTGTCATTGCAGGCGGCCCTGGGGCTCGTCCTCGTCGTCCTCGTCGGGCAGCTTCACATCGCTCACCGCGATGTTCACCTCGACGACCTCGAGTCCGGTCATGCGCTCGACGGCGCCGATCACGTTCTCGCGCACGTCCTGCGCGACATCGGTGATCGGCACGCCGTACTCCACGACGATCTCCAGGTCGAGCGCGGTCTGCACCTCGCCGACCTCGGCCTTCACCCCGCGCGTGACGGATTTCGTGCCACCGCCGGGGACCCGGTCGCGCACGGCGCCGAAGGTCCGTGCCAGGCCGCCGCCCATCGCGTGCACGCCTTCGACGTCACGCGCGGCGAGCCCGGCGATCTTCTCCACGACCCCGTCGGCGATGGTGGTGCGGCCCCGGCCCCCGGGGTCGCCGCCGCCGCGCGCGGTCGCGCCCGCCAGACCTTGGCTCGGGTCCTTGTGCAGCGTCTGAGACGTCTTCCGCTCTCCGATGTCGGTCATCGCGGTCCCGTCCGTTCCGAAAGGGGGATCTGCTTTCTTTGCCCACATTAGGACGGGTTGGGCTGCGCCGCTCCAGGGATGCGGCAGGGTGGAACCATGACAGGTGACGGTTTGACCGAGGCGGTACGCCGCCGGCTGGGCCTCGGCAGGGTGCTGCCGCTGGGCGGCACGCGGGACGGCACATGGGTGACGGAGGCCGCGGTGGACGGCGAGCTGCGCCATGCGGCGCAACCGGTCACCGGCGTGCGCCTGGGCGGACTGCGCGTGGCCCCGGCCGTTTCGGGCACCGTC
>NZ_JAFEXF010000093.1 GCF_016905445.1 Streptomyces sp. G44
GGCCTCGCCGGTCCACAGGGCGAGCGCGTCGTCGAGCAGGGCCGCCGCCTTGGCGGGGTCGCCGTCGGCCAGGGCGCGGCTGCCCTCGCCCACCAGCCGGTCGAAGCGGAACACGTCCACGTCGTCGGGGTTGGCGCACAGCCGGTAGCCGCCGTCCACCGAGGCGACACGGTCGGCACCCAGAGTCCTGCGGAGCCGGCCCACCAGCGCCTGGAGCGCGCCGCTCGCGTCGGCGGGCGGTTCGGTGCCCCACACCTCGTCGACCAGGGCCGCGGCGGGCACCGCACGGCCCGCGCGCAGGGCGAGCGCCGCCAGCAGAGCGCGCAGGCGCGCGCCACCGATGGGAACAGCGGTTCCATCGGCGCGGACAGCTCGGGTCGGCCCGAGAACGCGGTAACGCACCGGCCCATTGTCCCTTCCGCCGGACCGCGCCGCGCCCGCGGCCCGTCCCGGCCGCCTCGCTCCCGGCCCGGCACCCTTAGGTTTCCCGGACGTCCAACTCCACCAGCACGCCGGTCTCTTGCCGCTGGTATCCCGGCCCTTTCCGCTTCCGGGGCAGCTCCTCGTGCCGGAACCACTGGGGGCACGCCTCGACGGAGCGCAGCCACCGCTCGCCCGGCACCGGCGCGTACGTCTTCGATCCCTTGACGGTCTCGGCGAAGCCCTGCGTGACGACGTGGAGGGCGCGGACCCGGCCGACCGTGTGCGGCCACCGGCCGCCGTGCCGCTCGACGGTGAGCAGACCGGTGAGGCGGGCCCGCTCGGGCCAGGGGGGCGGGCGGTTCCACGGGACGGTGACACCGTGGGCCCGGACGACCGAGGGCTCCCACGGCTCCTCGAACTCGTCACCCCCGTCACCGTCATTTCCGTCGGCCCCGTCGGCCCCGTCGGCCCCGTCGGCCGCGTCGGCCCCGTCGTCCTCGGACCAGTCCCCCTCCACCGCGTCCAGCGCCACCACCGGGCCCTCGATCACGCTGAGGTCCGCCGCCCACGCCGCGTCGTCCGGGCGGTCGCCGTCGACCAGCAGCGGCCACGCCACCTCGTCCCCCACGGCGAACGGCTCCCCGCAGCACTCCATCTGCCAGTCCGCGTACATCACCTTCCACAGCGCCATGGCTCCCAGCCTCCCGGAACTCCCCGGCATGTGCGAGACGTTTTCGCCGTACGCCCGCTACGGTCGGGCAGACCCCCGCGACCCCAGGAGCCCGCCCCATGACCACCGCCCCCATCCGACGCGACGACCGGCGGATCAGTCCCGTCTTCCTCGGGATCGCCGCCGTCACGGCGGTCTCCGGCTGGGCCGCGTGGACCGGCTTCGCGGACAACCCCGGGCTCGCCGTGTTCCTCTTCGTGACGGCGGCCTGGATCGTCTCCCTGTGCCTGCACGAGTACGCGCACGCCCGCACGGCCCTGCACAGCGGCGACATCACCATCGGCGCGAAGGGCTACTTGACGCTGAACCCGCTCACGTACACGCACGCGCTGCTCAGCATCGTGCTGCCCGTCCTCTTCGTGATCATGGGCGGCATCGGCCTGCCCGGCGGCGCGGTCTTCATCGAGCGGGGCCGGATCCGGGGCCGCTGGAAGCACAGCCTGATCTCGGCCGCGGGCCCGCTGACGAACGTGGTGTTCGCGGTGGTCTGCACCGCCCCGTTCTGGCTGGACGCCCTGGACGGGGTGCCGGACGCGTTCCGGTACGCCCTCGCCTTCCTCGCCCTGCTCCAGGTCACGGCGGCGATCCTGAACTCGCTGCCCGTTCCGGGCCTCGACGGGTACGGCGTGATCGAGCCCTGGCTTTCGCACAGGATCCGGCGCCAAGTGGAACCGTTCGCGCCGTTCGGGCTGCTCGCGGTCTTCGCGGTGCTGTGGATCCCTGAGGTCAACGGCGCCTTCTTCGACGCGGTCGACGCGGTCCTGCGCGGCCTCGGCGTCCACGAGTGGGACACCTACTGGGGCCGGGACCTGTACCGCTTCTGGGACGGCACGGAGGAGGTCCCGGCGCCCCTCAGCTCGTAGGGGCGGCAGCGCCCGCGCTGTTCCGGCGCATCTTCTCGCGCCGCAGGTAGAACCACGCCATGTTGGACGAGAGCCCGGCGAGCAGCACCCATACGACACCGAGCCAGCTGCCCTGCACGAAGGAGATCACGGCGGCGGCGACGGCGAGCGCGCAGACCACGAGGGCGTACAGAGCGAGGCGGGGCATGGGGGGCGGCTCCTGTCGGGACGAAGCGTGTGGCTGACGTACCCCTCCAGTGTCCCCCATGCCCGCGCCCGCCCCGTCACGTCCCTCCGGGCCCCCGCGGGCCCCTACACGTCGGTGACCCGCAGCCCCGCGTGCGCCTTGTAGCGGCGGTTGACGGAGATCAGGTTGGCGACGAGGGACTCCACCTGGTGGGCGTTGCGCAGCCGGCCGGCGAAGACGCCGCGCATGCCGGGGACGCGGGCGGCGAGCGCCTGCACCAGGTCCGTGTCGGCGCGGCGCTCGCCGAGGACCATGACGTCGGTGTCGATCTCCTCGACGGCCGGGTCCTGGAGCAGCACGGCCGACAGGTGGTGGAAGGCGGCGGTGACGCGGGAGTCCGGCAGCAGGGCGGCGGCCTGCTCGGCGGCGCTGCCCTCCTCGGGCTTGAGGGCGTAGGCGCCCTTCTTGTCGAAGCCGAGCGGGTTGACGCAGTCGATCACGAGCTTGCCGCGCAGGTCCTCGCGCAGGGCTTCGAGGGTCTTGCCGTGGCCGTCCCACGGCACGGCGACGATCACGATGTCGCTGCGCCGGGCGCACTCCGCGTTCTCGGCGCCCTCGACGCCGAGGCCCAGCTCGTCGGCGGCGGCCCGCGCGCGTTCCGCCGCGCGGGAGCCGATGATCACTTTCTGGCCGGCGCGGGCGAGGCGGTAGGCGAGGCCGCGCCCCTGGTCGCCGGTGCCGCCGAGCACACCGACGACGAGCCCGGACACGTCGGGCAGCTCCCAGGGGTCCTTGGCCGGGGCCTTGGCGGAAGCGTTCTGCGCACTGTCTGTAGAGGTCATGGGGCGACCTTACTCACCGGTCACAGCCGGTTACGCCAGTTCCCCCAAGGGAATCCGCCGGAAGGTGATCGTCTCGTACGCGCTGAAGTCCCCCGTCTCGTAGAGGAGCCCGACGTTCTCCTCGTCGAGGCGTACGAGATCGGAGTACGCGGCCGGCAGGCCGTCGACGGTGTGCGCGGGCTGCCAGGTGGTGCCGCCGTCGGTGGACCGGCGCACGGTCATCAGGGCGCGGAAGCCGGGGTCGGCGGGGCCGGAGAAGAGGAGCACGTCGGGGTCGCGCACCTGGAGGACGCTGCCCTCGACGACGGGGCCGGTGAGGGAGGCCTGCGGACGGAAGGGCCGGACGAGGCTGCGGCCGCCGTCGCGCGAGTGGGCGTCGGCGCGGTTGCCGGGGGCCGGGGAGTCGTTGCGGGTGTTGAAGTAGACCCGGCCGTCGGGGAGTTCGGCGGCGGTGGTCTCGTTCACGTTGATGTAGCCGTTGGTGTTGTCGTCGATGTAGCCGATGCGCCAGGTGGCGCCGGAGTCGTCGCTGAGCAGGCAGTGGCCGCCGTTGTACTTGCCCTCGGTGCCGTCGTCCGTGCCGGCCGGGGGCAGGGAGTGGTTGGCGGGGACGACGACGCGGCCGGTGGTGAGCTGGATGGCGTGCCCGGGTGTGGTCGCGTACCAGCGCCAGTTCGTCTTCTTCACCTGGCCGGTGATCTCGCGCGGCGCGGACCAGGTGCGGCCGTCGTCGTCGCTGTGCTGCACCCATACGCGGCGCCCGGCGGCCGCGGAGACCTTGCCGCGGCGGATGGCGTCCTCGGTGGCGAAGGCGGCGTTGCGGACGTGGACGAGCAGGACGCGACCGGTGGCGAGGACGACGGGGGCGGGGTTGCCGGCGAGGTCGGCGCCGTTCTTGCCGACGGTCTGGAGCGGGCCCCAGGTGCGGCCGCCGTCCGTGGAGCGCCTGAGGACGATGTCGATGTCGCCGAAGTCCTCCTGGGAGCCGACGCGGCCCTCGCAGAAGGCGAGGACGGTGCCGGCGGCGGTGGTGACGACGGCCGGTATGCGGAAGCTCGCGTAGCCCTCGCGGCCCGCCCGGAAGGGAACAGACGTCTCATATGTCATCCCTCGTCCTTCCCCACTCCGGGGGAATTCCGGGTGAACTCCCGGTCACGACTGACCCGCCGGGGCAGGATGCGACGCCATGGACGCCGTACGGGTAGCGCTGCTGCGCGAAGTGCTCGCAGGGACCGAGTGGCTCGGCGCCACGCGCCGCTTCGCGGGGACCCTGCGGTCGTCCGTGGTGCCGCACGGCGGGGGGCTGCTGCTCGTCGGGACGCGGGCCTACGAACCCTGGCACCTGGCCGCCCACCTGGTGGACGAGGCCGCCTGGTCCGGCACGCCCGAACTCACCCCGACCCTCGTACGGCACCGGGTCCTCGCCGCCGACCCCGCCCACCTGTCGACAGGGCTCGGCCGGATCGAGGCCGCGCGGCGCGGCGAGACACTGCTGGTCGTGGCGCCGGACGCGCCGGACCCCGAACTGCTCACGCGCGTGCACGACGCGCGGCGGGCCGGGGCGACCGTCCTCGCGCTCGGCTCCGGCGACCGGGACCTGGGCGCGCTGGCCCACGAGGCGCTGGCGGTGCCCGGGGGCCCGTGCCGAGCCGGGCCGGGAGATTCCGAGGCGGCGCACGACCTCGGCGCCGACGAAACGGACCACGACCTCGACGAAGCGGACCCCGACCGCGACGTCGACGAAGCGGCTCACGACCTCGACCTCGACACGGTGCAGCACCTGGTGAGCGCGGCGGCCGGGGAGAACGCCCTGCCCGCGCCCCGGGGCCGTCACCGCTTCCGCGACCGCCTCTCCCGCCTCGCCGACCAGCTGACGTCACCACCGCCGACGCGGTGGTGAGCGGGCCCCGGCCTGCGGAAATTCGGTTGCCCGCCGTGTCGCCCGCCGCTGAGGATGAGTTCTCGTGTCTCTCTCCGCGGTCCTGCCCGACCTCTCCCCCTGGCGCTCCACCCGTGACTTCCGGCTGCTGTGGGTGCAGGGGCTCGTCACCTACTTCGGCAGTTTCATGGCGATGGTCGCCCTGCCGTTGCAGATCAAGGAGCTGACGGACTCGCCGCTCGCCGTCGGCGCGATGGGCGCGGTCGAGCTCCTGCCGCTGGTCGTCTTCGGGCTGTACGGCGGTGCGCTCGCCGACGCCGTGGACCGGCGCAAGGTGATCCTCCTCAGCGAGGCCGCGCTGGGCCTGCTGGCCGTGGTCCTGCTGGTGAACGCGCTGCTGCCGTCCCCGCTGCTGTGGCCCCTGTACGTCGTCGCGGCGGGCGTCTCGGCGCTCTCCGGGCTCCAGCGCCCCGCGCTCGACTCCCTGATGGCGCGGATCGTGCCGCACGATCAGCTGACGGCGGCCGCCGCGCTGAACTCGTTCCGCTGGAACGTGGGCGCGATCGCCGGCCCGTCGCTCGCGGGCCTCGTCGTCGCCTACGCCGGGCACGCGTCCGCGTACGCCGTGACGGTCGCCGGCTTCACCGTCTCGGTCCTGCTGTGCACCCGGCTCTCGCCCGCGCCCGCCGCGCACGACGCGGAGAAGCCGTCCCTGAAGGGTCTCGCGGAAGGCGCGCGGTACGCGTGGTCGCGGCCGGTGCTCCTGGGGACGTACGCGGTGGACATGGCGGCGATGTTCTTCGCCTTCCCGAACGCGGTCTTCCCGTTCCTCGCGGACGAGCTGGACGCCGAGTGGGCGCTCGGCCTGATGTACGCGGCCGGGGCGGTCGGGTCGCTGCTGCTCGGCCTCACCAGCGGCTGGACCTCGCGGGTGCGGCGGCACGGGCTGCTGGTGGTGTTCGGGGCGGCGGGGTGGGGGCTCGCGATCACGGCGGCGGGCTGGTTCTCGAACGTGTGGGTGGTGCTCGGGTGCCTGGCGCTCGCCGGCGCCGGTGACATGGTGAGCGGCCTCGGCCGCTCCACCATCTGGAACCAGACGATCCCCGACGAGCTGCGGGGGCGCCTCGCCGGCATAGAGGTGCTGTCCTACAGCGTCGGTCCGCAGCTTGGGCAGGTCCGCGCGGGTGCCGCGGCGGGCTGGACCGGCACCCGGACCGCCATCTGGTCCGGCGGTCTCGCCTGCGTGGCCTCGGTCGCCGTCCTCGCGGCGGCGCTGCCGCGGCTCGTCTCCTACGACGCGATGACGGACGCGGACGCGAGGCTCCGCCGCGAGCGGGACGCGGCGAGACCCGCCGCGTCGTAGCTCCCGGGGCACTCAACGCCTCTCCGGGGCTTCCGGGGCTTCGGGGCAGTCCGGTCCCGGCCCCTCACGGCGGACCACCGAGGGACGGGGCCGCCCAGGAACGGGGCCGTCGAGAACGGAGACCGCCGAGCGGGGCCGTCCCGCCGAAGCCCCCGGAGGGCTCAGCCGTCCTCGCCCCGGCCCACCGTGTCGTGCCACCGGGGGTCGTTCTCCCATTCGAGATTGCGCTCCGCCGCCGTCCGCATCGCCTGCTCGGCCTCCACGCGCGAGGCGTAGGGGCCCATCCGGTCCTTGCCGGGGCAGTCGGGGCCCTCCTCGACCTTCTTGTGCTCCAGGCAGTAGTACCACTCGCCCGGCTTGCCGACCGTCCGCTTCTTGAACAGTGCCATGACCGCCCGCTCCTCTCACGCCGGATCCGTCGCCGGTCCGGTAGCCGTCTCTGACGCCATGCTGCCCCACGAGGGCTGACTAGACTCGCTCGCATGTCTGGCCAGTCACTCCTCGTCCCGGGGGAGCTCTCCCCCATCCGTTCCGTACCCGGCAACATCAGGCGCCCGGAGTACGTGGGAAAACCCGCCCCCACCCCCTACACGGGGCCCGAGGTGCAGACCCCCGAGACCATCGAACTGATGCGTACCGCGGGCCGCATCGCCGCGCGCGCCATGGAAGAGGCCGCGAAGCACATCGCGCCCGGTGTGACCACCGATGAGCTGGACCGCGTCGCGCACGAGTACATGTGCGACCACGGCGCCTACCCCTCCACGCTCGGCTACCGCGGCTTCCCGAAGTCGCTGTGCAGCTCGGTCAACGAGGTCATCTGCCACGGGATCCCGGACTCCACCGTCCTCAAGGACGGCGACATCATCAACCTCGACGTGACGGCGTACATCGGCGGCGTGCACGGCGACAACAACGCCACCTACCTCGTCGGCGAGGTCGACGAGGAGTCGAAGCTGCTCGTCGAGCGCACCCGCGAGTCCCTGGCGCGCGCCATCAAGGCCGTCAAGCCCGGCCGCCAGATCAACATCATCGGCCGCGTCATCGAGTCGTACGCCAAGCGGTTCGGCTACGGCGTCGTACGTGACTTCACCGGTCACGGCATCAACTCGTCGTTCCACTCCGGACTGATCATCCCGCACTACGACAGCCCGCACGCGACGACCACCATCCGGCCCGGCATGACGTTCACGATCGAGCCGATGCTGACGCTCGGCACGCACGAGTACGACATGTGGGACGACGGCTGGACCGTCGTCACCAAGGACAGGAAGCGGACCGCGCAGTTCGAGCACACGCTGGTGGTGACGGAGACCGGGGCGGAGATCCTCACGCTTCCCTGAGGCGCGTGGGCGCAGCAGTGGTTGCCCCGTCCCGGAGCGGGTAGCGTTTTTACCGACAGGACGTCGGGAACCGGTTGACTTAGGTAAGCCTAACTTGCCATGATCTCCCCACGGTCGCTGGTTCCCGCCACCCGTCACCCGGCTCCCTGGAGGTCCCTCATGGACACGCCGTCCACGCCGCTCGCCCCGGTCACGCCCTTCGCGCCCTTTTCGACGGTCATCCGCACCGCGTCGCACGAGCAGCACACCGAGGCCGAGACCTCCACCTTCATGAGCGATCTGCTGGGCGGCCGGCTCGGCGTCGACGCCTACGCCCGCTACACGGAACAGCTGTGGTTCGTCTACCGCGCCCTGGAGGACGGCGCCGAGACGCTGGCCGGGGACCCCGTCGCGGGACCGTTCATCCGGCCCGAGCTGCTGCGCGTGAGCGAACTGGAGCGCGACCTCGCGCACCTGCGGGGCACGGACTGGCGCGACGGCCTCACCCCCCTGCCCGCCACGGCGGCGTACGCGGCGCGGGTCGAGGAGTGCGCGCGCACCTGGCCCGGCGGCTATGTCGCCCACCACTACACCCGCTACCTCGGCGACCTCTCCGGCGGCCAGATCATCCGCGGCAAGGCCGAGCAGACCTGGGGCTTCGCACGCAAGGGCGACGGCGTGCGCTTCTACGTGTTCGAGGGGATCGCCAACCCGGCCGCGTTCAAGCGCGGCTACCGCGAACTGCTCGACGGGATGGACACGGCCGTGACGGACGAGCTGGAGAAGAAGCGGATCGTGGACGAGTGCAAGCGCGCCTTCGCCCTGAACACCGCGGTCTTCCGCGAGCTGGGCGAGGAGTTCCCGCTCAGCGCCTGAGCCGGACCAGGCGGAGGCACCGGACCATGCGGGGCGCCGGATCAGGCGGAGGCACCGGACCATGCGGGGCGCCGGACCATGCGGAGGCGCCGGACTATGCGCGGGTGCCGGCCTGTACGAGGCGGACCCTGCCGCCCACCTCGATCCAGCCGCCCGGCCCCGGTGCCGTCAGGATCTGTGAGCCGCGCCCCTGCGTGATGTTGAGGGCGCGGCTCAACTCGTGCGTGAGCAGGAGCGCCGCCGCGCCCGTCGCCTCGTCCTCGTCGATGCCGTCGTCCCGGCCGGGGAAGGCCCGCGCGCGCACCCGCCCCGCGGCCTCGTCCTCCCACGCCCACGCGTACAGCCACTCCCCCGGCGGCGGCACCTCCAGCGCGTCCACCTCCGCGGCCGTGCCGTACCGCCGCAGGGTCCGCGGCGGCGCCCACTCGGCGCGCGCCGTGATCCAGCTGAACTCCCCGTCCTGGCGGGCCGCCACGGCACCCGCCCGTGTGCCCAGTTCGGCCACGTCGAGCAGCCAGGCCGTGCCGACGCAGGGGTGGCCCGCGAAGGGCAGGCGCAGCGTCGGGGTGTAGATGTCGATGGCGCCGCGCTCGGGGTCGTCGACGAACACCGTCTCGCTGAAGCCGAGTTTCGCCGCGAACGCCTGGCGGTCCTCCGTGGCAGGCGAGCGGGCCCCGTCGCGCACGACACCGAGTTCGTTGCCGTGCCGACCGTCGGGCCCGCAGAAAACACGCAGCACGTCGAACGTGCCGGACACCTCGAAGAGGCCGAGTGGTTCAGTCACCCGGGCATTGAACCCGGGCATCGCGGCATCACGCCAGTTCGGCGCCCCGCTTGCGCCGGGCGAGGTACACCGCGCCCGCGCCCGCCGCCACGGCCGCGCCCGCCGTGCCGAGCAGCGCGGCCGAGGGGATGTCGGCGCCGGTGGACGCCAGCGAACCCGCGTCGCCGAGCGCGGCGGCGCCGGTGCCGCCGCCGACGGTGTCACCGCCCGCGGAACCGGAACCGACGGAACCGGAGCCCACAGAACCGGAGCCCGTGGTTCCGGTGCCGTCGGCCGCCGCGTCGCCGCTCCCGCCGCCGTCGACGGGGAGCCGGGCGCCCTCGGAGAGCGACAGCGCGACCGTCACCGGGTCGATGCGCTGGCCCGCCTTGTACATGGAGCCGACGGCGCCGTTGGCGAACTGCTGGGCGCCGGCCGCCGTGAAGGCCGCGGGGACCTTGGTCAGCCGGACGATGTCGCCCTTGGCCCGGTACGAGGACTTGGAGAGGTCGAGCGTCGCGAACTTCACGTCGTTGTTGGTGCCCTTGGGCGTGGTGACGTCGACGAGCAGGGTGCCCTTGGAGCCGTTCGTCCGCACCTTGAGGTCGCTGAACCTCATGTCGATGCCGTGCGCCTTGTACGTGAAGCGGACGCTGCCGCCGAAGGACGCGTCGATCTTCTTGGCGCCGGAGTCCACGGCCGCCTTGGTGTGGGGGAACGTGTAGCCACCGGAGACCTTCTCGGCGCCGCCCGCGACGGTCACCTTGCCTCCGGCGGAGATGTAGGCGCGGAAGGACTTCTTCAGGCCCCAGGAGAGGCTGCCGTCGACGACCTGGCCCGCGGGGCGCTCGGGGGTGGTGGGTGTGCCGGTGGGCGTCGTGGTCCGCGTCGGAGTGGGGGCGGGCTCGCCCGTCGGCTTGCTGGTCGGCTTGTCGGTGGGCTTGTCGGTGGGCTTGCTGGTCGGCTTGCCGGTCGGTGCGCCGGTCGCCGCCTTCACGGTGAGAGTCGCCGGGTCGAGCTTGTCGCCCGCCTGGTACATGCCGTTGAACGCCTTGGCGCCGTCCGCCGTCAGCGTCGTCGGTATGTCCTTGAAGGTCATCGCACCGCCCTCACCCTGGCCGGGCCGGACCGCGCTCAGGTCGAGGGCGGCGAGGTCGATGTCGTTCTGCGTGGCGCCGTTCAGGGTGACGTCGGCCTGGATGGCGCCGGTCTTCCCCTCGGTGCGCACCCTGACGTCGGCGATCTTGATGTCGAACCGGTGGGCGGTGGAGGCGAACCGGACGGCCCCCTTGAACGTGGTCGCGGTGGCGTGCGTGCCGGTGTCGTACGTCCCCGTGCCGCCGGTGAAGGTGAACACCCCGTTGCCCGCGGCCTGCTTGGCGCCGTCCGTCGCCTCGATCGTGCCGTGGGCCATTCCCGCGACGTACTTGCGGAAGGACTCCTTCAGCCCCCAGTCCAGCGTGCCGTCCTTGAGTTCCAGCTTCGGCGGTCCCGCCTTGCCGCCGCTGTCGGCGGCGAGCGCCGGGAGCGCGAGGGCGGACGCGCCGAGCGTGACGGCCGTGGCGACGGCTGCCGCGAGGACGAGGGGGCGACGGTTCCTGGACATGGTCAGGCTCCTCCTGAGGAGAGGTGGAAGTGGGGAGAGACAGAGAGAGATGGTGAGAGATGGCGAGGGAGCGGAGAGAGGGTGCAGGTGAGGCGCGGCGGTCAGGGCATCGGCGTGTCCGCGCTGTCCCGCGCACGCCTCTTGCGTACGACGCCGAACGCGACCGCCGCCGCGAGCAGCGCCGCCACGCCCGCGCCGACGCCGATCGGCACGGCGTTCGAGGAGGAGCCGGCGGAGGCGTCCGCCACGTTCTCGGCCCTCGGAGCGGCCTTCTTCGGCTGCGGGGCCGGGCTCGCGGTGGAGCCCAGGTCCGGGAGCGGGGGCAGCGCGGCGTCCGCGTCGAGGGCCACGGCGAGGGAGAGCGGGTCCATGGCGGCGCCCGCCTTGTACATGCCGCCGAAGGCCCTGGCCCCGTCGGCGGTGAGCTTCGAGGGCACCTCGGTGAGCGAGACCAGGCCGTCCTTGGGCCGCAGTTGCTTCTGGGAGGCGGCGAAGGTGACCAGCGGAGCCTTCTTCATGACGCCCGCATCGCCTCCGTCGCCGCCGTCCCCGCCACCGTCGCCGCCGTCGTCGACATCCGCGTACAACGTCCCCGTGCCGTCCCGCACTTCGACGGTGACCTTGTTCAGGGTGAGGTCGAGGCCGTGCCGGCCGGTGAAGCGGACGGCGCCCGCGAAGTCCGCGGCGAGGCGTCGCTTCTTCGCGTCGTACGTGCCCTCGCCCTCGGGGAAGCGGAAGAGCGCTCCCCCGTCCTCGGCCCCGCCGGAGAGCTTCCACTTCCCCTGGGCTATGGAGCCGGTGACGTACTCACGGAAGGTGCGGCGCACTCCCCAGTCGACGGCCCCGTCCTCGATGCGGCCCGTCTTCTGCTTGCCGCTGTCCTCCGCAGGCTTCTTCGCGGGCTTCTTCGGGGGCTTGTTCGGGGCCTTCCCCGTCGCCTCCCCCGTCCCGGACTTCGCGACGAGGTCGGCCGACAGGCTTACCGGGTCGAGCGCCGTTCCCGCCGTGTAGTAACCGGCGAACGCCTTGGCGCCCTGTGCAGTGAGCTTCGCGGGGAGGTTGTTGAGGGCGATGGGGCCGGTGCCGCCCTTCATGTCGATCCCGCCGGCATCGAGCGCGGCGATCGGCACCTGTGCGGCCGACGTGACCTTGCCGGTGCCCTTCTCCTTGCTGACCATGTCGGCGTAGAGCGTCCCGGAGCCGCCGGAGACCCGCACCGTGGGGCGGCTGATCGTCAGGTCCAGCTCGTACGAGCCGCCCTTCTTGTGCCCGGTGAAGCGCACGCCTCCGGAGAACCCGGCCCGGAAGGTCCCGCTCCGCGGGTCGTACGTGCCCTTCGCCGAGTGGAAGCGGAACTGGGCGCCGCCCACCGTCGCCGCCCCGCCCTGGAGCGTCGCGGCGCCCTGGGCGATGGGCCCGGTGACGTAGCTCTGGAAGGACGACTTGATGCCCCAGTCGAGCCGCCCGCCTTGGACCGTGCGGCCTTCCGCGTGCGCGGTGGTCACCGGCAGCAGCGCTCCGAGCAGTGCGGTGAGCACGGCCACGGCTGCGGCGCGGGCACGGGGGCGTGCCTGTCTCGACGGTCTCGCCTGTCTCGACGACAGCATGGGGCTCCTCCACGACGGCAGGGCTGGTTAATTAGGTAAGGCTAACCTAAACTACGATCGCTCCTGCTGAAACCCCGCGAACCTCCGCCCGGACCCTCGGACCCCCGGGCCTCCCGGGCCTCCCGGGTTCCTCAGACCTCAACCGCACGACAGGACGGTGGACTTCGGTGCGTATGCCGCGCTCACTCCGTATCGCCGGCGCGTGGGCCGCCGCGCTCGCCCTCGGCCTCACGGCATGCGCCGCGCCGGACGGCGACACCTCCCCGGGGCCGCGCGAGGCGGCGGCACGGAACGCCGCGCCCGACCGGGTCGAGCCCCTCAAGAGCCGCGCGGAACCCGAACTGCCCGCGACCGTCACCTCCGCCGACGGGCGCCGGGTGACGGTGCGGGACACCGCCCGCGTCGTGCCGCTCACCGGCAGCCTCAACGAGATCGTCTTCACCCTCGGGCTCGGCGAGAACGTCGTGGCGCGCGACATCACCGCCACCTTCGAACAGGCCGACAAGCTGCCGGTGGTGACGCGCGCCCACGACGTCTCGGCGGAGAGCGTGCTCTCGCTCAAGCCGACGGTCGTCCTCGCCGACACCACCACCGGCCCCGCCGAGGCCATCGACCAGATCCGTGACGCGGGCGTCCCCCTCGTCGTGTTCGACCCGGCGAAGAGCCTCGACGACGTACGCCCGCGGATCGAGGCGGTGGCGAAGGCCCTGGGCGTCGGGAAGTCGGGCGCGGAACTGACGCGGCGCACGGAGCGGCGGATCGACGCGGTCCGCGCGGCCATCCCCGCCGGGGCCGGGAAGAAGCGGCGGCAGAAACCGCGGGTCGCCTTCCTCTACCTGCGCGGCTCGGCCTCGGTCTATCTGCTCGGCGGGCGCGACTCCGGGGCGAGTTCGCTCCTGGAGGCGGCGGGCGCGGTCGACGCGGGCAAGGAGTCGGGGCTGCGGAAGGACTTCACGCCGATCACCAGCGAGGCGCTCGCCGAGGCCGCGCCCGACGCGATCCTCGTCATGACGAAGGGCCTGGCCTCGGTGAACGGCGTCGACGGTCTGCTGAAGGTCCCCGGAGTCGCCGAGACCCCGGCCGGTCTGGACCGCCGCGTCGTCTCGATCGACGACGGGGTGCTCCTCAACTACGGGCCGCGGACGGACCAGGTGCTGAAGTCCCTGGTCGAGCAGCTCTACGGGGACGCCAAGTGACCCTGCCTGCCCAGGCGTCCGCCCCGGCCGCCCCCGAGACTCCCAAGGCACCCGCGGCCGCTGAGGCCCCCGCCGGAGCGGCCCCGCGCCGCCGCCGGACGGCCGCCCTGCCGCTGACCGCGGGGCTGCTCGCCGCCCTCGTCCTGCTCTGCCTCCTCTCCGCCGGCGTCGGCGCGTACGAGATCCCGCTCGGTGACGTGCTCTCCTCCGCCGGGCACCGGCTCGGTTTCGGCGGCGCCCCGCTGGACCGCGTCGGCGAGAGCGTGCTGTGGAACGTGCGCCTGCCCCGCGTCGTCCTCGCGCTGCTCGTCGGCGCCTCGCTCGGCTGCGCGGGAGCCCTGATGCAGGGCGTGTTCGGCAACCCGCTCGCCGAACCCGGCGTGATCGGGATCTCGTCCGGCGCGGCGGTCGGCGCGGTCGCCTCCATCGCGCTCGGGCTGAACTTCCTCGGCAACTGGACCGTCACCGTCAGCGCGTTCGCCGCCGGGCTCGCGACGGTCCTCCTCGTGTACGTGATGTCGCGCGAGGGCGGCCGGACGGAGGTCGTCACGCTCATCCTCACCGGCATCGCAGTGAACGCGTTCGCGGGCGCGCTCATCGGCCTGTGCGTCTTCTTCGCGGACAACGCGCAGATCAGCCAGATCACCTTCTGGCAGCTGGGCTCGCTCGCCGGGGCGACCTGGCCGAAGGTGCTGGCCGTGCTGCCGTGCGCGCTGCTCGGCCTGGCCGTCGCGCCCTTCTTCTCCCGCAGGCTCGACCTGCTCGCGCTCGGCGAGCGGCCCGCCCGGCACCTGGGCGTGGACGTCGAGCGGCTGCGGCTCGTGCTGGTCCTCGTGGTGGCGCTGCTGACGGCCGCCGCCGTGGCCGTCGCCGGGGTCATCACCTTCGTGGGGCTGCTCGTCCCGCACCTGTTGCGGATGGCGGCGGGCCCCGGGCAGCGCTTCCTCGTGCCCGGCAGCGCGCTCGGCGGCGCCGTGGTGCTGGTCGCGGCCGACCTGGCCGCGCGCACGGTGGCCGCGCCCGCCGAACTGCCGCTGGGTGTGCTCACCGCTCTCTTCGGCAGCCCGTTCTTCTTCTGGCTGCTGCGCAGGACCCGTCGCAGGCAAGGGGGTTGGGCGTGATCGGGCAGCTGGGCAGGAGACTCCTCGCGGGGCGGGCGCGGGTGCTGCCGGGGCCGAGTGCCGCCGGGGACGTGCTCGCCGAGGCCGAGGGGCTGCGGGTGCGGCTCGGTGGGCGCGAGGTCCTCGCTGGGGTGTCCGTGGCCGTCCGCGCGGGCGAGGTGCTGGCCCTGGTCGGGCCGAACGGCGCGGGCAAGTCGACGCTGCTGGCCGCGCTCGCCGCCGACCTGCCGGCCGCGGCCGGGGCCGTACGCGTCTGCGGGCGGCCGGCCGCCGACTGGCCCGCGGCCGAACTCGCCCTGCGCCGGGCCGTGCTGCCGCAGTCCGCCGCGCTCTCCTTCCCCTTCGCGGTCGAGGACGTCGTACGCATGGGCCGGGCTCCGTGGGCCGGGACGCGCCCGGCGGACGACGACGACCGGATCGTGCGCGAGTCGATGGCGGCCACCGAGGTGGGCGACTTCGCCGCCCGCCCGTTCTCCGCGCTCAGCGGCGGCGAGCGGGCCCGCGTCGCGCTCGCCCGCGTCCTCGCCCAGCGCGCCCCGCTGCTGCTGCTCGACGAGCCGACCGCCGCGCTCGACCTGCGCCACCAGGAGCTGGTCCTCGGGATCTGCCGCGCGCGGGCCGCCGCCGGTGACGCGGTCGTGGTGGTCCTGCACGACCTGGGCCTCGCGGCGGCGTACGCGGACCGGGTCGCGGTGCTGCGGGGCGGGACGCTCGCGGCGGAGGGCGCCCCCGGTGACGTATTCGAGGAGGGGCTGCTCTCGGAGGTGTACCGGCAGCCGGTCGAGGTCTTCCCGCATCCGCGCACCGGAACCCCCGTCGTCACTCCCCGCCGCAGCCCTTGACCGGCGCTTTGCCCGGCCATGGGCAGGCCATCAGCCGCCCGTGACCGGCCTGTGAGCAGGGGCGGAACGCGCGGGCGACTTGAGAGCCGAATCACGGAACGGGCGGGTATCGGCGAGGTAAGGGTCGGTTAAGTTAGGGTCGCCTCATCGGCTTGCGGTGGGGCCCGGCACTCGTCCGTGACCCCGCTTGGAGCCCTCTATGCGACCCGCGCGCCCCGCCCGCCTGTCCGTCGTCACCGCCGTCGCGACCGCCGCGGCCCTGACCGCCGTCACGGGCTGCACGGAGAAGAGCGACGCCAAGGGCGGCGGCGCGAACACCGTGCGCGTGACCGCCACCGACGACACGTGCGAGGTCTCCAAGAAGCAGCTCTCCGCCGGTCACGTCGAGCTGGCCATCGAGAACAAGGGATCCAAGGTCACCGAGGTCTACCTCCTCTTCCCCGACGACCGCATCGTCAGCGAGCGCGAGAACATCGGCCCCGGCACGAAGCAGAGGCTCACCGCCGAGGTGAAGGCCGGCGCGTACGAGATCGCCTGCAAGCCCGGCATGAAGGGCGACGGCATCCGCCAGAAGGTCACCGTCACGGGCGGCGGCACGACCGCGAAGCGCGACCCGCGCCTGGACAAGGCCGTCGCCGCCTACCGCGAGTACGCCCAGGAGCAGGCCGACGCGACGCTGCCGAAGGCGAAGGCCTTCACCGACGCCGTGCGCGAGGGCGACCTGGCGGCCGCGAAGAAGGCGTACGCCGACTCGCGCATCGGCTGGGAGCGCACCGAGCCGGTCGCCGAGTCGTTCGGCGACATCGACCCCAAGGTCGATGTCCGCGAGGACGGCCTGGAGGAGGGCCAGGACCCGGAGAAGGAGTGGACGGGCTGGCACCGCCTGGAGCGGGCCCTGTGGCAGGACAAGAAGATCGGCGAGCGGGAGAAGGAGCTCGCCACCCTGCTCGACAAGGACCTGAAGAACTGGCAGGACCGCGTCGGCAAGGCCGTCATCACCCCCACGTCCATGGCCAACGGCGCCAAGGAACTTCTCGACGAGGTCGCCACCGGCAAGGTCACCGGCGAGGAGGAGCGCTACTCCCACACCGACCTGGTCGACTTCAAGGCCAATGTCGAGGGCGCCGAAAAGTCTTACGAGCTGCTGAAGCCGGTGGCCGCCGAGAACGACAAGAAGCTCACCGAGGAGCTGGACGAGCAGTTCGCGGCCCTGGACAAGCTGCTGGACAAGTACCGCGAGGGCGGCCCGGACTCCTACGACTTCGTCTCCTACGACAAGCTCGGCAAGGCGGACGTCAAGGACCTCCAGGACGGCGTGAACGCCCTCGCCGAGCCGCTGTCGAAGCTCGCCGCGGCCGTCGCGAAGTCCAAGTAGCGGCAAGGGGACAGCGATGGCCGAGGACGCCACGGAGTACACAGAGAACACAGCGCACGCGGAGGGCACGGAGAACACGCGTACGCCGTCGCGGCGCGCGCTGCTCGGCTGGGGCGGCGCCGGACTCGCGGTCGGCGCGGCGGGCGCGGGCGGCGCCGTGACGCTGACCCGCTCCGGTGACGCGGTGGCGCCCGCCGGGGACACCGGGGCGGCCGTCCCCTTCCACGGCGCGCATCAGGCCGGGATCGCGACGGCCGTCCAGGACCGGCTGCACTTCGCGGCGTTCGACGTGAAGACGGACGACCGCGAGGAGTTCGTGCGGCTCCTCAAGGACTGGACGAAGGCCGCGGCGCGGATGACGGCGGGGCACACGGTCGGTGCGGGCGCCCACGGCGGGCTCGCCGAGGCGCCGCCGGACGACACCGGCGAGGCGCTCGGTCTGCCGCCGTCCCGGCTGACGCTGACGATCGGCTTCGGCCCCTCCCTCTTCGAGAGGTTCGGCCTGTCGGGCAGGCGGCCCAAGGCCCTGGTCGACCTGCCGAGGTTCCCCGGCGACAACCTCGACAAGGCCCGCGGCGGCGGCGATCTGTGCGTGCAGGCCTGCGCGGACGACCCCCAGGTCGCCGTGCACGCCGTCCGCAACCTCGCCCGCATCGGCTTCGGCAAGGTCGCGGTGCGGTGGTCGCAGCTCGGCTTCGGCAAGACCTCGTCGACGACGCCGGACGCGCAGACGCCCCGTAACCTGTTCGGCTTCAAGGACGGCACGCGCAACGTCTCGGGGCGGGACGGCGCGGCGCTCGCGAAGCACGTGTGGGTCGGCGAGAAGGACGGGCCCGGCTGGATGGCGGGCGGCTCGTATCTCGTGGCGCGGCGCATCCGGATGAACATCGAGACCTGGGACCGGACCTCGCTCGGCGAGCAGGAGGACGTGTTCGGGCGCGACAAGCGCGAGGGTGCTCCGGTCGGCAAGGCCAAGGAGCACGACGAGCCGTTCCTGAAGGCGATGAAGCCCGACGCGCACGTGCGGCTCGCGCACCCCGACGCCAACGGCGGGGCGACGATCCTGCGGCGCGGATACTCCTTCACGGACGGCACCGACGGTCTCGGCCGCCTGGACGCGGGGCTCTTCTTCCTCGCCTACCAGCGGGACGTGCGCACCGGGTTCATCCCGGTCCAGCGCAACCTGGCGCGCTCCGACGCGCTCAACGAATACATCCAGCACGTGGGTTCCGCGGTCTTCGCGGTCCCGCCGGGCGTCCGCGACGAGGACGACTGGTGGGGCAGGGGCCTGTTCACCGGGAAGGCATGAACGGATGTTCAGCTTCGGCAACCATCTGATAGGTCTGCGCGAGGGACTTGAGGCCAGCCTCGTGGTCTGCATCCTCATCGCGTATCTGGTCAAGACCGGGCGGCGGGACGCGCTGGTGCCGGTCTGGGCCGGCATCGGCGTCGCGGTGGCGCTGGCGCTCGGCTTCGGCTGCGCGCTGACCTTCGGTTCGCAGGAGCTGACGTTCCAGGCCCAGGAGGCGCTCGGCGGCTCGCTGTCGATCATCGCCGTGGGCCTGGTGACGTGGATGGTCTTCTGGATGCGGCGCACGGCACGGCACTTGAAGGCGGAGCTGCACGGCAAGCTCGACTCGGCGCTGCGGATGGGCACGGCGGCGCTGGTGGCGACGGCGTTCCTCGCGGTGGGCCGGGAGGGCCTGGAGACGGCCCTGTTCGTGTGGGCGTCGGTGCGGGCCTCCGGCGACGGTTCGCACGGGCCGCTGATCGGCGTGGTCCTCGGGCTGCTGACGGCGGTGGTGCTCGGCTGGCTGTTCTACAAGGGCGCGGTCCGCATCGATCTCGCGAAGTTCTTCACCTGGACCGGCGCGATGCTGGTCGTCGTGGCGGCGGGCGTCCTCGCGTACGGCGTGCACGACCTCCAGGAGGCGGAGTTCGTCGGCGGGCTGCGGGACAAGGCGTTCGACATCAGCGGCACGATCCCGCCGGACAGCTGGTACGGCACGCTGCTGAAGGGCGTGTTCAACTTCCAGCCCGATCCGACGGTGGTCCAGGTCGTGGTCTGGCTGCTGTATCTGGTGCCGACGCTGGTGTTCTTCTTCGCGCCGGCGCGGACGGCGGCCGAGCCCCCTGCCGGGGCGGAGGCGGCTGTGCCGCCCCGGTAGGGTTCGGGCCCGGTAAGGGCGTAGGCGAAGGGACCCCATGAGTAAGGTGCGCAGGCCCCGCGGTCACTGCCGTCCGGTCGCGGCGGCGGCAGCGGTGGCCGCCCTGGCGGCGACGGCGACCGGTTGCGTGACGGTGCACGGCGAGCGGGAGGTGCTCCCGGCGGCGACGAAGGCCGAGGCGGCCCGGGCGCTGAAGGACTTCCTCGCCGCGTACAACAAGGCGGACAAGGAGCTGGATCCGGCGCTCGACGCGGCGCGGGTCGCGGGTCCGCTGGGCGCCATCAACCAGGCGGGGCTGCGGTCGCGGGGCGTGCAGCATCCGGACGGCAACAAGCAGCATGTGCCGCTGGAACTGACCGACGTGACGTACTCGATCCCGAAGAAGGCCGGCTGGCCCCGCTGGTTCATGGCCGACACCAGGGCCAACCGCCGCTCGGACCTGCGGTGGCTGTGGGTCTTCACCAAGGCGGGCCCGGACGAGCTGTGGCGGGCCACGTACCTGAACCTGGCGTCGCCGAAGAAGGTGCCCGAGCTCAAGAAGGACAAGGACGGCTGGGCCGAGCCGGTGGACGTGACCGCGAAGGACCTCGCGATATCCCCCGCCGAACTCGGCGGGAAGTACACGTCGTATCTGAAGTCGGGCGGCGGGGAGTTCGCACCGGGCGACCACACGAGCGGCTGGAAGGCGATCCGCGACAAGAACACCAAGCGGGCCGGTCTGGCGGTGCAGTACATCGACGAGCCGCAGAACGGCGGTTCGTTCGCGCCGCTGGGGCTGCGCACCGAGGACGGCGGCGCGCTGGTGTTCTTCTCCACGCGCCACTACGAGAAGCAGACCGCCTTCAAGGGCCTGAGCCCGAGGGTCGACGCGGACGCGAAGGCGCTGCTCAAGGGCGAGGTCCGGCAGTCGTTGCTGCTGACGCGGGCCGCCAACCAGGTGGTCGTGGACCCGGCGCGGTCCGGCGGCGGCAAGGTGCGGTTCCTCGGCCGCCTCCAGGGGCTCACGGGGGCGAAGGGCGACTAGCCCCGCGGGCTAGCCCCGCAGCGGCCAGGCGGCGACGTCCTGCTGGGGCTGTCCCGCGACCCGCGCGCACTCGTCGGTGAGCGTCTCCAGGAGCGTCAGGGGGTCCGGCAGCGGATGCTCGGGGCCGCGCACCCAGCGCACGTCCAGCTCGCCCGGGAGCCTGGCGGGCGGCACCAGGACGTAGGAGCCGCGGCAGTGCCAGCGCAGGCCCGGGTGCTCGTCCATCGTCTCGGGGTGGCAGTCCAGCTCGCAGGGCCACCACTCGTCCTCGTCCTCGGGGGTGCCCCGGGTGGCGGTGTAGAAGAGCATCCGGTCATCGCCCGACGCGGCGACGGGGCCGACGTCGATCCCGGCCGCCAGGAGGCGCCGCAGGGCCTCGCGCCCGGCGTCCAGCGGCACGTCGAGGACGTCGTGGACCATGCCGGTCGCGGTGATGAAGTTGGCCTGCGGCTGGTTGCGGGCCCAGCGCTCGATCTGTCCGCGGTCGGTCGTGGACTGCGTCTGCCAGGCGAAGGAGACGGGGTGGCGGGCGGGGGTGGGGCAGCCGATGCGGTCGCAGGAACATCGGTAGCCGGAGGGGTGAGCGGCCGGGGCGAGCGGCAGTCCGGCCCCCGCGGCGGCCAGCAGCAGGTCCTCGCGGGCCCGGTCATCGGCCGCCGTGTCCTTGGGACGGCGGCGAAGCCACTGGGAGAATTTGCCCTGCCCGCCGGACCGGCTGCCGAACTCCGCGCCCATCTAGCCCCTCACCTCGCCGTTGTGCCGAAAGCATGACCCATGCTCCCACCATCCTGCGCCTCCGTGGGCCGTAGCCCACATCCGGGGTACTCGGGGCGGTACCGGCGGCGGCCCATATGGGCCGACATTGTGTGGCACGTCCCGATTCGCCCACCTACGGTGTCGCCATGGTCATTAGGACTGCGCTGACCGGCCTGACGGCGCTGGCCCTCGCGGCGCCGAGCGGCTTCCTCGCGCCGATCGAGTGGGGCCGCGGCCCCCTGACCGTCGACGCGCTGCCCCGCGTCGTCTACACGGCGCACCGCGGCGGCGCCCTGGAGGTGCCGGAGAACAGCATGGCGGGGCTGGTGGCGGCGTACGAACGCGGCACGGCACAGGTCCTCGACTTCGACACGCGGATACTGCGCGACGGCACGCTGGTCGTCATGCACGACGAGACCCTGGACCGCACGACATACGCGACGGGCCTGGTACGGCTGCTGGACCGGGCCGACTGGCACGGTGTCCTGCTGCGGCCCGCCGCCCGGCTGCCCGGCCGGTGGCGTCCCGAGCGGGCGCCGACGGTCGAGGAGGTCCTGGACCGGTTCGGCGGGCGGATCATGCTCATGCTGGAGGCCAAGGACCCGCGGAGCCTGCGGAAGCTGGCCCGGCTCATCCACGACCGCGGCCTGACCCGCTCGGTCCTCGTGAACTCAAACAGCCCCGCGGTCGCGCGCCGGGCCCACCGTCTGGGCCTGCTGACCCAGCTGTGGCGCTCCAAGACGCAGATGCGCACCGACCGGCCCGAGCGCTGGAGGGCGTACGTGGACGTGCTGGACGTGGACCACAAGGCACGCGACCGCGACCTGGCGCGCGCGGTGAACTCGGGCGTCCCGCGCGTGTGGGCGCACACGGTGACCACGGCGCGCCAGCGCGACCGGGTGCTGCGGCTGGGCTGCGACGGCGTCATCACGGACGCCCCGGGGCTCCTGTCCCGCACACCGGTCAAACGGCTCGCGCGCGCACCGGTCCAGCGGCTCACGCGCACACCGGCCACGTGGCTCACGCGCGTGCGGGCCACGCGGCTCACGCGTACGCCGGCGTTCGAGGAGCCGGGGGCGCCGAGGCGCGTGTGATCAGGCGGGGCGCCTCGCGATGCCGTAGAGGGCGTACTCGACGAGCTTGTCCGCGTACGCGTGGGTCAGGGCGCCCGAGCGCATCAGCCAGCGCTGGGCGAGCGGGCTCGACCACAGTTCCAGGGCGATGCGGGGGTCCACGTCGGGCAGGACCTGCCCCGCGTCCTGGGCGCGGCGCACCCGGTCGACGAAGAGCTGGAGCTGCGGTTCGAGGAGCTTCTCCACGAACTCCTGGCCCAGCTCGGGGTTGAGCAGGCCCTCGGCGGCGAGAGCGCGGTAGGGGGCGTCGTACTTGGGGTCGTTGAACTCGTCGACGGTGGCCCGCATCACGAACTTGAGGTCGGCCTCCAGGTCCCCCGAGTCGGGGATCTCGGTCTGGACCGTGTCGTGGCCCGCGCTCGCGGCCTCGGCGGCCTGCTCGGCGAGGTCAAGGAAGGCGTCGAGGAGCACGGCGCCCTTCGACGGCCACCAGCGGTAGATCGTCTGCTTGCCGACGCCGGCGCGGGCCGCGATGGCCTCGATCGTCAGCTTGGCGTAGCCGACCTCGCCGACGAGGGCGAGGGCGGCGTCGTAGATGGCGCGGCGCGAGCGTTCGCTGCGGCGCGTGGAGTCGGGGGCGGTCTTCTGGGCCATGCCATCGAATGTAGCAGCGCCGAACCGAGACGTACCGTCTAAACGAGACGCACCGTCTCGTGCGGCGATCACCCGTTCGGGGCACAGCGCGAAGCCCCCGAGGACCGCACGATGGCGACAACCGCCCCACAAAGAGCCGCCGCTGCCTCACCATGGGCAGCAGCTGACCCGCACGGGGCAGCACCCGACCCAGCGGTACGTGAGGAGCCTTCTTTGTCCCGTTTTCCTCGCTCTCCTCGGCGCGCCACACCCCGGCGCTATCTGATGTGCCCACCGGCACACTTCAAGGTCACGTACTCCATCAACCCCTGGATGGATCCCGCCAAGCCCGTCGACGTCCCGCTCGCCGTCGCCCAGTGGGAGGACCTGCGTGACCGTTACCGCTCGCTCGGCCACACCGTCGAGGAGCTGACCCCCCGCCCCGGGCTGCCGGACATGGTCTTCGCCGCGAACGGCGCGACCGTCGTCGAGGGGCGGGTGCTCGGCGCGCGCTTCGCGTACCGCGAGCGCGAGGAGGAGGCCGCGGCCCACCTGGAGTGGTTCCGCGCGCACGGCTTCACCGAGATCCACGAACCCGTCCACATCAACGAGGGCGAGGGCGACTTCGCCGTCACCTCCTCCTACGTCCTGGCCGGGCGCGGCTTCCGGGCCAGCCCGCTCTCGCACGGCGAGGCGCAGGAGTTCTTCGGCCGCCCGGTGATCGGCCTCGACCTCGTCGACCCCCGCTACTACCACCTGGACACCGCGCTCGCCGTCCTGGACGACGCGGCGGACGAGGTCATGTACTACCCGCCCGCCTTCTCGCCCGGCAGCCGGGCGGTCCTGCGGAGCCTGTTCCCCGACGCGGTGATCGCCGAGGAGCCCGACGCCGAGGCGCTCGGGCTCAACGCCGTCTCCGACGGGCTCCACGTGCTGCTCCCCCAGGCCGCCTTGGGGCTGTACGGGCCACTGCGCGAGCGCGGCTTCGAACCCATCGGGATGGACCTGAGCGAGCTGCTCAAGGGCGGCGGCAGCGTGAAGTGCTGCACGCAGGAGCTGCGGGGCTAGCCCTTTCGCAGCTCCGCCGGGCAGAGCCGGCGCGGCGCGTCGTCGCCCTTGAGGCGGGCGTCGACGCAGCCGCCCGGCAGACCCTGGTACGCCGTGGTGCCGAAGTTGGCCGTCACCGTCAGCGTGCCCTTGCCGAAGACGGTGCGCTGGACGGTGCGGTCCTTGGTCAGCCGCCGGAAGGAGGTGAGGTGTTCGGTCCCGGCCGCCTTGTGCAGAGGTGAGAAGTACTTCTGGAGGGCGGCCAGTTCGGCGCCGTGCTTCGTCAGCGAGGGGCCGTCCAGGACGTAGTTGAGGGGCGTGTTGGAGAGCATCGCGAGCAGGGCCCGGGTGGTCTTCTGCGCGGGCAGCTTCTCGTACGAGAGTTCCCAGCGCTCGGTGTTGACGAGGGAGCCGTGCAGCGCGGTTTCGTACAGCGGGGCGCGGTAGCGGGGGTCGTACATCGCCTTGGCCAGGTCGGCGGGGAGGTCGACCGGCTTGAAGAAGACGCCGGGGGCGTTCTCCGGGTAGTAGCCGCCCCACTTCTCGCGGTCCTTCTGGAGCTTCCACATGCCGTCGGCGACCGGGGTCGCGCCGCCGTGGTCGAAGGCCGGCACCTTGTTCGCCCATGCCTGCGCGGTCTCCGAGCCGAGGACGAGCCCGGTGTCCGCGATGCGGCGCATCCGTGCGAGACGGTTCGCGCGGTCCCGCGCCTTGGTCATGCGGTGGCCCTTGCCGTGGTCGCGGAAGAGTTCGCCGGTGGCGTCGACGTCGAGGAAGTAGCTGTCGGCGCCGTTCGCGACCATCCGGCGGGTGCGGTCGGCGAGGTAGTGGTGCTTCTTCTCCGCCTGCTCGAAGGCCTGGGAGCTGAGGTAGCAGCCGCGCCCGCCGAAGCCGGTCACGGGGCCGCCCTTGGCGTCCCGTACGCAGAAGTCCGGGTAGATGGTGCCGGGCCAGATCGCGTTCGGGGCGTCGGCGGTCCTCGGGTCCTGGCCGTTGGCGAAGGAGTCGTAGGGGCCGATGAGGTACCCGGCCTTCTTCGCGGCGCTCACCGCCGCCTTGTCCGGGTACGGCTGCCCGTCGTGGCCGAGCCACATCCGGTCGATGCCGAGCTTTTTCAGCTGCTCGATCCCGGCGGGTTCGCGGGCCTCCCCCCAGGTGTAGGCGTGGAAGGCGCCGAGGAGGCGGCCGGTGGCGGGGTTCCGCGCGATCTTCCGCTTGAGGCTGCCGAGTCGGCCGCGCTCGGCGAGGTAGGAGCGGTAGTCGGCGGCGGGCGCGACCGGGTTGCCGTCGGTGAGGGCGAAGGTGACGGAGTAGTCGCGGGTGCCGTCGCCGCCGTCGAAGGTGTGCTCGGCCGTGGCGCGCAGCCGGCCGCCGGGGGCGGTGAAGCCGAGGGTCGTGCCGATGTCGGTGGGGGTGAGGTAGCTGACGCCGGTGCGCTTGCCCAGGGAGTACCCCCACAGCGGCAGCGTCAGATCGGCGCCGACATCCACGGTGCTGCCCGCGAGGCCGCCCTTCCCGGTGGTCCAGAAGGCGTCGCCGACGGGGATGTCCAGGCCCTCGCCGCGCGGGAGCTGGAGGGCGGAAGCCGAGGCGTCGGTGCCGGTGACGGGCCAGCTGACGGAGGTGTCGCGGTGTGCCGTCAGCCGCAGCGCGAGGCGGCCGTGATCGGTGCGGGCGGTGACGTCGATGCCGCGCTCGGGGTAGCTCCAGCGGGCCTGCCGCCCACCGGTACGGGTGACCGGTCCGGGGCGGCCGAGATCGGTGCCGGCCGCTTCGGACAGGGTGAGGTCACGGCCGTCGCGGGTGTGGGCCCGTACGGCGAGGGTGGCGGTGTCCACGGACGCCGTGCCGCCGTCGACGGCGAGTTCGACCCGGTGGCCGCGGGCGGGCCCGGCGTCGGCGGTGAAGGCGTAGGTGGTGGCTCCGGCAGCGGCGAGGGCCAGGGCGACGGCGGAGGCGAGGAAACGGCCCCGCGGCCGCCTGCGGGCGTGGCCGGGGGAACTGGTCGTGGCAGTCATGGGGACGTGGATAGTCACCGCTTCTAAGAGGGATGTGAGAAAGCGGGTGAGGAGCGGGTCAACCGCGCTTGCCGCGGGGCCTCGTGATACCAATGCGGGCGCGCGGGAACCACAGCCGGTTCTTTCGCGTCGCTCCACGAGAACCGAACAGCGGGCCCACCGGGGCCCAGGGGGAAGAAGAGGTATCAGCGCAGTGAATCGCATGCGCACGTCCGTCGCGGTCCTGGCCACCGCGGGCGCACTCACGGCAGGTCAGCTCGGTATGGCAGGGGCCGCGTCCGCGTCGGAGGGGCCGGCCGCGCGCGCCGCCTCGGCCGCGCCGAGCGCCGCTCCGCGCAGCTCGGGCTGCCCGATCGACATCGTCTACACGTCCCGCTTCCAGATCGACCGGAACGGCTGGGTCACCAACGGCGGCCTGTACTTCGGGCTGAAGAACAAGAGCAGCAAGAGCTTCAAGAAGGTCACCTTCACCGTGACCAACGTGAAGAACATCCGCTTCGGCCGGGCGACGCCCAAGGGCGGCAAGGTCACGCACAAGACGTCCAAGACCGTCTCCGTGTACGACAAGAGCCTCGCGGGCAAGGCCAAGCTCGGCGTCAAGGTGCAGACGCGCCTGCTGAACAAGAACACCTACAAGGTGAAGTTCGCCGTGCGCGGCAACGGCTGGAACTGCGCCGTCGACCAGGGCACCTGGGGCGCCTGAGTCATCCCTCGGACCGGGGCGGCCACGCGTCGCCCCAGTCCGTGTCGCGTGCCGCGCGGTAGAGGGGGCCGTGGCGCTTGGTCACGGTCACCCTGCTCAGCCGCTCCTCGGCCCCGCACAGGTCGAGGAGCACCTGGCCCTTGCGGATCTGGGGCCTGCGGATCACCCGTCCCGCCGTCGGGACGGGGTCGAAGCGGGTCGCCGCGACGTAACTGAACTTCTCGTCCTCGTACGCCAGTGAGCCTCCCTTGACCTGGCGGTGCAGGGACGACCTGCTGACGCGCGCCGAGAAGTGGCACCAGTCCGTGCCGGGCTCGATGGGGCAGGCCGCGCTGTGCGGGCAGGGCGCGGCGACGTGGTATCCCGCCGCGATCAGCCGGTCACGCGCCTCGATGATCCGCGCGTAGCCGTCGGGGGTGCCCGGCTCCACGATGACGACGGCCTGCGTGGCCGCCTCGGCCGCCGCGTCGACGACGGAACGCCGGTCGGCCTCGGTCAGCTCTTTCAGGACGTACGACACGGTGACGAGGTCGGCTCCGTCGAGGGTGAGGGCCGCGCCGATACGGGAGCGCTGCCACCGCGTGGCACGCAACCGCGGGGCCGCTTCGGCCAGTTCGCGGCCGAGGGCGAGCGCGGGCTCGGCCCAGTCGAGGACCGTGACGGGGCGTTCGCCCGCCCAGGTCGCCGCGGCGGCCCAGACCGCCGCGCCGGTGCCGCCGCCGACGTCCACCTGGCTGCCCGGCGCCCATCCCTCCGGGGC
>NZ_JAFEXF010000094.1 GCF_016905445.1 Streptomyces sp. G44
GTGCCGGCGGCATCGGCCGGGCAGGGCCCGGGCGGCCGGGGCGCGGCGGAGCCGCGGGACGCGGACCGGGTACGGGGCGGGGGGTCGGCGCGGTGCGGCCACTGGCCGGCGTGGCGCGGGGACCCTGGGCACTCTCGTGAATCTGAGGCTCCTCGGGAATGAGAGGCATGAAGTGTTGTCTATCAAACGCCGATGCGAGTCGCGTCGGCGGGTGGCACATGAGTGCGACCGGAAGGGCCGGAAAAGCGTCAGAACTCAAAGCCGAGCTGACCCTCGATTTCCGGAATCTTTCCGTCCGCCCAGCTGCGGGCCTTCTTGAGGTGCCGCCACTGGGGCAGCGCATCAAGATACGCCCACGAAAGCCGGTGGTACGGGGTGGGCCCCCGCTCCGCCAGCGCGGCCTTGTGCACCGGCGAGGGATAGCCGGCGTTGGCCGCAAAACCGAAGTCTGCATGTTCGATGCCCAGTTCGGCCATCATTTTGTCGCGCCGAACTTTGGCAATGACCGAAGCGGCGGCGACAGCCACACAGGATTGATCGCCTTTGATCACCGTACGAACCTGCCAGGGAGTGCCGAGATAATCGTGCTTGCCGTCGAGGATGACCGCGTCCGGACGGACCGGCAGCCCCTCCAGCGCGCGCATCGCGGCGAGCCGCAGCGCGGCCGTCATCCCCAGATCGTCGATCTCCTCGTGCGAGGCGTGCCCGAGGGCCTGGGCCGTGACCCAGCTCTCCAGCTCCGCAGCGAGCGCGGTGCGCCGCTTGGGGCTGATCAGCTTGGAATCGGTGAGCCCTTCGGGCGGCCTGCGCAGTCCCGTGACCGCCGCGCAGACGGTGACGGGGCCCGCCCACGCGCCGCGCCCGACCTCGTCGACACCGGCAACGATCTTCGCTCCGGTGGTGGCGCGCAAGGAGCGCTCGACGGTGTGGGTAGGTGCTTCGTACGGCATGGCGCCAGATAGCCTACGCCGCCTGAGGCAGCCCGCGACACCCAGGCTTGTCAGGGGCGTAGCAACGGGACCATCACCTGATCGACAAGGCCCTCGAACTCCTCGTCCCGCCATTCGCTCCCGCACACCTTGGAGCGGTACATGAACATGGCCGGAATGACGTCACACACATAGGCGTCCGCGCCTCCGGAACGCACTTCTCCGCGCTCGATGCCACGCCGCAGGACTTCTCGGATCAGCTTCACGCTCGGTTCGACGACGCCCCCGCAGATCACTTCGTGGAAGCGTTCCGCCGTTGCTGTGTCGCATTCGTGAAGCACGGCACGGAGAGCGAAACCGGGGCGCGAGAACATCGCATCCCGCATTTTCCGGCAGAGCTCCAGAAGATCTTCCCGGACACTCCCGCGATCCGGCATGCTGTCGAACCGCGGCAGTCCGGACCGCAGCGCGTCCACGACGAGGTCCTCCTTGGACGGCCAGCGGCGGTACACGGCCGCTTTCCCCGTCTGCGCGCCCGCGGCCACGCCCTCCATCGTCAGCCCGCTCCAGCCGACCGTACTGAGCTGATCGAGAGTGGCGTCGAGGATCGCGCGTTCGAGGACGGCGCCCCGGCGCCGGGGGGAAGCCGTCCGAGCGGGCGCAGCCGTCCAGCGCGAAGCAACCATCGTTTCTCTCCATCGAGCGAGTAAGTCGTTGCGCCGTCCCCAAGGAGCGGGCCGGGCGGCACCGCACCCCTGACCAGCATGCCAGGCGAGCGTGTTCCCTTCGATGGACCCGCGGCCTGTTTCTGCCTGTCAGACGGTGCGGGTGCAGTGCTCCGGTTCGGCGTTCAGGCGGCCCGGGTTCGTGAGGTGCCCCGCTGTACAGCACGTAACTCGCTGGCGGCCGCGGGGCGTTGCTGGTGCCGGCTGTCCGGGGGTGGCGTCCGCGGCGCTGAGGATCGGCTTCCATCTTCCTCTGCGCTGCCGCGTTATCCCGGAGGCCGCAACCGCCCGTGTGAGGGCCTTCACAGAGCGGCCAACTCGCCCAGTAAACGCTTGTGTTCACAGTCGGGGACTCGCTACCGTCCCCTTAGTGAACGGCCGCGTTCACTATTTCACTTCCGGGGGAACGCTCGTGACCCACGAACACATACGTACGCAATCACCTGCGCCCGGGCCCGGGCCCGACAGCAGCGCACGCCCCTCGCACCCCGGCATCGCCCTCACAGTGATCGCCGCGTGCCAGCTGATGGTGGTGCTCGACGCCACCATCGTCAACATCGCTCTGCCCCAGATGCAGACCGCGCTGGAGTTCTCCACCAACGACCTCACCTGGGTGATCAACGCCTACGCGCTCACCTTCGGTGGACTGCTGCTGCTCGGTGGCCGCGCCGGCGATCTGCTCGGCCGCCGCCGCATGTTCATCACCGGGATCGCACTCTTCACGCTCGCCTCGCTCCTCGGCGGCTTCGCGCAGGAGCCGTGGCAACTCCTCGCGGCCCGCGCGCTCCAGGGCGTCGGCGGCGCCATCGCCTCGCCGACCTCTCTCGCGCTGATCGCCACCACCTTCCCCGAAGGCCCCGAACGCAACCGCGCCTTCGGTGTGTTCGCCGGCGTCTCCGCGGGCGGTGGCGCCGTCGGCCTCCTCGCGGGCGGCGTCCTCACCGAGTGGCTCGACTGGCGGTGGGTGCTCTTCGTCAACGTACCCATCGGGCTGGTCATCGCCGTCCTCGCGCCGCGCTACATCAGGGAGTCCGAACGCCATCCCGGGCGGTTCGACCTGACGGGCGCGCTCACCTCGACCCTCGGCATGGCCTCTCTCGTCTACGGGTTCATCCGCGCGTCGGAGGAAGGATGGCGGGACGGCCTCACCCTCGCCTCCTTCGCCGCCGCGCTGGTGCTGCTCGTCGCCTTCGTCTTCGTCGAACGACGCAGTCCGCAACCGATCACGCCGCTGAAGCTGTTCGCGGACCGCAACCGATCCGGCACCTACGCGATCATGCTCAGCCTCGCCGCCGCGATGTTCGGCATGTTCTTCTTCATCGTGCTCTTCGTGCAGAACGTGCTGCGCTACACCCCCATCGAGGCCGGCCTCGCCTTCCTGCCTGTAGCCGTCGCGATCGCCGTCGGCGCGGGTCTCTCCAGCGCGCTGCTGCCCCGTCTCGGCCCCAAACCCTTCATGGTGACGGGTTGCCTTCTCACGGCCACCGGAATGGCCTGGCTCACCCTCATCGACCGCGAAAGCTCGTACTTCGGTGGCCTTCTGGGCTCCATGCTGCTCTTCGGAATCGGCATGGGTCTCAACTTCGTCACCCTCACGCTCACCGCCGTGTCCGGCGTCTCCGACAGCGAATCCGGTGCCGCCTCCGGCATGCTCAACACCACCCAGCAGGTCGGCGGCGCCCTCGGCCTGTCCATCCTCACCACCGTGTTCAGCACGGCCGGCAAGGACGAGGGCAGGGCTCAGGTCCAGAAGTTCCTCGCGGAGGGAACACCTGAGCAGAAAGCCCGCTTCGCCAAGACCCACGAACTGCCCGCACCGTGGGGCGACTCCGTACTCGCCCACGGCATCGGCAACGCCTTCATCGCCGCCGCCGCGCTGGCCGTCGCGGCAGCACTCGTCTCCCTCTTCGTCATCCAGGTCCGCAAGAGCGACCTGGAAGCGCTGAGCGGCAAGGCAGGCGCCTCGGCCGTCTGAACATCCGGCACCCTAGGAGCGCGACGGTGCCATCGGGCTCTGCGGTGTCAGCGGGGCCTGCGGTGTCAGCGGAGCGTGCGTCGTCAAAGGAGCGTGCGGTGTCAGCGGGCCCTGCGGTGCCAAAGGAGCGTGCGGTGTCAGCGGTACGAGACGTCCGCACGCTCCTCGGCGCAGAGCCCCCAATGCGCCGACGGGGGCCGCTCCTCGATGATCCGCCGGGCTCTGGACTCCCCGAGGCTCATCGCGTACCAAGGACCGCCCTTCGGCCCGAGGCCGTCGGCGATGGACTTGATCGCGCACGAGCGCTGCGGTTCCGGCAGCTTGTCCAGGGCCGGTATCGCGTCCGCGGAAAGCTGGCGGGCGTAGTCCAGGTCGAACTTCCCGGTGTCCTCGTACCGGTGCACGTTGCGCTCGGCGATCATCGCGTCGGGCGACAGCAGACCGAAGGCCAGCACTCCCGCCGCGGCACTCGCGGCGACGGCGCGAGGCAGCCACCGCGCGCCCCAGATCCCCGCGGCCATGATCAACAGGATGATCACGCCGAGCCACAGTTCCACGGCGACGACCGAGATCCTGAGCCGGGTCAGGCCGTACGCCTCCACGTACATGTCCATGCGGCGTACGGCGGACGCCACCACGACGAGCGTCAGCGCGCAGAGCGTCCCGAGCACCGCACGCACGAGCGAGCGATCTCTGGCACCACCACGCGGCGCCCACCTCAACGCGAACACGATCACGAGCAGCGTGAGGAGGGTGGCCAGGAGCAACTGCCAGAATCCCTGCCGCGCATAGGCGGAATACGAGAGTCCGGTCCTGTCGCGCACGGTGTCGTACCCGCCGAAGAGAACGGCCAACTGGACGGCGTTGAACGCTCCGAACAGCGCATTGAGCACGATCAGCGGCAGCGCCCACTCCATCCGGCCGCGGGCTCGGCCGGGCTTCACCACCAGCCGGTCCCACCGGAGCGGGGAAGCAGCCACGTGCGCTGCGGCGAGTGCGCCGACCGCGCCGACCACCAGGAACAGGAGGTGCAGGGGGACCCAGGCAAGCGAAATCTCCGGTATCAGATCGCTGAGCAGGTCGGCGAACGCGGCATCCGCACCGGCGAACAGCGCGCCGAAGACCAGCAGCAGCGCGGCGGTCATCGCCACCGCGCGCATCGCGGGACCGGCACCGCGTGCGCTCCCGCCGCGCTCGCGCATGCCGCGCCAGCCCCAGACGGTCCCCTTCCAGACCGCATCGAAGAGGCCGATGGGGCTCAGCACTATCCCCAGCCAGGTCCGGCAGCCGTGCAGGGCGAGCGAGCCGAGCGCGACCGCGGAGACGATCGCGAGGAAAGACGGCCAACCCGCGTCCCGCAACGCGGGCACGATCAGCAGTCCGAGTCCGCCGACCGCCCATGTCAGGGACCAGGCGTCGGGTCGACTGCCTGCCGTCGGGGAAGCGAAGTAGGCGGCGAGCGCGGCAGGGACGGCGATGAGCAGCAGATTGATCGCGAGCCCGTCACCGAGGAGCAGCATGCTCAGCACAGCGGTGGCGAACACCGAGAAGAGCGTCCCCGTCCGGACAGGGCCAGGCGGGTCGGTGCGCAGGTCGGCGAGGAGCGGCGTGATCGTGGGCGCGGGATGACCCCAGGCGGCGCCGGCCTGCGGGCCGCCTGCCCCGCCGACTGCCTGAAGCCGCGGATGCCGCGGTGACGCAGGCGTCCGGTCCCGCGGCTGAGCGGGAGCCTGGCCCTGGTGCCCGACCGGGCCACCACCTCCGGGGGCCGTCGCCCTCTGACCGCCAACCGCTTCGGCAGCGTCACGTGGCTCTGGACCGGCTGGCCGCACGGACCCGCCGGGCGGTCCCGACGCGGCGGATGTGCCCACCACCGCCGGCACATCTGAGGCGGGCCCATCCGGCGCGAGCACATCTCGCGCGGACACCTTGGGGGCAACTGGCGCTGCGCCAGCAGGCGAGGCACCGCCGCCACCAGCGGATGCCTCGCCACCCGCTGGCATGTCACCGCCGCCAGCGGGCGCGCCACCACCGGCAGGCGCCCGGCCGCCGCATGACACTTCACCACCGGCTACTGCTTTACCGCCGCGTGCTACCTCACCACCGCGCACGTTTTCGCCACCGCCTGCGGCTTCTTCTCCACGAGACATCGGTTCACCGCCAGACGTCGACTCACCGCCAGACGTCGACTCACCGCCAAACGTCGGCTCACTACCCGCGCGTACACCGTCACTGGTGCGTACAGCACTGCGAGCCGGAACGTCACCACCAGCGGGTACGCCATCACTGGCGGCCGCATCGCCACCAGCATGACCATGGGCGGGATCGCTAGCGGGACCGCTGGCACTGCCACCAGCAGGCACACCACCCTTAGCGGCTACCTCACGACTCGCGGCTACGTCGCCCTCATCTGATGTGTCGGACACGGGACCCCCTCCCGGCCGGTTCACCCGCGCCGCACGCGGCTCACGAAGGTGGCCGTTGGGCTGCCGGGGCCGGCATCTCGTTCAACGCGCGCAAGTAAAGATCAACTGGCGGGCCGCATCAGCGTATCCGCACGTCCAGGCCCAGCTCCCGGGAGCTGGTGCGCCTGTACCAGGACCGTGACCGGGGGCCGTCGTTGATTACCGGAATGCCCGGATCAGGCCTTACCGCCGAGCGCCCAGCCCGGCAGCGCCTCGGTCCGCTCCAGCCACTCCGCAGGCGGCGCTCCGCCGTCCCCGGCAGCCACCACGCCCCCCACGATGGCGCAGGTCGTGTCCATGTCGCCACCCGCCCGGGCGGTGTCCCAGATGGCTCGTTCATAGGCCCCGAGCCCCCGGGCCGCCGACCACAGCGCGAACGGCACCGTGTCGTGGGCCGTCGTACGGCGGCCACACCCCAGGACCGCTGCGACGGTCCCCGCGTCGCCGTAGTCGAGCATGTCCCGTGCCCTGCGCAGCCCCGCGCCCACGGCGCTGCGCGGGACCAGGGCGATGACGCCGTCGAGGAGAGCCTGCGGCGTCGGCGGCCCCGCGGGGTCGGCCGTCAGCGCCGAGGCCGCGGCCACCGCCATCGCGCCGACCACGGCCTCCCGGTGCTGATGCGTGGTGTAGGCGGAGATCTCCGCCTGGTGCGTCGCCTGCTCCGGGTCGTCGGCGTACCAGGCGCCGAGCGGGGCGATTCGCATCGCCGCGCCGTTGCCCCAGGACCCCTGCCCTTTGAAGAGCGCCGAGGCCAGTTCCCGCCAGTCGCCGCCCTCACGGACCTGCCTCAGCAGGCGGTTCACCGCAGGGCCGTACCCGCGGTCGAAGTCGTGGTGGGTGGCGAAGGACTGGGCCAGCGCGTCCTGGTCGATCCGACGGTGCCGGATGAGGACGGCCAGCACGGAGCAGGCCATCTCGGTGTCGTCGGTCCACTGCCACGGAGCGTCCGGCAGCTGTCGGTCCTGGAGCAGCGGGTAGTGCGCGGGCACGAAGAACTGGGAGCCCAGCGCGTCCCCCACCGCCAGTCCGCGCAGGCTGGCCAGAGCGCGCTCCAGGCGCCGGTCGGGAGAGAAGTCAGCGGTCATCGCCCTGCCACTCTATCCGGTGACGCCGTACGGCTCCGGCTCGCGCCAGCGCACGAACGGCCGGTCCAGTGTGTACTTTCCGTCCTCACCGAGCACCAGCATCCTCGTCTCGCCGTTCCCCGGATTGGCCAGGGACTCGAACTCTGCCACCGTCCAGTGGAACCAGCGCATGCAGAACAGCCGCATGGTGAGACCGTGCGTGACCAGCAGGACGTTCGGAGGGTGGTCCGGGGCCTCGAAGCTCCGGTAGAGGCTCTCCAGGAAGGCCCCCACCCTGTCGTAGACATCGGCTCCCGACTCGCCCTGCGCGAATCGGTAGAAGAAATGGCCGTACGCGTCCCGGTACGCCTTCTGTAGGCGCACGTCGTCCCTGTCCTGCCAGTTGCCCCAGTCCTGCTCCCGCAGCCTGGGCTCCTCGCGTACCCGCACCAGCTCGGGGTCGAGCCGGAACTCCTGCAACGTCTCGTGCGTGCGGCGGTACGGCGAGACGTACACGCTCACCCGTTCCCGGCCGAGCACCTCGCGCAGCCGTTTGCCCGTCTCCGCCGCCTGGGTCCGCCCCGCCTCGGTGAGGGCGAGGGCATGGTCGGGCTCGCGCTCGTACACGGTGTCGTCGGCGTTCCCCGCCGACTCGCCGTGCCGGACCAGGATGATGCGCCGCGGGCGTGCCATGCGGAAACCCTAGATCGGCCCGCTCGCGGGCGTGTCAGCCGGGTAGCCGTCCGGACTCCATCCGGCGTATTCGACCCCTGAAGCGCCGTCGCAGCGACCGGTCGTGCGAGACGACGACCAGCGCTCCCGTCCACGCGTCGAGTGCCGCCTCCAATTCCTCGACCAGACCGAGCGCCAGGTGGTTGGCGGGCTCGTCGAGGAGCAGCAGGTCCGCGGGCCTGGCCAGCAACCGCGCCAGGGCCAGCCTCCGGTGTTGCCCAGCAGAGAGCGCTCCTACGGGGACGTGCAGATCGCGTTCCCGGAACAGGCCGAGGGAGAGGAGCAGCTCCCTCTGTTCCTCCGCCGTCAGCCCGAGCCCTTTGCCGAAGACCTCGAGGACGCGCTCGGCGGGACGTCGTACCGGTATCTCCTGTGCGAGATAGCCGATCCGCCCCCTGCGGACGACGGTTCCCTCGTCCGGCTCCAGTACGCCCGCCAGAAGGCGCAGCAGCGTGGACTTCCCCGCGCCATTGCCCCCGTGGATCAGCAGGCGTTCACCGGCCGACACGGTGAGCTCCTCGACTGCGAGCCGCTCGCCCACACGCACGTCCCGCAGGGTCACCAGCGCGCCTTCGGTGGCGCCCGTCTTGGGACGCGCCGCGAATCTCAGCGGCTCCGGAGGCCTGGGGACGGGCTGCCCGTGGAGTCTGCGGAGTCGCTCCTGCGCGTTGCGCACCCGGCCCGCGACCGAGGCCTGGACCCGTCCTCCCGCCCGGTCGTAGGCCATTTTGTTGTTGTCCTTCATGGCGCGCCCGCCGGCGACGGCATGGGCGGTGGTCGCCATGAACTCCTGGAGCCGAGCGGTCTCCTCGCACCACTGCGTGTACTCCTGCTCCCAGCGCACGCGGGCGGCCGCCCGCGCCGCGAGCAGTCCTTGATAGCCGCCGCCGTGCCGCACCACTGTCCTGCGGTCTGCGTCCACTTCCAGGATCGCGGTGGCGACCCGCTCCAGGAAGGTGCGATCGTGGGAGACCGCGACCACCGTGCCGCGGTGTGCCGACAGGGCGCTCTCCAGCCAGTCGAGCGCCCCCTCGTCCAGGTGGTTCGTCGGCTCGTCCAGGAGCATGACTTCCGGAGCCGCGGCGATGAGGCAGGCCAGGCCGAGCCGCGCCTGCTCACCCCCGGACAGGCTGCCGAGGACTCTGTCCCTGTCGATGTGCCCGAGGCCCAGGCCGTGCATTGCCTTGTCCACGCGCGCGTCCGCCTCATAGCCGCCGCGCAGCTCGAAGGCCGTCAGCAGGTCGCCGTACTCCCTCAGGCCCTGTTCGGCGGCGGAGCCGAGACCTGCTTCGAGTTCGCGCAGTCGGCGCTCCATGGTCCGCAGCTCGGCCAGCGCCGCGTCGATCGCACCCCCGACACTGTGATCAGCAGGGAGTTGGGGAGTCTGCGCCAGCAGCCCCGCTCCCCCTTCGGCGACAGTCACGACCTCACCCTCGTCGGGCTGCTCGTCCCCGGACATCAGGTGCAGCAGCGTCGATTTGCCCGCGCCGTTCTCCCCGACGACGCCGATGCGCTCACCCGGCTTGATCGCGAGGGAGACCCCGTCGAACAGCAGCCGATCACCACGGGCCTTGGTCACGCCATGTAACGAGATCTGAGTAGGCAAGGGCACCCCCGATTCCATATCCGCACCAGCAAACGCAACTTCAGTCGCATTACGATGAGTGTGACAGAGTGACTCCGCTAACGCAACAGAAATTGCAGTAAGCTTCGCTGACGCGAGACGACGGAGAGGGGCGAACCATGGCGGGCAAGCCTGTCGGCGCTGGCCTGAGCGGCCAGGCGTGGGGCGCGGACCAGCACGTCGTGCAGTCGGCAACCGGCAAGACGGGTCAGCGGAACCCTCCCGACGGAGACTGTGGGGACCTCACCGAACCACTGCGGCCCACCGAATCGCCGCGGCAAGCGGAGACTCCCCGCCGCACGGCCCCGAAGCCCGGCGGAGGCAAGGCGGCAGCGTCGGCCGCCCCCGGCACCCGCCGCCCCGGCGGCCGTACGGCCCGCACCCGCGCCGCCGTCCGCGACGCCGTGCTGAGCGGCCTCGCCGATCACGGGTACCCGGGCCTCACCATCGAGTACGTGGCCGATCACTCGGGAGTCCACAAGACCACGCTGTACCGCCGCTGGGGCGGCCTCGAAGGCCTGGTCGCGGACGCCCTGGACATGGCGGGTGAGGACACCTGGACCCCGCCGGACACCGGCAGTTTCGAAGGGGATCTGCGCGAGCTGGCCCGGGAGGTGGTCGCCTCCTTCTCCGACGAGGCCTCGGCCGCGGCGCCGACCGCCTTCATCGCCGCCGCCTTCCAGTCGGAGCGGGCCGCCGAAGCCCTCCGCTCCTTTTACGCCGAGCGGTTCAGCCGCTGCGAGGCAGTCGTCGGCCGCGCCGTGGAGCGCGGAGAGGCTCCTGCCGATGTCGACGCGGCGGCCCTCGTCCGCGCCGTGTCAGCGCCCCTGCTCTTCCGCGTGTTCATCACGCGTGAGCCGATCGACGCGGCGCTCGCCGACCGGTCGGCGGCGGCAGCCATCGCGGCCACGCGTGCGGGAGTGTTCACCAGGCGGTGAGGGCGCCCGCGCCGTGAGGAAGAGTCATACCGTCCAGGAGGGTTCCAACTGCACGACGTCTCCGGCGAGAGCGGCGACATCAGCGTCTGTCTGGGCACGCAGCGAGAGACGTTCCACCCGCTCGGCACGGTATTTGCCGTGCTCGGCGGCGGACTGCCACATGGAAAGCACGAGGAACTCATGTCCGGGCGCCTCCCCGAAGAGACCTCGCACCATCCCCGGCGAGCCGGCCATCGCCGGGTTCCACACCTTCTCCTGCATCAGGGCGAAGTGCTCGACCCGCTCCTCATGGACCCGGCAGTGCGCCACCCGCACCACGTTCGCGCCCGTGAAGCGCGGCTCGAACCCCGTTTTCACGTCGAAGCGGTAATCGAAGAGCTTGGCCTGGAGGTCTTTGTACGTACCCCCCTGCGCGGCCGCCAAGCGGTCGTGCGAGCGAGCCATGAAGGAGTCGTAAAAGGTACGGCTCTCCCAGAAAGCGAAGACATGGGCGACGCCCGGCCGCCCTCGGCTCCACCCCCCACCCTGTCCCCGGAACCCCGGCTCCCCCAAAAGCCCCGCCCATTTCCGCTGCCCCCGCTCGAACCCCCGACGGTCCACCACGGTGCAGCGAGTCCACTTGACCAGCACCGCGCCATCGTACGGCGCGGAGCGCGACCCGGGTCGCGCTCCGGCGTAGTGCACCCGGATCGGCTCGGCCGCCTCCGCGGCGTCCGACTCGACACCGAACTCCCGCGCGAGAATCGTCATCAATTCGCCCACAGGAACGCCCTGTTCGACGACCTCGGGGCGCTCCACGACCTGCGCCGCCGATGGACCTATGGCGCCCTTCTGGCCAGGGAAGCTACTCCGTTGTCAGTCCTACGTCGTAGCGTGTGTTCCGGGACATCCTGGCGGATCGACGACGACCAGGTCACGAGGAGGGGGAAGCCCAATGAGCAGTGTCAGCAAGGGAATCAAGAAGGTCGAGATCGGCCTCAAGTGGGACCCGAGCCCGGCCGGAGCCCCGCCCAACGACCTCGACATCATCGCCGCGACGTACGCGTCGGAAGCCCCGTACGGCGATCCCGTGTACCTCGTCCACTTCGACAGCCGTTCCCCGGACGGCACGATCACCCTCAACCGCGACAGCAGGACGGGCCAGGGCTTCGGTTTCGACGAGGTCATGGTCCTGGAGCTGGACCGTCTCGCGTCCACGTACTCGCGGGTCGTGGTGGGCGTGGCGATCCAGCAGCAGGAAGGGCAGAAGATGTTCGGCGACATCACGAACACCGTCGTGCGGATCCGCGAGGGGTACACGGACCTGGCTCAGAGCGATCTGGCGGCCGTCGCGGGCAGTACGGCCACGACCATCGCCGAATTCACCAGGGACGAGTCCGGCACGTGGTCGTTCCGCGAGGTCATCCGTGGTTTCGACGCCGACCCGACATCATTCGCCTCCCTCATGGGGAGCAAGACCTGACGCCGCGCCGGGCGGTGCGCGGGCATGGCGACCCGGGCCAGGAGTAGCCACGCGACCAGGCCGAACGCGAGTACGACAAAGGGGACCGGCGTATCACCGATCCCCTCCATGCCGCTGTCAGCGGGCATGCACCTGCTCAGCTGTGCCGGAAGCGCGTCCGGCACAGCCGCTCACAGGTCAGCTGCAGCCGCTGGTGGAGCCACAGCCCTCGCAGATGTAGCAGGAGCCGGCCCGCTGCATCTTCGTGCCGCAGGAGAAGCACAGCGGCGCGTCGGCCTGAATGCCCAGCTGCATCTCGACGAGCTCGGCGCTGGTGTGCGCCTGCTGCGGGGCGGGCTTGGCCGTCTCGGCCTCGGCCTTCGGCGTGGCGACCGCCTTCAGCGACTCGGTCTGCCGCGGAGCGGACTGGGCCAGCCCCTCGACGTCGACCTCGGAGTCGTCGAGCAACGGCTCGTAGGAACCCGTCTCCAGGTGACGCTGACGCTCCTCGGCGGAGTGGATGCCGAGCGCGGAGCGCGTCTCGAAGGGCAGGAAGTCCAGCGCCAGGCGGCGGAAGATGTAGTCGACGATCGACTGCGCCATCCGCACGTCCGGGTCGTCCGTCATACCGGCCGGCTCGAAACGCATGTTCGTGAACTTGGAGACGTACGTCTCCAGGGGCACGCCGTATTGCAGACCGACGGAGACGGCGATCGAGAAGGCGTCCATCATGCCCGCGAGGGTCGAGCCCTGCTTGGACATCTTCAGGAAGACCTCGCCGAGACCGTCGTCCGGGTAGGAGTTGGCGGTCATGTACCCCTCGGCGCCGCCCACCGTGAAGGAAGTGGTGATGCCGGGACGACCCTTCGGGAGGCGCTTGCGGACCGGACGGTACTCGACCACCTTCTCGACCGCGGCACGGATCGTCTCTTCGGCCTTCTCGGTGATCTCGGTCTTCTCCACCTCCTTCTTCTTGGCGGAGAGGGGCTGGCCGACCTTGCAGTTGTCGCGGTAGATGGCGAGCGCCTTGACGCCCATCTTCCAGGCCTCGAAGTAGACCTCTTCGACGTCCTCGACGGTGGCGGTCTCCGGGAGGTTGACCGTCTTGGAGAGGGCGCCCGAGATCCACGGCTGGATCGCGGCCATCATGCGGACGTGACCCATCGCGGAGATGGAGCGCTCGCCCATGGCGCAGTCGAAGACCTCGTAGTGCTCGGTCTTCAGGCCCGGGGCGTCGATTACATTGCCGTTCTCGGCAATGTGGGCGACGATCGCCTCGATCTGCTCCTCCTGGTAGCCCAGGCGGCGCAGGGCCTGCGGCACGGTGCCGTTGACGATCTGCATCGAGCCGCCGCCGACGAGCTTCTTGAACTTCACCAGGGCGAGGTCGGGCTCCAGGCCCGTGGTGTCGCAGGACATCGCGAGACCGATGGTGCCGGTCGGGGCGATGACGGACGCCTGGGAGTTACGGAAACCGTTCTTCTCGCCGAGGCGGATCACGTCCTGCCAGGCCTCCGTGGCGGCGGCCCAGATCGGGGTGTCCAGGTCGTCCATGCGGACGGCCGAGGTGTTGGCGTCGGCGTGCTGCTTCATGACGCGCTTGTGCGGCTCGGCGTTGCGGGCGTAGCCGTCGTAGGGACCGACGACCGCGGCCAGCTCGGCGGAACGCTTGTACGACGTACCCGTCATCAGCGACGTGATGGCACCGGCGAGGGCGCGGCCGCCGTCGGAGTCGTACGCGTGACCGGTGGCCATCAGCAGGGCGCCGAGGTTGGCGTAACCGATGCCCAGCTGACGGAAGGCGCGGGTGTTCTCGCCGATCTTCTGGGTCGGGAAGTCCGCGAAGCAGATCGAGATGTCCATCGCGGTGATGACCAGCTCGACGACCTTCGAGAAGCGCTCGACGTCGAAGGACTGGGTGCCCTTGCCGTCGTCCTTCAGGAACTTCATCAGGTTCAGCGAGGCGAGGTTGCAGGACGTGTTGTCCAGGTGCATGTACTCGCTGCACGGGTTCGAGCCGTTGATCCGGCCGGACTCCGGGCAGGTGTGCCAGGCGTTGATGGTGTCGTCGTACTGGATGCCGGGGTCGGCGCAGGCCCAGGCGGCCTCGGCCATCTTGCGGAAGAGCGACTTGGCGTCGACCTCCTCGATGACGTCCCCGGTCATCCGGGCCCGCAGGCCGAACTTGGAGCCGGACTCCACGGCCTTCATGAACTCGTCGTTCACGCGGACCGAGTTGTTGGCGTTCTGGTACTGGACGGACGTGATGTCGTCGCCGCCCAGGTCCATGTCGAAGCCCGCGTCGCGCAGGGCGCGGATCTTCTCCTCTTCCTTGACCTTGGTCTCGATGAAGCCCTCGATGTCGGGGTGGTCGACGTCGAGAATGACCATCTTGGCCGCGCGGCGCGTGGCGCCGCCGGACTTGATCGTTCCCGCGGAGGCGTCGGCACCGCGCATGAAGGAGACGGGACCCGAGGCGTTGCCCCCGGAGGACAGCAGTTCCTTGGAGGAACGGATGCGGGAGAGGTTCAGGCCGGCGCCGGAGCCGCCCTTGAAGATCATGCCCTCTTCCTTGTACCAGTCGAGGATCGACTCCATGGAGTCGTCGACGGCCAGGATGAAGCAGGCGGACACCTGCTGCGGCTGGGGCGTGCCGACGTTGAACCAGACCGGCGAGTTGAAGCTGAAGATCTGGTGCAGGAGGGCGTACGCCAGCTCGTGCTCGAAGATCTCGGCATCGGCGGGCGAGGCGAAGTAGCCGTAGTCCTCGCCGGCCTTGCGGTAGGTCTTCACGATGCGGTCGATCAGCTGCTTGAGGCCGGTCTCGCGCTGCGGGGTACCGACGGCCCCGCGGAAGTACTTGCTGGTGACGATGTTGACCGCGTTCACCGACCAGAAGTCGGGGAACTCGACGCCACGCTGCTCGAAGTTGACCGAGCCGTCGCGCCAGTTGGTCATGACGACGTCACGGCGCTCCCAGACCACCTCGTCGTACGGATGCACGCCGGGGGTCGTGTGGATGCGCTCGATGCGCAGACCCTTGGCCTTGGATCCCTTGGCGCGGGAACCTCGTGCCGGGCCGCTCGTCGTCTCGGTCATGCCGCCTCCCTGTTTCAGGCTAAAACGCCCTGAAGTGCCACGATCTTCCCGTGACACGGATGTGTATCTTGGCGTCGCGGGCATCGCAAAGGACGCCCACGACAGGTCTGGTTCGCCGCCGGCCGGTCGGTCAGCCGGTCAGTCGGCGGCGGGCACCGGGACTTCGACAGTCCCTCCGGGCCCGCAGTCATTCACGACGCGCTCTCCGCCCGCGTCGCGCGGCTCCGCGTCGAGCCGCTGTTCCCTCAGCTCCCCGATGGCAGCCTCGAAATCCTCGAGCGAGTCGAAGGCCCGGTACACGGAGGCGAAGCGCAGGTAGGCGACGAGGTCGAGTTCCTGCAACGGACCGAGTATGGCCAGCCCGACGTCGTGGGTGGTCAGCTCGGCGCTTCCGGTGGCACGGACGGCCTCTTCCACCCGCTGCCCGAGGAGGGCGAGGGCGTCCTCGGTGACCGGCCGTCCCTGGCATGCCTTGCGGACGCCATTGATGACCTTCGTACGACTGAAGGGCTCGGTCACGCCGCTGCGCTTGATCACCATCAGTGAGCACGTCTCCACCGTCGTGAAGCGACGGGAGCAGTCGGGGCACTGGCGGCGCCTTCGGATCGACGTGCCGTCGTCAGTGGTGCGACTGTCGACCACGCGGCTGTCGGGGTGCCTGCAGAAGGGGCAGTGCATGGAACTCCCATCCCTCCTTCACGGCACGACTCATAAGCGTCGACGGGCCCTCGGGACCCCTCGAAGCAGCCCCCAGCATAGGCGATGCGTGAGCCCCTGAAAGACCAGGGACCACAACTTCTGGGCCGCTGCCGCAATCCAACCACTAGATCTGGGGTTTGACCGCTTTTCCGGCCTCTCGCGTGTCGCGCCGCCTCCGGCCGCGCCGCACCCGCGAAGGCGCCACTCGCGCAGCCCGGAAAGGGGGCCGGTGCCGGGTTGACGGGGCACCGGATGGCACTATGAGAGCCCCAGCGAGGGGCTCACGGCCCCGGCGGTGAAGCGTACCGTAATGAACCGAATTGCCGTTCGGTCCGAGCGTCAGCCATACACCTGGAAACCTGATCACGTCAGGTAATCAGCGATTTTTCACTCGAACGTGTGTTTGGCGCAACCTTTCGAAAGCAACTACCGTTGGCTAGCTAGGGAGAGAACATCTCGAGAGGGGCCGACCGACGTGACCACCACCGCAGACAGCGCCACCATCACCGCCCAGGACCGCTCCCAGAGCCGACTCGATCCGGTGCATGCCATGAATGACGCAGCCACGAACCAGGAGGGGCCCAAGCCCGCTCGCTCCCTGCCGGGTCGACCTCCAGGCATCCGCGCCGACAGCTCGGGGCTTACCGACCGGCAACGCAGGGTGATCGAGGTCATCCGGGACTCTGTGCAGCGGCGTGGCTACCCACCGTCGATGCGGGAGATCGGACAGGCGGTGGGCCTCTCCAGCACCTCCTCGGTCGCCCACCAGCTGATGGCCCTGGAGCGCAAGGGCTTCCTCCGCCGCGACCCCCACCGCCCCCGCGCGTACGAGGTACGCGGCTCGGACCAGCCGAGCAGCCAGCCCACCGACACCACCGGCAAGCCCGCCGCGTCGTACGTCCCGCTCGTCGGCCGGATCGCCGCCGGTGGCCCGATCCTCGCCGAGGAGTCGGTGGAGGACGTCTTCCCTCTCCCCAGGCAGCTCGTGGGCGACGGAGAGCTCTTCGTGCTGAAGGTCGTCGGTGACTCGATGATCGAGGCCGCGATCTGCGACGGCGACTGGGTCACGGTGCGCCGTCAGCCGGTCGCGGAGAACGGGGACATCGTGGCCGCCATGCTGGACGGCGAAGCCACGGTCAAGCGTTTCAAGCGCGAGGACGGGCACGTCTGGCTCCTCCCGCACAACTCCGCGTACCAGCCGATTCCCGGCGACGAGGCGACGATCCTCGGCAAGGTCGTGGCGGTGCTGCGGCGGGTGTGAGCCTGCGCTTCTGACCGGGCCCCGGAACCAACTGCGCCGGTTCCGGGGCCCTGCTGCGTCCAGGCCCGCCACACCGCCTGGGCTGTCTACGCCTCGGCCGCCTTGGCCGCGGCGTCGATCGCGGCGAGGGAGCGACGCACCTGATTACGGTCCGTCGTGTACCAGAAGTCGGGCAGCGAGGCCCGCAGATAGCTTCCGTAGCGCGCGGTGGCCAGGCGGGGGTCCAGGACGGCGACCACACCACGGTCCCCGGACGCTCGTACGAGACGCCCCGCGCCCTGCGCCATCAGGAGAGCCGCGTGGGTGGCCGCGACCGCCATGAATCCATTGCCGCCGGCCTCGTCGACCGCCTTCTGGCGGGCGCTCATCAGCGGATCGTCGGGGCGCGGGAACGGGATCTTGTCCATGATCACCAGCTGGCAGCTGGGGCCCGGTACGTCCACACCCTGCCAGAGCGAGAGCGTCCCGAAGAGGCAGGTCTGCGCGTCCGCCGCGAAGCCCTTGATCAGCTCGCCCAGGGTCTCCTCGCCCTGGAGGAGGATGGGCATGTCCAGCCGCTCCCGCAGCTCCTCGGCGGCGCTCTGAGCCGCTCGCATGGAAGAGAACAGGCCGAGCGTCCGGCCGCCTGCCGCCTCGATCAGCTCGGCCAGCTCATCGAGCATGTCGCCGCGCGTGCCCTCGCGGCCCGGACGGGCGAGGTGCTTGGCGACGTAGAGGATGCCCTGCTTGCCGTAGTCGAACGGGGAGCCGACGTCGAGACCCTTCCACTGAGGTGCGTCCTCGGACTCGGTGCCCTCCGGAGCCAGGCCGAGCGACGCCCCGACGCCGTTGAAGTCGCCGCCGAGCTTGAGCGTGGCAGAGGTGAGGACCACCGACCGCTCGGCGAAGAGCTTCTCCCGGAGGAGACCCGACACGGACATCGGGGCCACCCGCAGGGAGGCTCCGAAGCGGTCGTGCCGCTCGTACCAGACGACGTCGTACTCGGAGCCGTTCGTGATGCGCTCCGCCACGTCGTGGATCGACTCCACGGAGGCGAGGGCCTGCTTGCGGACCGCGTCCTCGTCCTGGACCGACTTGTCCCGGGTGGAGCCGAGCGCCGTGATGACCGTGCGGGCGGCGTCGCGCAGGGCCATCAGCGCGTACCCGAGGTCTTCGGGGATCTCCTCCAGGCGGCCCGGGAGGGCCAGCTCCATCAGCCGTTCGAAGCCCTCGGACGCGGTCTGGAGCTGGTCGGCCGCCTTTTCATTGACGAGCTTGGCGGCTCGGCGGACCGCGCGGTTGACCTGGCCGGGAGTGAGCTCGCCCGTGGCCACTCCGGTGACCCGCGAGACCAGCTCGTGGGCCTCGTCCACGATCAGCACCTCGTGCTGGGGAAGGACCGGGGCGCCCTCGATGGCGTCGATGGCGAGCAGCGCGTGGTTCGTGACGACGACATCGGCCAGCTTGGCTCGCTCGCGGGCCGCCTCGGCGAAACACTCCGCGCCGTAGGCACACTTCGAGGCGCCGAGGCACTCCCTGGAGGAGACGGAGACCTGGGACCACGCCCGGTCGGAGACACCGGGGGTCAGGTCGTCCCGGTCACCCGTCTCGGTCTCGTCGGCCCAGTCCCGCATCCTCAGCAGGTCTTGGCCCAGCTTGCTGGTGGGCGCTGCCGCCTCGAACTGGTCGAAGAGCCCTTCCTCCTCGTCCTGGGGCGCGCCTTCGTGGAGGCGGTGGAGGCACAGGTAGTTCGAGCGACCCTTGAGCATCGCGAACTGGGGGCGGCGGCGCATCAGCGGATGCAGCGCGTCCACCGTGCGCGGCAGGTCCCGCTCCACGAGCTGGCGCTGGAGGGCGAGCGTGGCGGTCGCGACCACGACGCGCTCCCCGTGCGCCAGGGCCGGCACGAGATAGCCGAGGGATTTGCCCGTGCCGGTGCCGGCCTGGACCAGCAGGTGGGAGCCGTCGTCGATCACCTCGGCGACGGCCTCGGCCATGGACACCTGGCCAGGGCGTTCCGTGCCGCCGACAGCGGTGACGGCGGCGTGCAGGAGCTCGGGGAGGGAGGGCTTCGTCATAGCGCGACCACCCTACGGTGCCCCACTGACAATCCCGCGTTCAAGGCTGGTGGAGAGGGTTGGGGACGGTGCCGTGCACAGCGGCGTGCGGGCGCTGCGGGCGGTCGCGGTACCCGTCGAGGAGGAGCCGGTTCCGGTTGAGGCACAACCGCTCGATACGCGGTGTGAGCAGGTCGAACATCTCGTACCGCTCCTTCAGCTCCGGAGCTCGCGCCTGGTACCGGAGGATCTCGGCGCGCACGGCGGTCCAGAAATCGGCCTCCGGGACGCTCAGTTGTTCCTCGCACAACGGCGCCAGATAGCGGAAGACTCCGACGAAGAGACCGGCATGAATGAACTGGGTGAGGAAGCCGGGGGGCTCGGTGAGCAGTACGTCACGCACGTCGTCGGGCATCGCGTCATGCTCGGGCAGCCGCACGGCGCTGACGTTCACGTCGTCCACGAAGTCCTTCACTGCCAGGCGGACGGGCACGTCCTTGTCGTCGAAGACGACGATGGCGTTCTCCCCGTGAGGGGAGAACACGGTGCCGTAGCGGTAGAGGAAGTGCAGGAGCGGCGGCAGCAGGGCGGCGAAGAGGCGGTGCAGCCACACGGTGGGGGCGAGTCCCGAGCGTTCCACGAGTTCCGTGACGAAGGCCCGGCCGGTCGGGTCGACGTGCAGCAGCGAGGCGAGGGTGCGTGCGCGTTCGTCGGGGGCGAGGTAGCGGGCGAGGGGTTCGCGCCAGATCGCGCCGAGCAGCTCCCGGTACTGGTACGGGACCTCCGGCAATCCGTCGTACACGGGGTGCTCGACGGCCACCGAAGCCACCTCGCCGAGCAGGATCACCCGGCACTCGTCCCGCAGGAAGGGGTCGATGTCGCGCAGGGCGTGCATCCACGCGGTGACGGCGGGCGCGGCGATCGTGCGCTCTGTGGGCAGTCCGCGCCAGACCAGTGTGTTGAGGACCGACAGCGGCAGCTTCACGGTGTGCCCGCCGGGGCGGGACGCGTTGAGGAACGTGCGGATGGACTGCTGGGGAAGGCGTACGTCGCCGTCACTGCCGAGCGGAACGATGGCATCCGCGGCGACGGAAGGAGCGAAGAGCGGCAGGACGACCTCGTCCCATTGCCAGGGGTGCACCGGAAGGTACAGGTACTGCTCGGGGTCGAGCCCCCGCGCGTGAAGTAACTCCGCGAAGGCCTCCTGGGTGGGCACAGGGAGCTCGCGGGCGTAGAGCTGCTGAGCGGTTTCCAGTCCCGTGACGCCTCGGTACACGGCGAGGTCGGTGTGGACGGCGATCCATGGGAGCGTCGTGGCGCGGCGGGCCTCCGGCGCCCAGAGGCCGGTGTCGGTCGCGGAGAAACCGATGCGGCCTTTGTTGAGGACGATCCAGGGGTGGCCGGTCTGGTGGCCCTCCAGGTCCGCGTAGCCGAGGTCGGCGAGCTGCGCCGCGGCGAGCGCGGTGTGGTCGATCCGGGCGTCGGCGCTGAGGGTGACGCTGAGCTCGCGGACGAGGTGCCCGAGGGTGGCCCCGTCAAGCCCCAGGTTCCTGCGGGCCAGCGCGAGGAATCGGACGGGATCATGGAAGGGGCGGGCCGCCGCACCGCCCTCGCGCAGGGCCAGGCTGTCGGGGTCCACGTGCCAGCCGCCGTACGAGCCGCGGCGGGCGCGGAAGGTGAGGGTGGGGGCGGTGTGGTCGGCTTGAGGGCCGACAGGGTTGTTGTCACGGGTGCCCTCTTGCTCCCGATCTTGATACGTACGGCCTTGGTGCTGATCTTGGTGCTGATTCTGGTGCTGATTCTGATTCTGGTGCTGGTGCTGGTGCTGACCTTGCGGCTGGTCACTGCCGTTGGGAGCGGTGGCTCCGGGCGGCGTGTCAGCCGTGTCCGGCTCCGCTGATTCGAGGTGGAGACGGTAGATGTCCGACTCGCCCTCCATGACCGGCTCGGGATTGATGATCTCCTCGTACGCGAACTCGCCGATCATCTTGGCGAGCAGTCGGCGGCCCGCCTCGCGCCATCTGTCCTGAGTCAGCTCGGGCGGGTCATAGAGCGCGGCGGAGGTGCAGGCAATCGGGCTTGCGGACGGATTCGGCACGGGGACTCCTCAGTGAGGGAACCGGATCGGGTCGAGCGTCGTTACTGTGAGTGAGCAGGTCAGAGCACTGCGCGCAGGGTCCGGTCACGGATCATGAGCGCTGCCCGTTTGTCGGGCAGCTCCACTTCGGCGGAGAAGCGGAAGCCGGCACTCAGGAAGGCGGAGATGGAGGGGGTGTTGCGCAGGTCGGGTTCTGCGATGACGCGGGCGCATGCGGGACGGTGGTCGAGCACGAGATCGGCGACCGCTCTGAGCAGTGCGGTGCCGAGCCCACGGCCGCGGTTGACGACGCCACCGATGAGGAGGTGGATTCCGGTGTCGTGCGGGCGTGAGGGATAGAGGCGGGCCAAAGGGTCGAGGTCCGCCCGGTAGATCTCCCAGTAGCTCATCGGCATGCCGTCGAGCACGCCGAGGCACGGCACGCTGCGTCCGTCTCCGTCGAGCTGGGGACGCAGATGCGCCTCGGTGACGGCCTCGGGTCCCTCCAGTTCCCAGAAGGCCGCTACGGCTGGGTCGTTCATCCACCGGCTGATCAGCGGGAGATCACGTTCGAGGCGGACAGGCACGAGTTGGAAGACGCCGGCGTCAGTGGCGGTCGGCCCCCAGGCGGCGATGCCGTCTAGGAGGTCCTCGACGGCCACGGCACCCGGAGTGTGGTCCGGAGCGCGCTCTCCGTGCCCGATGTGAGTTGCCCGCGAGGTTCGCTCGTCGCTCTCGGCCAGCAAGGCGACGAGTTCGTCGGGCAGGCGCAGGTCGAGGGTGTCCGCGCCGTCGGCGCCGGTGGCCGCGGGTTCGGTGCCGGCGTCGGTGCTCGCATCGGTGGGAGACACGGCGTCGCTCCTGTCAGAAGAGTCAGAAGAGTCTGTTGCGGTCGGAGAAGCCGGATAAGTGGGAGAGGCGGGGCATGTTTCTCAGGAATGCAGGGGGTTGGCGATGGTGACGTACACGGACTGGGTGTCGACCGGGCCGACGAGCTCGTCGAGCCCGTGGAGCCGGGTCAGCAGGTTGGCCTTGCACCGCAGCACGGGGGAGTCGAGCAACGTCGCGGGCAGCGAGGTGCGCAGTGGGTCGCGGCCAGAGGCGATGTCACCGAGGAAACGCCGGAAGGCCGCGAGCAACAGCCGTTCATCCGCCAGACGTTCGGCGCCGAACGCTCCGATCAGACCCAGGACGTTATTGATGCCGAGGTAGTAGGCGAACCGCTCGTCGGCCACCTCGTCCGAGACGAAGGTGTCGCTGTGCCGGCCGATGCCGGGGAGTCGTCGGTCGAGTTCGGTACGCCGCGACTCCCGGAAGTAGTAGCCCTGGTTGTCGCGGTAGCGGCCCCCCACGGGCCAGCCCTCGGCATCGAGAAGGAGGATCGTGTTCTGCTGGTGCGCTTCCAGGGCGACGCCCGCCTCGCTGTCGAGCCACAGCACCGGGCGGACGACGGCCTCCAGGTAGCGCAGGAACCACTCGGCGGCGACCGCGCCTCGGGGGCGGCCCGTTCGTCCTGCCAGCCTGGTCACCGTCTCGCCGAGCCGTGAGCGCATCAGGCGGAGGCCCTGGCGGGCGGGCAGAGTCGAAGGCTTGGGCGAAACCAGGCCCGCGAGGCAGGTGGCGTCGTCCCCGGGGCTGAAGGGGTTGTGCCGGATCATGACGTCGAGCCCGGCCACGGGCGCGCCGTCACGGTCGTTGACGGCCAGCCACGCGGGGTCGCGGACGATGTCGAAGCAGGGGTGGGCCGCCTGCCACTGCTTGGCGAGGCCGCTGCGCAGCAGTCGGTGGACTTCGACGCCGCGGTGGAGTTCCTTGCGGAGGTTCTCACGACGGGAGTTGGTGATGCGCACGCCGAGGGAGAGCTTGAGCATGGCGGCCGCGCCGGACCGGTACAGGGTGCGTACGGAGGAGGTGGGGTGCCAGGGAGCTCCGTGAGATCCGAGGTCCTGGAGGAGGCCGGCGTCGAGGAGTTCGGCCGCCGCGGGCCGGTGTCGGAGCTCGCGGATCTGCCACGGATGGATGGGCAGAGCGACGCGGCCGTCCGGCAGCGGCAGTTCCGGGCCCGCGAGGCGGGCGGCGAGCTGCTCGGCCGGGAGCGGACGTCCGCGTTCCGTCCAGGCCGAGTCCGCGGCGAGCACGGAGGGATGGACGGCCAGCCAGTGCAGTGCGAAGGCTCCGCGCAACTCCGGTGAGTAGAGGTGGGTTTCGGTGTCGGAGAGGCCCTCGCGGCTCTTGGGGGTCGGATGGAAGGGGTGGCCGAGGAGCAGCGACTGTTCGGCGGAGAGGAAGAGATCGGGTTCGTCGGCCGGGGTGGCACGACGGTCCGAGATGAACTGGGCGGTGCGGCGGACCGAGTCGGCGACCCGGCCGACCAGGTCGGCGCCGTCGGCGGGTCCCCCGGCCGGGTGCGCTGTTGCGGTCGGGGGTGTGGGTGCGGTTGGGGGTGTGGGTGTGGGTGCGGTCGGTGTCGTTGCAGCAGAGGGTGTGGCTGCGGCTGGGTGCACCGCCGGGGTTGAGGGTGCCGCTGCGGCCGGGGGCTTGGCTTCGGCCGGGTTCACCGCTGGGGCCGAGGGTGTCGCTGCGGCCGGTGCAGCTGGGGCCGGGGGTGTCGCTGGGGTTGAGGATGCCGCTGCGGCCGGGGGCTTGGCTTCGGCCGAGTGCACCGCTGGGGCCGAGGGTGTCGCCGCGGCCGGGGTGGTTGCTTCTTCTGGTGTCGCTGCGCCCGGGTGCACCGCTGCGGCCGGGCGTTTCGCTGAGGAGAGCCGCGCTTCGGGGGGCGGCGCCAACGCGTCCGGATTCGACTGAGCCGCCTGGTTCGCCACAGGGGCCGGGGTTTCCGGAGCTGCCGGGCTCGTCCCTTCCAGCTGAGCCGCTGGCTGGGCTGTCGACCGGGCGGTCGGCTGGGCCGCCACCGCTGCGGGCCCCTGGCCTGCTGAGGACACCGTTTCTGCGGGGGCCGCCGGCCCTGCGGCATTCGTCGGCCTTGCGGGGCTCGCTGGCCCTGCGGGAGTTGCCGACGCTGCGGGTGTCACTGCTCCTGCGGGAGTCGCCGATCCCGCTCGTGCCCCCGCCTCTACGGGACTCGCCGATCCCACGCGTGCCCCCGACCGCGCGGGGATCGCTGACCCTGCGGAGGGCACTGACCCTGCGGGTGTCCCCGCCTCCGCGGCAGTCGTCGAGCCTGCGGAGGTCGCCACCCCCGCGGGCTCCCCCGACCCTCCGGAGATCGCCGCCTCCGCAGGTTCCCCCGACCCTGCGGAGGCCCCCCGATCCGCCGGGTTCGCATCGCCCTTCCGGCTCACGGCTTCTGCCGGGCCGCTGGCTGCCGTGATGTCCGCCGTCGTGGCACCGGCTGCCCAGCCACCCGTGGCCGGACTGCCGATCATCGGCTCTGCGTCGCGGCGTGCCGTCTCGCGGCCGAGGAGGGCGGCGACGGTCACCGCGTCGACGGGAGGGGCGCTGGCGGGACCGTCCTCCAGGTAAGGGAAGCCGAAGCGGTGCCAACCGGTGGCCGACCAGTAGTGCACGGGGACGAGCAGGGCCGTGCCGCTGGCGTGGAGGGGGATGCGCAGGGCGCCCTGTTCCGGCGCCGGAAGGTTGTTCTCCCTGACCCAGCAGCGCAGGAGGTTCTCGACGGCGGCCGCCTGTGCCGCGGTGTGCGGATCGGGGTGTTCCAGCAGGTCGGTGGCCGTGCCGCGCAAGTGCTCGGCCTGCTGGCCGCCACACTTCTGCCTTGGGACCGTACCGGACTCCGCCGTCAATGGGGATTGCGTGACGCACGTGCCTGGGGTGTCGGCAGGGGGGCGGCCTTCGGAAGCGGGGGTGGCGTTCAAGAGGGTTCCTCGTGAGGTTGTTCGGGCTCCGTGTGGCGACGGGTCCGGGGCATGCCCGGCACCTCATGGCCGCCGCGGGGCGGCCCGGGTCCGTGTTGGCTATCCGTGGTGGGCACGCGCAGCGGTGGCGAGCGCGTCGGCGAGACGGTCGAGGACCGCAGCCGCCTGTTCGTCGGTGATGGTCAGGGGAGGCAGGAGTCGTACGACGCTGGAGTGACGACCGCCGAGTTCGACGATGAGGCCGCGGCGCAAGCACTCGCGTTGCACGGCGGCGGCCAGTTGGGGTGCCGGTGGGCGGGGGCGGGTGTTGGTCGTCGGATGGTCGACGGCCACGGCGAGCGGGTCGGACGCGGTACCGGGCCGACGAGTCGCCGACATGTTCTCGATGCCCGGGTCGCCGGTCAGGTCCCCATCGGCGGCCGGCCTCGCCCGAGGGTCTTCCGGCCCGGTGCCGGGTGCGCCCCGGCCCGCGCCAGGGAGGTCTGTCCCCTCATCGGAGCTGCCCAAGCCCCCACCCCGCGCCCCTGCTCCACAGGCAGGCCCCAGCATCCTGACCCCGGACGCGACCGACCCCGCCGACTCGCCAGGCTCCCCAAACTCAGCAGGTGCCGCAAACCCACCGGCCGCCCTCTGCCCACTCAGCTCGCCCAACTCGCCCAACTCGCCCGGCTCACCCACCCCACCCGGCTCACTCACCCCACCCGGCTCGACAAGTTCGACGCCGATCATCAGACCCCGGCCGCGGACCTCACCGATACAGGGGTGAGCCGCGGCGAGAGACCGCAGTTGCGTGATCATGCGGGCCCCCAGCGTGGCGGCGCGTTCGGCGAGGCCGTTCTCGCGGACGTACGCGAGGGTCGCCGCGCCCGCCGCCATGGCGAGCTGGTTGCCTCGGAAGGTGCCCGCGTGGGCGCCGGGGGGCCAGACATCGAGGTCGTCGCGGTAGATCACCACCGCGAGGGGCAGGCTGCCGCCGATCGCTTTGGAGAGCACCATCACGTCCGGTACGACGCCGCTGTGCTCGACGGCCCAGAACGCGCCGGTGCGCCCGACGCCCGTCTGGACCTCGTCGGCGATGAGCGGGATGCCGCGTTCCGCGGTGATCTCACGCATCCGGCGAAGCCAGGCGTCGGGCGCGGGCAGGACCCCGCCCTCGCCCTGGACCGGTTCGACGATCATGCCCGCCGGTGCCGGAACGCCTGACTTCGTGTCGTCGAGGAGGCTCTCCGTCCAGCGGGCGGAGAGTTCGGCCCCGTGCGGGCCGCCGAGGCCGAACGGGCAGCGGTAGTCCTGCGGGTAAGGGAGGCGCGCGACCCGTACGTCCCGCGCGCCGCCGGACACTTCGAGCGCCCCGGCCGTCATGCCGTGATAGGCGCCGGTGAAGGCCAGCATGCCGTCGCGTCCGGTCGCCGCGCGGACCAGTTTCAGCGCGGCCTCCACGGCGTCCGTCCCGGCGGGGCCGCAGAACTGGATGCGCGCACGCTCGGCGAGGCCACTCGGCAGTGTGCCGAACAGCTCGGTGGTGAAGGCGTCCTTGACAGGTGTGGCGAGGTCGAGGACATGCAGCGGCGCCCCCGAGTCGAGCACCTTCCTGATGGCTTCGAGCACCACGGGGTGGTTGTGGCCGAGGGCCAGAGTGCCGGCGCCCGAGAGGCAGTCGAGGTAGCGGCGCCCGTCCGCACCTTCGATGGTCATGCCGCGCGCCCGCACCGGCACGATGGGCAGGGCCCTGGCGTAGGTACGCGCGGCTGATTCACGCGCAGACTGCCGCCGCAGGATGCCCTCTTGCGCGACGGATGGCATGACGACATGCCCGGCCCCCGTGCTCCCGACCTCCCCAGACCCCTCGGAACCCTTAGTCTCCTCAGCCCCCTCAGTCCCCTCAACCCCCCCCGCCCCCCCCCCCCCCCCCGCCCCCCCCCCCCCCCCCCGCCCCCCCCCCGCCCCCCCCCCTCCCCCCCCCCCCCCCCCCCCCCCCCCCCCCCCCCCCCCCCCCCCCCCCCCCCCCTCCCCCCCCCCCCCCCCCCCCCCCCCCCCCCCCCCTCACCCCTCCCCGCCCCCCCCCCCCCCCCCCCCCCCCCCCCC
>NZ_JAFEXF010000095.1 GCF_016905445.1 Streptomyces sp. G44
GGGGTCAGGTGGTGAATAGGGGCAGAGGGGGGTGGCGCGCCGGCGGCCGGCCCGGCTGGGGCGGGGGGGGGGGGGGGGGGGGGGGGGGGGGGGAGGGCCAGTCCCGCTCCGGCGGTGGCGAGTCCACGGACAAAGAGGCGTCTTCGCATGAGAGGCCTTTCCTCGGGAGGGTGGCTTTGCGTCTGGCTTCGGTGTGGGCAACACCCTGAACCGGGGGCGGCACGGCGTCAATGCACGCGGATGCCAGTTCCGGTCCGTCAACTCGCCCGTCCGACAGGGCTGTTGAAGGCAAAATTTTCCCGCCGCCCTGACGTGACGTACGCGTGAACCAGGGGCAAATATCCTCGTTTTGCTCGACAAGGCGCCCAAGTCAATTGTTGACAGCGCTCGTTGGTCTAGTCCATTTTGATGGTACGCAAGTTCGACGTGGAGCGGATGTGACACCCGCTGCCCCGGCCGACCTGAAGCGGCCCGCCGGCCCGGCGCGGAGTATCCCGGGGGGACGAATGCCTCCGCCGCCGTGCCCGCCCCGGAACAGACCCGAACCTTGGAGCACGCCATGCCAGCCTCCGACCGCTACCTCCATCGAGCCTCCAGCGCCGTCCCCTACTTCAGCTCCGACGGCGACACGTATCTGGCGCGGACCCAGTTGCGGGATCTGACGAAGACCCGGCCGCTGAAGGTCCTGTCCGAGGAGGACTTCGCCTTCTGGCAGACGTACGGCTACGTCGTCGTGAAGCAGGCGATCCCCGCCGGGGCGGCCAAGGACCTGCTGGACTTCGCCTGGGAGTTCCAGGGGCTCGACCGGGGCCGCCCCGAGACCTGGTACGAGGAGCGGGAGTTCCGCTCGGACCTCGACCGCGAGCTGCACGTCTACGGCTTCGTCGAGGCCTACCACCACCAGCTCATCTGGGACAGCCGCCAGACGCGGCGGGTATACGACGCCTTCACCGACGTGTGGGACTGCGAAGAGCTCTGGGTCACCCTGGACCGGCTCAACCTCAATCCCCCCAACGTCAAGAACCGCTCCCGCTCCCTGATCGCCCCCACCGAACGCGGCTTCGACATCAACCTCCACTGGGACGTCGACACCACCCTCGGCGTGCTGCCCCAGCGGGTGCAGGGGATCATCGCCCTGGACGACACCCGCGACGAGCACGGCGGCTTCCAGTGCTGCCCCGAGCTGTTCCGCCGCTTCGACCGGTGGAAGGCCCTCCAGCCGGACGACCGCGACCCGATCCGCCCCGCGATCGACCGGGACGAGATGCCCGTCGTGCGGCCCGAGCTGGAGGCGGGCGACCTGCTGATCTGGAACGGCCTGCTCGCCCACGGCGTGGCACCGAACACCTCCGCGAACGGCGTCCGCGCCGTCCAGTACCTGTCGATGATGCCCGCCCTGGAGACCCACGAGGAGCTGCGCCGCTCCCGGGTCGACTCCTGGCGCACCCTGGCCACGCCGGACTGGAACGCCACGCTCCTCGGGGACCGCGACAAGCACGAGTCCCTGCGCTACGGCACCGCCACCCTGAACGACCTGGGTGAGAAGCTGCTCGGCCTCACCTCCTGGACCGGTCAGGACCTCGACCAGCCGATCGGGGACGCCGCATGCGCCGCATCTGCCTGACCCTCCCCACCAACCGGGCCTGCCCCGAGACGATCGCCGCGATCGGCGGCGAGGCGGCCTACGCCGCCACGCACTTCGACGTCGAGGTGCACCTGCTGATCCTCGACTCCTCCGACCCGGACACCTTCGCCGCCCACGCGGACGCCGTCCGCGCGCTCGGCGCGGTGCCGCACGTCGTCGCCCACCACCTCGGTGAGCCGCGGCAGCGCGACTTCCTGCGCCACGTGATCGGCCGGGCCGAGGTCGCCAAGCCCGAACTGATGCTGGAGCTGATGCTCCCGGCCGGGCTCTCCTACGGCGCGTGCACCAACCGCGCCTTCCTCATCGCCGCCGCGCTCGGCTGCGAGTCCGTCCACCGCAGGGACTCCGACAGCCGGTACCAGGTCGCCGACGGCGCACCCGTCTTCCCCGTCCACCACGAGCTGATGTCGCTCGGCAAGCGCGCGGCCGACGCGGCGCGCGGCCCCGTCGAGACGGTCCTCGACGAGCGCCACGCCGCCAAACGCGTGGCGATGGTGGGCAGTTCCTTCGTGGGCGAACTGTCCGTGGACATCGGTGAGATACGCGCCCTCGATCCCGAGGTGTACTACGACGTGGTCAGCCTCTGGGCGCCGGGCCACTGGTCCGACGAGCAGAAGCGGGAACTCGTCGACGACTCCTTCCGCGGCGCCGGCTCCGAGCCGTTCACCACCGACCGCGCGACGCTGACCCTGGTCGACCCCATGCGCGTCGACATGTGCAACATCAGCTTCCACGGCGTGCACGAACGCGTACCGCTGCCGCCCGCCACCGACACCATCGGCAGCGACTACTTCCTCATCCACCTGGTCCACGACGCCGCGCTGCCCGGCGTCCTGCACAACCGCGACATCGTCAACTTCTACACCGCGGAGCGCAGGACCGACGCCGGCTTCATCGCGTACCAGACGCGCTTCGTCAAGTTCTTCCTGTCGATGCTCTACTTCCACCACGTCTACGAGCGGATGGCCGCCGCCGGGGAAACGCTCCTCGACGGCCGGGGCCACGTCCGGGCCTCCGCCATCAGCGCGCTCGCCAGGGAGAGCGCGACGCTCGACCGCGCCGAGAACGTCCGGCGCCTGGACCGGATCGACGCCGCGTACCGCAGGCTCGGCGGCAGATACGCCCAGTTCGCCGACATCCTCGCCACGCGCCGCGAACGCCTCCTGGACGAGGCGCGCAGGGACATCGAGGACTTCGCGCTGCTGACCGAGGCCTGGGAGCCCCTGATGCGGGCGAGCCGCGAGGCCGGACCGCTCCTGCCGGCGGGGCGGCCGACATGAACGCCACGATGACCCACGAGACGGCACCCCGCAGCGCATCCGTGCCGCTGGGCGAGCCCGGGCCGCCCGGCGGATCCGTACCGCTGCGCGCCCCCCTCCGCGACGCCTTGGCGGCCGCCGCCGAGGACCAGATCGTCTTCGACCTCCCCGGCATCGAGGAGCGCTACGAGACGCTGCGCCGCGAACTGCCGGGCGTGGCCGTCCGGTTCGCGATGAAGGCCTGCCCGGTCGACGAGGTGCTGGCCCGCCTGGCCGCGCGGGGCTGCGGCGTCGACGCGGCGAGCCCCCGCGAGGTGGAGCAGGCGCTGAGCGCCGGGTTCCCGGTCGCCAGGATGCACTACGGCAACACCGTGAAGTCCGACGAGAACATCGCGGACGCGCACCGCCTCGGCATCACGGACTTCGCGACCGACAGCCTGGAGGACGTGACCGCGCTGGCGCGGCACGCCCCCGGTGCACGGGTGTTCTGCCGCCTCTCGACCACCGGGGAGGGAGCCCTGTGGGGGCTGAGCCACAAGTACGGATGCCCGCCCGCCGACGCCGTCGCCGTGCTGGCAGAGGCCCGCGACCTCGGGCTGACCCCCGCGGGCCTGTCCGTGCACGTCGGCTCCCAGCAGATGACGGCCGACGCCTGGCGCGGCGCCTTCGACCGCATCGCGGACGTCCTCGAAGCCCTCCACCGGCGCGGCATCCGCCTCGACCACGTCAACCTGGGCGGCGGCCTGCCCGCGCTCGGCTACCGCGACAAACACGGCAGAGCGCTCGACCCGCCGCTGGACAAGATCTTCGCCGTGATCCGCGAAGGCATGGCGCGCCTGCGCGAGATCCCGGGCCACCGGCTCGGCTTCGTCGTCGAACCGGGGCGCTACCTCGTCGCCGACCACGGCGCGATCCGCGCCCACGTCTCCCGGCTGTCCGCGCGGCGCGGGCCCGACGGCGAGCGCCAGTACTGGCTGTACCTGAGCTGCGGGAAGTTCAACGGCCTCTACGAGATGGACCAGTTGCAGTACCGGCTCGTCTTCCCCACGCACCGCGACGCCGAGTCCGTCCCCGCCGTGGTGGCGGGCCCCACCTGCGACAGCGACGACGCGTTCTCGCACGAGCACGGCCTGATCCCGGTGCCCAGGGCACTGGCCTCCGGCGACCCGGTGTGGGTGCTGTCCTGCGGCGCGTACGCGACCAGCTACATGACGCGGGGCTTCAACGGCTTCAGTCCGCTTCCGTACACCTGGACAGGCGGCGGGGACACGTGAACCACGAGATGACACACCCTGAGATGCGTATACGTCACGTCGCCGACCGGGACTGGGACGGCATCGTGGCCCTGGAGTCCCACGCCTACAGCCGCCTCGGCCTCTCGGAGGGACGGGCCGCACTCCAGGCCAAGGCGCACGCGTCCCCGGCCACCTGCTTCGCGCTGGACCTGGACGGGCGGCTCGCGGGCTACCTGCTGGCCCTGCCCTACCCGGAGTCCGCCTACCCCGGCCTGCGCGGGAGCACCGAGGAGAAGCCCGCGCTCGCGTCCCGCAACCTGCATCTGCACGACATCGTCATCGCCGAGGACCTGCGCCACCGGGGCCTCGCCCGGCACCTGCTCGACCACCTGACAGCGGCGGCCCGTTCGCACGGCCACGAGCAGATCTCCCTGGTGGCCGTCGGCGGCAGCGAGACGTTCTGGGCGGCCCGGGGCTTCACGCCCGGCCACGTGTCCCCGACCGGATACGGCCCGACCGCCGTCTACATGTCCCGGGCGGTGCCGGCCGGGCCGGCGTCGCGGAGAGAAACGGAGAAGTGGGCTGATGCCGGTGCTGCGCGTGCGTGATCCCTTCCACCGGGGCCAGCTGGCGATCGCGGCCCTGTTCTGCTCGCTCGGCTTCCAGTACGCCACCTGGGCGTCCCGCATTCCCGCCCTCAAGGACGAACTGGGCCTGAGCGCGGCGGAGGTCGGCGTCCTGCTGATGGCGGCGGGCGTCGGCGCCGCCGTGTCGTTCCCCGTGGTGGCCGCGCTGATGCGGCGCCTCGGCTCGCGGCGTCTCGCACTTGTGTCGGCGCTCTGCCTGGCCCTGGTGCTCCCGGCGCTCGCCGTCGCGCCGAACTACCCCGTGGCGCTGCTCGTCATGGGCGTCGACGGTGTGCTCGTGGGGTGCCTGAACGTCGCCATGAACGCCCAAGGCGCCGCCCTGGAGGCCCGGTTCGAGCGCAACGCCATGGCCCGGCTGCACGCCACCTTCAGCGGCGGCTCCCTGCTCGCCGCGCTGCTCGCCTCCGGCACCACCGCGGTGACCGCCTCGGTCACCGCGCACTTCGCGGCGGCGGCCACCATCCTCCTCCTGTCGCTGGTGTACGCCCGTACCGGGCTGCTGACGGCCGAGCAACTCCCGGCCGCGACCGCAGGCGAGGGGGAGAAGAAGCGCGCCGGGAAGTGGGCCGTGCCGTCGCGCGTGACGCTGTGGATGTGCGTCGCGATGGCGTTCGGCACCGTGACCGAGGGCGCCATGAACGACTGGTCGGCGCTCTATCTGGAAGACGTCGCCGAGGCGTCCGCGGAACTGGCGCCGCTCGGCATCGCCGTCGTCTCCGGAATGATGGTGGTGGCCCGCCTCTTCGCCGACGGCTGGCGCAGCCGCTGGGGCGACGGCCGCGTCGTCCTGACCGGCAGTGCCCTGGCGGGCACGGGGCTGATCCTCGCCCTGCTCAGCGGCGGTCCGGTGCCGGCCCTCCTCGGCTTCGCCTGCGTCGGCCTCGGCATCGCGGCCGTCACGCCCTGCGTGTACGTGGCGGCGGCGGGACAGGGCTCGGACTCGCTGACGCTCGTCGCCGCCATGGGGACGACGGGCCTGCTCGCGGGACCGCCGCTGATCGGCTTCATCGCCCACGCGAGCAGCCTCGTGTGGGGCTTCGCCGCCGTCGCCGCCTCGGCGCTCGTCGTCGCCGCGTGCAGTACACGGATCCGGTGGACGCCCGCCGCCACCGAGGAGTTGAGCCGCTCGTAGCGCACCGCTCGCAGCCACCGCCCGCGCCCCCGCTCGTGCTTACCGGGGGGTAGGCCTACCCGACCCCCTTGTTATACGGTCTGTCTAACAAGGGGGTCGTGGCGTGCCGCGCGTGGCGTCGCCGCGGGCCCGCCCTGACGTCTGAGTCAAGGAGCCGCAGCATGGCAAGCAGCACTGTTCGGCCGAGCACACAGGACCACTCCCCGGAGGGCGACATCGCCCGGCGGCTGCTCGACTCGGCCGCCGTCCTGGCGTACGACCCCGCCACCGAGGTCGACTGGGAGACCCCGCTCGACCGCGACTTCCACGGCGCGAGCCCGGAGTGGAGCACCCTCTACGGCACCGCCTACTGGCAGGAGCTGACCGAGGAGCAGCGCAAGGAGCTGACCCGGCAGGAAGCCGCCTCGGTGGCCAGCACCGGCATATGGTTCGAGATGATCCTCCAGCAGATGGTGCTGCGCGACGTCTACGCGAAGGACCCGACCAGCGCCGAGGTCCAGTGGGCGCTCACGGAGATAGCCGAGGAGTGCCGCCACTCGATCATGTTCGCCCGCGGCGCGGAGAAGCTCGGCGCGCCCGCCTACCGGCCGCACCGCCTCGCCGTCGAACTGGGCAGGGCCTTCAAGTCGGTGGCCTTCGGCGAGGCGGCCTATGCCGCGATTCTCGTGGCCGAAGAGGTCCTCGACGTCATGCAGCGCGACTGGATGCGGGACGAGCGGGTCGTGCCGTTCGTCCGCACCATCAACAACATCCACGTCGTCGAGGAGTCGCGGCACATGAAGTTCGCCCGCGACCAGACGCGCAAGCGCCTCGCGGGCGCGGGCCGGTGGCGCCGCCAGACCAACGCCCTGGTGATCGCCATCGCGTCGTACGTCATCGTCACCAGCATGGTGAACCGCAAGGTGTACGCGAACGCGGGACTCGACGAGGAACGCGCCCTCGCCGAGGCGAAGGCCAACGAGCACCACAAGTCCATGATGCGCTCCAGCTGCGCGGGCCTCATGGAGTTCCTCGCCTCGTGCGGCCTGCTCACCAAGCCGGCGCTGGCCTTCTACAAGCGCGCGCACCTCATCTGACCACCGCGCCCACCGAGCCGAGCCGAGTCCAGGACCATGACCTACGCCATCACCCAGACCTGTTGCAGCGACGCCACCTGCGTAGCGGTGTGCCCGGTCAACTGCATCCACCCCACGCCGCAGGAGCGGGCGTTCGGCAGCACGGAGATGCTGCACATCGACCCCAGGACCTGCATCGGCTGCGGGGCCTGCGCCGACGCCTGCCCCGTCGACGCGATCTTCCCGGTGGACCGCCTGCCCGCCGCGCAGGAGGAGTACGCCGCGATCAATGCCGCGTACTACGAAGAGGCGGAGGTGCCCCGGCCGGAGCCCGACGGGCCGAACTTCCACGCCTGGGGCGAGCCGGAGTTCCCGCGCGTCCTGCCCGCGGACTTCGCCCCGCTCAAGGTCGCCGTCGTCGGCACCGGCCCGGCCGGCATGTACGCCGCACAGGACCTGCTCCTGCACACCAGCGCCGAGGTGACCCTGATCGACCGGCTGCCGGTGGCGGGCGGCCTCGTGCGCTACGGCGTGGCGCCCGACCACCCCGCGACCAAGAAGGCCGGCGACACCTTCGCCCGCTTCCACGCGCACCCCAGAGTGCGGATGCACCTCGGACTCGACATCGGCACCGACATCACCGCGGAGGAGATAGCCGCCCACCACGACGCGGTCATCTACGCCGTCGGGGCGTCCGCCGACCGCCGCCTGTCCATCCCGGGTGAGGAGTTGCCCGGCAGCCTCTCCGCGAGCGCGTTCGTCGCCTGGTACAACGCCCACCCGGAGGCGGCGCCGGACGCCGTCGACCTGTCGGCGGAGCGCGTCGTCGTGGTCGGCAACGGCAACGTCGTCCTCGACGTGGCCCGCATCCTGCTCGCCGACCCGGACGCCCTGGCCCGCACCGACATCGCCGACCACGCCCTGGCGGCGCTGCGCGGCAGCAAGGTCCGCGAAGTCGTCCTGCTGGCGCGCCGCGGTCCCGAACACGCCGCGTACACCACGTCCGAACTGCTGGCACTCAAGCAAGTGCCGGGCATCGAACTGGTCGTCGACGACCACGACCCGCGGATCGCCGCCGCTCTCGACGCGGCGGCCCCGCACGGCAAGGCGGCCCTCCTGCGCGGCGTCGCGCGGCGGCAGCCGGACTGGGCGGAGCCGCCGGCGCCCGGACGCCGCATCGTGCTGCGCTTCCATAGCGCTCCCCGCGAAGTACTCGGCGAGGGCCGCGTGGAGGCCGTGCGCGTCGCGTCCGGCGCGGGGGAGCGGACGCTGCGCGCGGACATGGTGCTGCGCGCGATCGGCTACCGGGGCGTACCGGTGCCGGGCCTGCCCTTCGACGAGAGCAGCGGGACCGTGCCGCACGAGGCCGGCCGGGTTACCGGGCACCCGGGGACCTATGTGGTGGGCTGGATCAAGCGCGGGCCCACCGGCGGCATCGGCGCCAACCGCACCTGCGCCGCCGAGACGGTCTCGACGCTCCTGGCCGACGCGGTCGCCGGAACACTGCCCGCCCCGCGCCACGCGACCCGGGCCTTCCACCGCCTGGCCCGCCGCCGCAACCGGCACGTGGTCGACGCCCGAGGCCTCGCGGCGATCAACCAGGCCGAACTCTCCCGAGGCAGGGCGACGGGCCGCCCCCGCGTCAAACTGGCCACGATCGCCGAACTCGTGGCCACGGCCCGCTCGAAGCGGGTGAGCCTGCGCCGCTGAGCCCCTCCGCAGGGCGACGGGACGTCAGTCGTCGATGGCCTCCCTGACCTCACCCAGGTCCACGAACTTGAAGTTGGTGGAGGGGCGTTCCCCGTCCCCGGGGGCATCGTGGCCGTCCTGGACGACGAGCAGCCCGTCCGGGTACGCGCGACCCAGCGGCGCGGCGAGCGCGGCGGCGCCATCGCACTCCTCCGAGCCGTCGAGGGCGGCGGACGCCGCGGTGACGCGGAACCCGCCCTCGTACTCGTTGTCGTCGGACAGCTCGCGGTCGTAGGCGGCGAACGTGTCGTCGCCCTGGCTGGACGCGAGGACATGGCCGTCGCCGTCCGCCTCCGTGAGCAGTGTCAGCCCCTCGACGTCGGCGCTCAGGCGGGTGCCGCCGTAGCCCGGGTCAGCGCCCGGGACGCACTCCTCGGTCTCTTCGTCGTAGGTGCCGGGGACGCCGTACTCACGGACCTTGTCGACCAGCTTCGGCGTGCCGGTCAGGTCGGCGCGCATCCGCCAGATGCCGACGTCCTCCTGGCCCGCGTACAGCATGCCGTTCGCCGGGTCGACCACCATGCCCTCGACCTGCGGCAGTTCACCCGGTTCACCGCAGGGCGACCATGAAGTGCCGTTCGGCAGGCGGAAGTCGGCGGGCAGGTCGAGGGTGCGGACCTTGCGGTAGCCGACCTTGCCGCCCGCACCGGGCACGATTTCGAGCAGGGCGACGCTCGTCCGCTCCCGGCGGCTCACCAGGGCGTAGGAGCGGCCGGTGGCCTGGTCGGTCCAGGTCGCGAGGCCGTACGCCGTGCGCTGCTCGTCGATCTCCGCCTGGGACGAGGAGAAGACGGGCGGGGCGGAGGGGTCCGTGACGTCGGTGAGGGGGCCGCCCGCGCGGTCCGCGTCGATGCGGTGGAAGCGCAGCCGGTCGCCGCCGCGGTCGCTGGTCACGGCGAGGTCGGCGCGGCCCGAGGACAGGCGCAGGCCGTGCAGCAGGTCGACGTTGTTGAAGCGGCCGGGCGCATGGCCGGGCCCCGGCGCGGCGGGCGCGGGCACGGACTGCACCTCGCGGGCGTCCAGGTCGTAGACGCGCAGACCGCCCTGTTTGGCGGTGGCGATGACCAGGCTGCGGTCCGGGTCGGCGGCGTTGCGCCAGATGGCCGGGTCGTCCGCGTCGGCGTCGCCGCCCGCCTCGTCGTCGTGCAGGGCCGGGGTCTCGGAGTGCCCGGTGACGGCGGGCAGCGCGGCGCGCGAGCCGTTCGGGGCGGCCGGCGCCGGGAAGGGGAGGACGGTCGCGGTGAGCGCGGCGACCGCCGTGGCGAGGGCGAGCGTCGTCGGCCGTGCGATGCGGGACGTGACCACGTAAAAGCTCCTTACGGAGGGGGAGTTGAGGGGGCAAGGACGTGCAGAGCGTGTGATCTCGGCATGAAGACTTGCTGTCAGGTCAGGCGTCGGCAATTAATGCGGGGCGTGAACAAATGGTGCCGCTGTCCGGTCGGCGACTACTTTCGGGGCGAACCGCTGCCGCAAATGGCCCTTTCTCGATCGAAGAGCGCTGCGCTCAGCCGCGATCTGCCCTTGGTCGGTGATCCTTTCCGCTGTGCCACCCGAGTACGGATTCACCTTCCGGTCGACCTGTGGATGGGCGGGAACGATGACTGCTGAGAACCGGGGCTTCCTCACCGCGCGTGGCTTCTCCCCGGGCGCCGTGCTGCTCGGCGCCGCCTCGTCCAGGGCCGTGGCCCGGCCCGTGCCGACGGGCGGACCGCCGCCTTCGGAACGCATGCACGAACTGGACTTCCTGCTCGGCTCACTGCGCTGCCTGTTCCGCACGGGGCCGATCCGCACGGCCCGGGTCCGCCCCATCCTGGGCGGCCACTACTACCAGCTGGATCTGACCCACGTACGGCCGCGCAAGAAGGAGAGAGTCCGGGGCAGCTGGGTGCTCGGCTGGGACCGGGTCGACGCCGCCTTCGTCTCGTACTACTTCGACGACGCCGGCATGCAGGGCACCTCGACGTCCCCCGGCTGGCGGGACGGGCACTTCGTCCTCACCGGGTCCTTCGTCCTCGGCGAACCGGCACGGCGCGTGGCCATCAGGAGCGACATCACACGTCATGACGAGGACCACTTCACCATCGAGGAGCACATCGAGAAGAACGGAAGGTGGGAACTCCTCGACACGCAGGACTGCGCCCGCAAGCGGTAGGACCCGGCGGAGGCGACACGCGGGGGCAGCGCGCGGTGGAAACGCGCGGTGGAAACAAGAAGACCCCGGTCTCCATGACGGGGACCGGGGTCTGTCGCGAGCGCTGGGCAGGCCTTGCACCTGCATCTCCCCACAGGAAGTGGGGCGCCTTTCCTTGGACCACCAACGCCGGGCCTGTCACCGGTTTCCCGGCGGCGAGCTCAAGATCAATCGTACAGTACGTTTCCGGTGCCCCGCACCACGTACTCCCCATCGCGCGCTACCGGTGCTCCACAGGCGGCACGGGTGAACGTCAGCCCTCCAGGGCGCTTATCTCCGTCAGGGACAGGCCCAGTTCGTCGTGGAGGAACCGTACGACCGTCCAGTGGGGCAGGGCGTTCTCGTCGAACGGGCCGAACGCCGCGGTGTAGAGGGGGATCCACCGCAGCGCCTCCTCGGCGGCCTTCTCGCGGCCCGGGGCCGCCTGGTAGGCGTCGTACGCGATGCTCCGGTGGTGAATGAAGTGGCCGCCGGGGAGCCGCTGTTCGCACAGCTCGCGGTATTCGCGGGTCTGGAGTATGAGGTAGTGCCAGATCTCGTCGATGTCCTGTTCGACGGGGAGGAAGAGGCCCCCGAGCCGGTCGGGGTGCAGGGAGACCAGGTAGAGGTAGCGGAGGCATTCGCGGACTTGGTACGTCACGTGCGGGGCGTCCGGCGCGTCGGGCTTCGCGGTGAAGTGCCGTACCACCTCGTCGTGCAGGGCCTCGCCCAGCAGGTCCGGGGCGGAAGGGGCAGTCTCGGACGGGAGGGCGGGGGTCGCGGGTGTCGCGGTCGGGTGCATGGCGGAGTCCTGTCGGGGGGTGAGTTCGGGCAGGGCTTCGGGCGGGGGCGTCAGGCCGGGCCCGGGGCGGTCAGCCACGCGTACTTGCCGGAGCGGCCGATCGGGATGTGCTTGCGGTGCTCCACGGTGGCGGTGCGGCCGGTCAACGCGGTGACAGAGGCGGCCAGTTCGGTTTCCCGGGCCGACGTGAGCGGCGCGCCGTCGAACGTCGTGAACCACAGGCGGCAGCGGTCGTCACCGGACAGGTGGAGCTGGTGGAGGAACACCTCCGGGCTCACGGCCGCGATGCGGGCGTCCAGGTCGGCCTGGGCGACGGGTCCGTCGGGCGTGGTGAGCAGCTCCTTCTCGCGGCCGCAGAAGGAGGCGATCCGCCGCGGGTCGTCGCTCCCGTCGTACGTGCGGACGCAGTCACCGGAGCGGTAGCGCACCAGCGGCATGTACGGGTTGCGGACGCTGGTGACGATGAGGCTGTGGATGCCGCTGCCCGGCCGCACCGGGATCAGCTCCACGCTCATGTCGTGCAGATAGGGCCGGTAGGCGCCCTGCGCGTCGCTGTAGAAGAGGTAGCCCAGTTCCGTGCTGCCGAAGAGGTCGATGACGGGGCAGCCGAAGCGCTCGCGCAGGCGGGCGCGGACGTTCAGCGGCGTGTACTCGTAGGCGTGGACGATTCCGGAGGGCCGCGGGAAGGCGTCCCACAGGTCCCACTCGGTGACCTTGCCGACCAGGTGGGCGAGGTGGTAGCCGGAACAGTCCAGGAGGTACGAGCCGTGCGGGTGCGCGGCGCTGACCTCCCGGATCTCCGCGAGCATCCGCTCGACCTCTGGGCGTTCCCACCCGGCGGGGTCCAGGCGGCGGTTGAGGTAGAGCGTGCGGTCGTCCAGCCACCGTTCGCCCGGAGTGGTGCCTGGCTTGCGGGAGTTGACGCGCGCGACGTGCTCGGTGGCGAGGACGGTGGTCAGCGAGATGCGCCGGGCGCCCTCGTGCCACAGGGGGCCGAGGTCGGGGTGCTCGCTCCAGAGGCGGTAGTAGGAGCGGAGCAGGAAGTACGGCGGCCGGATGAGCTGCATGCGAGCGTGGTTGGTCCCGGTGGACAGCACGAACTCCGCCTCGCCGCTCTCCAGGGCACGTGCCAGTTCGGGGGTCATCCAGTTGTCGGGGAAACCCCGGGCGATCTCCGGCTTCTCCAGGATCGGGAAGTCCCCGCGTTCGAGGGACGGGCGGTAGAGGGGGATGTCGCGGATGCGGTCCAGGACGTCGGCGCTCGGCACGGGGTTCAAGGCGGCTCCGGGGCGGGACGGGACGGGGCTTCGGAAGGCATGGGTGCCGGAAGGCAGGGAGAGGGCGGGGTGCCTGACGGCAAGGGGCGGGGCCGCCGCCACGGCGTCGAACGGCCGTGGCGGCGGCCCCGCGGGATCAGCGGGTCAGGATATGCAGCCGGTCTTGCCGGTGGCGCTGATGCATCCGCTCTTCGGCGTCGCGCTGATGCAGCCGTTCTTCGCGGCCTGCGTGGCGCCGTCAGCCGAGTTGGCGGCGACCCACTTCTCCCACACGGACTCCTCGGTCATGCGCTTGATGAGCTTCTCCATGATGAAACCTCCATAGGTGATCGCTACTTGATGTGGAGAAACGGCCTGACGGGCACAGCACCGCATCCCCACGCGGCGAGGCAGGAACGTCGTGCGGGGACGGATGACGGGCGGGACAGACCGGGTACGGGCGTGAAGGGCCGACGCCTTTGGCGGCCCCCGCCCGCGTCAGCTCCGTGCCCGCGCCTCGGCGGGCTCGGGGCCACGACCGGACCCGGCCTCGCATGCGGCTTCGCATACGGGCGCGTCCGCGAGCTCGGCGGAATCGGCGTCGGCGTCCGCGCCCACCGGACGCGTCCTCATCCGTACCGCCTCCGTACCGCTGTCGTTGTGCCGCAGCGCCCAGTTCTCCAGCGTCGTGCGGCACGCGTGGTCCAGGTGGCGCACCACGGTCAGGTCCAGCTCGATGGGCCGGTCCTTGGGCAGGGCCTCCAGGGTCTCCAGGATGCGCGGCAGCCGCAGGAACGTGGCGTTGCCGGTCAGGGTGACGATGAGGCGGCCGTCGGGCAGCTCCCGCTGGTCCACATGGACGTGGGAGGTGTCCCAGGCGGACTTGACCACCGCGAGGACCAGGCCGAGCACCACGCCCTCGAACATGTTCGTGACCAGGATGGCGATCGCCGTGGTGGCCAGGACGATGGCCTCGCCCCGGTGGGCGCGGGCTAGCGGGACGATCTCCTTGACGGGTATCAGCTTGAAGCCCGCGTGCACGAGGACACCGGCGAGGGCGGCCAGCGGGATGATGCCGAGCGCGGCGGGCAGCAGCACGGCGAACAGCAGCAGCCACGCGCCGTGCAGGATCCGCGAGAGCGGAGTGCGGGCCCCCGCCTGGACGTTGGCGGAGCTGCGCACGATGACCGCGGTCATCGGCAGCGCGCCGAGCACGCCGCACACCGTGTTGCCGACGCCCTGGGCGACGAGTTCCTTGTCGTACTGCGTACGCGGACCGTCGTGCATGCGGTCCACCGCCGCCGCGCTGAACAGCGACTCGGCGGAGGCGATCAGGGTGAACGCCAGGACGGTGCCGAGCACGGCGACACCGCCGAGGTCCGCCAGGTCCCCGAGACCCGGCGGCTGAACGGCGTCGACGAGGCCGCGCACCGTCACGGTCGCCACGTCCAGGCTCAGCCCGGCGACGGCGGCGGTGGCCAGCGCGACGGCGGCGAGCGGGGCGGGCACCAGCTTCGCGGCCGCGGGGATCTTCGGCCACAGCACGAGGACGGCGATCGTGCCGAGACCGACGGCCGCGGCGGTCAGCGAGGTGGTGCTGCCCAGGATGTCGGAGACCAGCCCGGGCAGCCCGGCTATCTTGTCGATGCCGGAGCGGGGCTGCTTCACCTCGGCCATGGTGTAGAGCTGCCCGAGGATCAGCACGAGTCCGATGCCCGCCAGCATGCCCTGGACGACGGAGACGGAGATCGCGCGGAACCACCGGCCGCAGCGCAGCAGGCCGAGGGTGATCTGGAGCGCGCCGGTGAGCAGCACGATCGCGCCGAGCATGCCGAGCCCGAACTCCTGGACCGCCTCGAAGACGAGCACGGTCAGGCCGGCGGCGGGCCCGCTCACCTGGAGGGCGCTGCCGGGCAGGAAGCCGACGACGAGACCGCCCACGATGCCGGTGACCAGGCCGAGTTCGGCGGGGACGCCGGACGCCACGGCCACACCGACGCACAACGGCACGGCCACGAGGAAGACGACGAGCGAGGCGAGGATGTCCTGGCGCAGGACTCCGCGATCACGTAGCGGGCGGTAGAGGGAGAGGAAGGACGATGTGGAGGACATGAGGGTGGGGAGTCCTGTCGTGGGAGCGGACGGGGCGGAGGGGCGCCGGGGAACTCACAGCGGGCCGAACGCCGAGCGGCCGTCGGACGACTGACGATGGGCGGAGACGATGCCGGTGTGCACCTCGTAGTACCAGGCGTGCAGGGTGAGCGAACCGTCGGCGACGCGCTCGCTCACGCACGGGTAGGCGCGCAGCCTCTCCACCTGTGCGAGCACGTGGGTCTGGACCGCCTCCGCCACGTCGGGTGAGGTCGGGGTGAGGGAGCGCAGGGCGTCGTCCGGGGCGACGGAGTGCTCCAGCCAGTCCCGCACGGCCGGTACGGCCGACAGGTCTTCGCCGCGCACCAGGGCGCCCACCGCGCCGCAGTGCGAGTGTCCGCAGACGACGATGTCGCGGACTCCGAGCACGCACACCGCGTACTCGATGGTGGCCGCCTCGCTCATCGGGTGGCCGTCACGGCCGGGGTGAGCGGCGGAGGGGTAGGGCGGTACCACATTGCCCGCGGTGCGGAGTTCGAAGAGTTCGCCGGGGCGCGCTCCGGTGATGAGGGCCGGGACGACGCGTGAGTCGGAGCACGTGACGAACAGGGCTTCGGGGGACTGCCCGGCGCCGAGGGCCTCGAAGGCCGCGGCGTTCCGGGGGTCCGCGACGTGGGTCGCGGCGAAGGAACGGGCGTTGTCGATCAGTGACTTCATGGTGGCCTGCCTCCTGCGTCTCTCCGGCGGCGCCGGGACGCGGTGTGGTCGGGTCGATGGTGAAAGCGGGGTGGAGCGAGTCGCTGGGTCACAGCCGGCTCCTCGTCACCCCGGGCACCACAGCCTGGACGGCGGGTGTGACCCTCACTTTGCCATTGCATTACGTACAGATGACAGAGCAAATTCCTGCCAAAAAATGAGTAATAAGCGCCCCTGGCCTGGGAATTGGTACGGACCTCAACTATTGGTCAGGACTTTACGTGCAGGTGATGTGGAGTATGGGGGGCGATTGCGTTCACATGTGCTTTCGGCGGCGACGAATCGCCGGTCCCGTACGTTCCCGGCCCGCGATGGCGGCCAACTGGGGCCGCGCGCCCGGCCTCGCGATGCCGCACCGGTGCAATTACGGGGTGCGGGGCCGCCGTTGCCCGATCTCCCCGTCCAGGCGCTCCCGCAGGGTGCGCGCGAAGTCCTCGGCGCGCGAGAGCTGGCCCCGCAGCTTCTCCACCTGCTCGGCCGCCTCCCGCTCATATCCGCGCACCCGTTCCAGAAGGGTGTCCCGCGGCGCCCGGATCGTCTACGTGGTCACCGGTGAGCTCTTCTTCGCCTCCTCCAATGACCTCGTCACCCAGTTCGACTACACCACCGCAGCCGACAAGGTCGTCATCGACCTCACCGCCGCCCACATCTGGGACGCCTCCTCCGTCGCCGCCCTCGACGCGATCGAGACCAAGTACGAGCAGCGCGGCAAGACGGTCGAGATCGTCGGCCTGAACCAGCCCAGCGCCCGGATCCACGCGAAGCTCAGCGGCGAGCTCACCGGCGGCCAATGAACCACGTCCGGCCACATCCGTTTCACGGCCGCGCGCACGGGCACCCGACGGCGGCTCCCACCCCGGCTCAAGTGGTGGGAGCCGCCCTCGCGACGGAGGGTGGTAAGGACGAGCAGGAGGCACAGCAGATGAGTGACACCCCCGGCGCACAGGGCGGACAGGACCCGACCACCCGCCACCCCCGGCCCGACTTCCCGCAGCAGGACCAGCAGCCGCCCGGCTGGACAGGACCGATGGACCCGCCGCCGGACCACGGCGAGGAGTCGTACCGGGGCAGTGGCCTGCTGAAGGACCGCAAGGCGCTGCTCACCGGAGGCGACTCCGGCATCGGCAGGGCGGTCGCGCTCGCCTTCGCACGCGAGGGCGCGGACGTGCTCTTCACCCACCTGCCCTCGGAGGCGGGCGACGCCCGGGAGACGGCGCGGCTCGTCGAGGAGGCCGGGCAGCGGGCCATTCCCGTGCCGTGCGACATCCGCGAGGAGGAGCAGTGCCTCCGGCTCGTGGACCGCGCGGTGGCGGAGTTCGGCAGGATCGACATCCTCGTCAACAACGCCGCCTACCAGATGTCGCAGCCGGAAGGCATCGGCGACATCTCCACGGAACAGTTCGACCAGGTGGTCAAGACCAACCTGTACGGCATGTTCTGGCTCTGCAAGATGGCCGTGCCGCACATCCCCGCGGGCGGGTCCATCATCAACACCACGTCCGTACAGGCGTACAAGCCGAGCCCGCACCTGCTGGACTACGCCATGACCAAGGGCGCCATCGTCACCTTCACCCAGGGGCTCGCGCAGATGCTGGTCGACGACGGCATCCGCGTCAACGCGGTGGCCCCGGGCCCGGTGTGGACACCGCTGATCCCCGCGACGCTGCCCGACACCGAGGAATTCGGCAAGCAGGCGCCGCTGGGGAGGCCCGCGCAGCCCGCCGAGATGGCGCCGGCCTACGTCTTCCTCGCCTCCGACCACGCGAGCTTCATCACCGCCGAGATCATGAACGCGACGGGCGGTACCCCCCTGCCGTGACCTCTCCCGCGCCGGCCGGCGGGCGCTCGCCCCGCCGCCGCGACGATCCACCGACGACGAGAGGACAACGGGAGGAGGCGACCACCATCCGGTGGAACGCGCTGAGGCACGACGCCCAGGCCCTGTGGCGCTCCGCGCACAGGGCCGTCACGACCTCGGGACCGGAACGCGACACGACCGTCCAGTCGCTCAAGGCGGCCGGCGCCGGGGTGCTCGCCTGGGCGCTGGCCGGATGGTGGTGGAGCGCGCCGATGGCCCTCCTCGCGCCCTGGACGGCACTCTTCCTCGTGCAGAGCACCGTCTACCGCTCGGTGCGCTCCGCGATGCAGCAGCTCGCCGTGGTCATGCTGGGCACCCTGCTGGCCGCCGGAGCGGCGGTCGTGACAGGGAACAACTCGCTGGTCGCCATGGCGATCGTCCTGCCCATCACCGTGCTCCTGAGCACCTACGCCCGCTTCGGCACCCAAGGGGTCTACGCCCCGACGGCGGCGCTCTTCGTCCTCGCGTACGGGACCTACTCGGGCGTCGACATCCTGCACCGCCTCTTCGAGACGCTGCTCGGCGCCGTCATCGGCATCGCGGTGAACGCGCTGGTCCTGCCGCCCGTGCACGGGCGCGACGTATGGCACCTGCGCAAGCGGCTGCCCCAGGAGAGCGCCGACCTCCTGCACACCGTCGCGGACGGCATCGAGGAGGAGACGTACGACCCGAAGAAGGCCCAGGGCTGGTACGACCGGGCACAGCGGCTCACCGACCTCATGACGGACCTGCGCAGCGCGCGGCGTTGGACCGACGAGAGCTACCGCTTCAACCCCGGCCGCAAACTGCGCCGCTCCGTGCCCCACCCCCCGGGGGCCGACTGGGACTTCACCTGGGACCGGATCACCGAGCACATCAGGACGACCGTGCGCGCCGTCACCGAGACGCGCGAGGACCGGCCCTCCCTCGCCGACCTGCCCGAGGAGGCGCCGGGCATCCTCGCGGAGCTGCTGCGCGCGGCGGGTGACGTGTGCGAGTTCGACGACAGCGACACCCGGCCCGCCGGCCGGCAGAGCCCGCCGGAGACGGAGCGTGACCGCCGGCGCGCCATGGACAGGGCGAACGCGGCGCACGACCGGCTGGCGCGGCTCCTCACGGACAGCCGCTACCGCGCCACACCCGCCCTCGGCGGCCTGGCCGCGGACACCCAACGGCTCCTGAGTGACCTGGCGGCCATCGGGAACCCGGAGGCGGACGGCACGGAATCCTCGGACGCCGACGCCGACGCCGACGCCGACGCCGACACGCACAGCACGCACAGCACGCGCAGCACGCACAGCGCGAGCACCGCGGGCAGGTGACAGGCACGTACGACCTCGTGTGGCGTGCCGCACGAGAATGCGGTGGGCTGAAGGACAAGAGAAGCGAAGAAGTGCGGGACACCGCGCACGCACCGGCCCCGAACGGGCCGGTCCAGGACGAGGAGGCAGGACGTGGCCGTACGCCACCAGTTGGTCAAGAGGCCGCCCTCCAAGGTGTGGGAGGTGCTGGAGGACGGGCACCGGTACGCCGACTGGGTGGTCGGCACGCACGACTCCCGGCCGCTCGACACCCAGTGGCCGGCGGTCGGCTCACGCCTTGAGTACACCGTCCGGATCGGCCCCTGGCAGGTCGCCGGACACACCGTGGTGCGCCTTCTGGACAAGCCGGGCCGCCTCGAACTGGAGGCGTACAGCGGGGCCCTCGGCACCGCCCGCATCGCCATCGAGGTGCGGCCCTGGGGCGACCACACCCTGGTGATCGTCGACGAACACCCGCTCCAGGGGCCCGGCGGCGCGCTGCACAACACCGCGGTCGACGCCCTCATCCAGGTACGGCACCGCAGCATGCTCAGCCGTCTGGCGAAACTCGTCGAACAGGGCGACGGCGGCCCCCGCGCGCAGGGGACCGCCCACCGGACCGCCGAGGCCTAGCCCGCCGCCCGACGGACCGGCGGATCGAACACGAAGGGGAGTGGACATGCCGGACGCAGTGGTGATCGGCGCGGGGCCCAACGGACTGGTGGCGGCGAACCTCCTGGCCGACGAGGGCTGGAGCGTCGTCGTCCTGGAGGCCCAGGACGAGCCGGGCGGCGCCGTGCGCAGCGACCGAGGTGTGCACCCCGACTACGTCAGCGACGTGTTCAGCGCCTTCTACCCGCTCGCCGCGGCCTCGCCGGTCCTCGCGGCCCTGGAGCTGGAGCGCGAGGGCCTGCGGTGGTCCCACGCCGAGCACGTCCTGGCGCACCCCCTGTCGGACGGGCGCTGCGCGGTGCTGAGCCGTGACCGCGACCTGACCTGCGACTCCCTCGACGCGTTCGCCCCCGGCGACGGAGCGAGCTGGGAACGCCTGTACGGCATGTGGGACAACCTGCGGGAGCCGCTGATGGGGGCCCTGTTCACGCCGTTCCCGCCGGTCCGGGCCGGGCTCGGCCTCGCCGCGCGGCTCCGGGCGGGCGGCGGTCTGCGCGTGGCCCGCTCCCTCGTGCTGCCCGTGCGCAGGCTCGGCGAGGAGGAGTTCGCGGGCGAGGGCGGGCGGCTCCTGCTGGCGGGCAACGCCCTGCACGCGGACCTGGCCCCCGAGGCGGCGGGCAGCGGCGGCTTCGGCTGGCTGATGTCGATGCTCGGCCAGACGCACGGCTTCCCCGTCCCCGCGGGCGGCTCGGGCGCGCTGACGGACGCCCTGGTCCGGCGGCTGAACCGGCGGGGAGTGGAGGTGCGCTGCGGCGAGCGCGTCACCGAAGTGGTGGTGCGCGGCGGCCGTGCGGTGGGGGTGCGCACCGCCTCGGGGGAGGGGGTCGTGGCACGCAAGGCGGTGCTGGCCGACGTCGCCGCCCCCGACCTGTACGGACGGCTGGTCGACGCGGCACATCTGCCGTCCCGTCTCCTGGACGACCTGCGCCGCTTCCAGTGGGACTTCGCCACGTTCAAGGTCGACTGGGCGCTCTCCCGGCCGATCCCCTGGTCGGCGGAGGGCGCGCGCGGGGCGGGCACGGTCCATGTGGCCGAAGGGGTGGACGAACTGACGCGGTTCGCCTCCCAGATCGCGCGGGGCCTCGTGCCGGACCGGCCGTTCGCCCTCGTCGGGCAGATGACCACGGCCGACGCCGGGCGCTCGCCGGCCGGGACCGAGTCGGCGTGGGCATACACCCATGTCCCGCAGCGCGTCAAGGGCGACGCGGGGCCCGATGCTCTGACGGGGAGCTGGGACGAGCGGGAGAGCGAGGCGATGGCGGACCGGGTGGAGGCGCAGATCGAGCGGCTCGCCCCCGGCTTCCGCGAACAGATCATCGCCCGGCGCGTGCTGACGCCCCCCGCCCTCGAAGGCATGAACGCGAACCTGCGGAACGGGGCGATCAACTCCGGGACCACCAGCCTCCACCAGCAGCTCGTCTTCCGTCCCGTCCCCGGCACCGGCCGACCCGAGACCCCGGTGCCCGGTCTCTACCTCGCGTCCGCATCGGCGCACCCGGGCGGCGGAGTGCACGGGGCGCCGGGTGCCAACGCCGCGCGGGCCGCCCTGCGCGCCCGCTACGGAGCGGGTCTCCTCTCCACGGCCCAGCGCGCGCTGGGCCGCCGCGACCGAAGGGGCCAGGAGTCCGGCACCACGTGAGCAGGGGACGGGCCGGTCAGACCTGCGGTCGCGCCGGTGCTCCGGTCTCTCCCTCGACGACCCTGAACTGCGCGCCGTCCGAGTCCCGCAGCGTCGCCCAGGGCGGGCGCGCGTGGAGGTCCTGGTCGACCACGTGCCCGCCGTACTCGGCCGTGGCACGCACGCACGCCTCGACGTCCGGGACGGTGAAGTGGACCTGCCAGTGCGGGCGTACGGCCGGGTCGGGGTCGGCCTCGACGGCGCCCGAACTGAGCCGGGCCGCCGGACGGCCCCCGCTGTAGACCACCACCTCGTCCTGCTCGTAGAGCACCTCGCAGCACTCGGGACGGCCGCAGGCCCAGTCCAGGACCTCGCCGTAGAAGATGGCGGCGTCGAAGGCGTCGCGCGTGCGCAGCCGCAGCCAGGCGGGCGCCGAGTGGTCCCCGCTGCGCCAGCTGGTGAGGATCTCGCCCTCCCAGATGCCGAAGACGGCGCCGTCGCGGTCCGACAGCAGGGCCGCGCGCCCGTTGGGGAAGGGGATCGGCCCGACCGCGGTGGTCCCGCCGCGCTCCCGCACGCGGCTCACCGTCTCGTCCGCGCTCAGGACGGCGAAGTAGGGGGTCCAGGCGGCGGCGATCTGGAGGGAGGTCGCGATGGCGCCGACGCCCGCGACCGGGTCGCCGTGGGCCGTCGCGACGGAGAACTGCTCGCCGAGTTTGGCCGGCCGGAACCGCCACCCCATCACGGCCCCGTAGAACCTTTGTGCGGTGGTGAGGTCCCGTGCCGTCAGGCTGACCCAGCAGGGTGCCCCGACCGCCGCCTCGCTCAGCACCGACCCGGTCCTCGCACCCCGGGCGGTCCCGCCCGAGGACCGCGTGGCGTCCGGGGTCGGCGGCATCCTGTTGTCGTGGTGCATGTGCAACCCGTCCTGGAAATCGAGGCGCTCTGGAGAAAACAGCCTGGCACCTGTGCTTTCGGGCCCAGCGGGAGGCTCGGCGCCCTGCCGCCCTTCAGTGTGGGCAAAGGGGCGGGCGCCGCGCCACTCGGCGCGGGTTCAGCGCGCCGTGGCCGCCCGGTGCGCCGATCCGGTGATACGACGCCGGACGAGGGAGGGCCGCGAGAGCAGCAGCAGGCCGTGCGCCTCGACGGTGACCTCGCCGCCCGCCTTGTGCTCGGCCTCGTCCGAGAGGCCGAGCGGATCGGTGGTGTCGATCCGCGACGACCAGCGCTCGCCGTACGCGGCGCCCGGCAGGCGGAAGACGACCGGCTCCCGGTAGCTGTTCAGAAGGAGCAGGAAGGAGTCGTCCACCACGGGCCTGCCGCGCGCGTCGGGCTCCGCGATGGCGTCGCCGTTGAGGAAGGCGCAGACGGCGTGGGCGTCGCCCCGCTGCCAGTCGGCCTCCGTCATCTCGCGCGCGTCGGGCCGCAGCCACACCAGGTCCGCCAACGGCTGGCCGTCGTGCGTCGCGGTCTCCCCGCGGAAGAAGCGGCGCCGGCGCAGCACGGGGTGCGCGGCGCGCAGCGCGATCGCCCGCCGGGTGAATTCGACCAGGTCGCGCTGTTCGTCGTCCAGCTCCCAGTCGATCCAGGAGATCTCGTTGTCCTGGCAGTAGGCGTTGTTGTTGCCCTGCTGCGTGCGGCCCAGCTCGTCGCCGTGGGCGAGCATCGGGATGCCTTGCGAGAGCATGAGGGTGGCGAGGAAGTTGCGCTGCTGGCGCGCGCGGAGCTCCAGGACGCCCTCGTCGGCGGTGGGCCCCTCGACGCCGCAGTTCCACGACCGGTTCATGCTCTCGCCGTCCCGGTTGTCCTCGCCGTTGCCCTCGTTGTGCTTGTCGTTGTACGAGACCAGGTCGCGCAGCGTGAAGCCGTCGTGCGCGGTCACGAAGTTGATGCTGGCGCGCGGCCGGCGGCGGTCGTGCTGGTACAGGTCGGAGGAGCCGGTCAGCCGGGAGGCGAACTCGGCGAGGGAGTGCTCCTCGCCGCGCCAGAAGTCCCGTACGCAATCGCGGTACTTGCCGTTCCACTCCGACCACAGGGGCGGGAAGTTGCCGACCTGGTAGCCGCCCTCGCCGACGTCCCACGGCTCGGCGATGAGCTTGACGCGGCCGACCACCGGGTCCTGCTGGACCAGGTCGAAGAAGGCGGACAGCCGGTCCACCTCGTAGAACTGGCGTGCGAGCGTGGCCGCCAGGTCGAAGCGGAACCCGTCGACGTGCATCTCCGTGACCCAGTATCGCAGTGAGTCCATGACCAGCTGGAGGACGTTGGGGTGGCGCATCAGCAGGCTGTTGCCGGTGCCGGTGGTGTCGAAGTAGTGCGACGGGTCGTCCTGTGCCAGGCGGTAGTACGAGGCGTTGTCGATGCCGCGGAAGGCGAGGGTCGGGCCGTTCTCGTTGCCCTCCGCCGTGTGGTTGTAGACCACGTCCAGGATCACTTCGAGCCCGGCCGCGTGCAGCTTCTTGACCATCGACTTGAACTCGGTGACCTGCTCGCCGCGGGAGCCGCGTGCCGCGTAGGCGTTGTGCGGGGCGAAGAAGCCGATGGAGGTGTAGCCCCAGTAGTTGGACAGCCCGCGGTCGCGCAGGAAGCCGTCCTGCACGTACTGGTGCACCGGCATCAGCTCGACGGCGGTCACCCCCAGCGCGAGCAGGTGGTCGATGACCGCCTCCGTGGCGAGACCCGCGTACGTACCGCGCAGCTCGTCGGGGACACCCGGATGGGTGAGGGTCAGGCCGCGCACATGCGCTTCGTAGATCACGGTGTCGGCGTACGGCCGTCTGAGCGGCTGGTCGCCCTCCCAGGGGAACGACGGGTCGGTCACCACCGAGAGCATGGTGTGGCCCGCGCTGTCGGCCGGTTCGGGCCCGTCGGCCGCGCGCTCGTAGAGGGAACCGTGGTGGTCCACCTGCCCCTCGAACGCCTTGGCGTAGGGGTCGAGGAGCAGCTTCGCGGGATTGCACCGGTGGCCGGCGGCGGGGTTCCAGGGGCCGTGCACCCGGTAGCCGTAGCGCTGGCCCGGTCCGACGCCGGGCAGGTAGCAGTGCCAGACGAAGCCGTCGACCTCCGAAAGGGTGATGTCGCGGTGGGTGCCGTCCTCGTGGAGGAGAACGAGGTCGACACGGTCGGCGACCTCGCTGAACAGGGCGAAGTTGGTGCCTTCGCCGTCGTAGGTGGCCCCCAGGGGGAAAGGGCGTCCGGTCCAGGTGCGCACGCTGCTGCCTCCGTACGGGTGAGCGTGGTCTCGGGTCAGTCCTCAGCGCCCGGAGGGACGTCCGAGGACGCCGACGGGCCGCGGCTTCCCAGCGGGTCGCCGCGGCCCGTGGCGCGCTGCCGCGCGGTGAGCGGAGCACTCGCCGCGAGCGGGGTGCTCACGGCGAGCGGATCGCTCACATGGCGGACGGCGTACGTGACCCGGGAGACGACGCTGTGGTTCGCTCCACCATCTTCGGCCACGATCCGCCGGACCGCTGGGCGGCGCCCGGAGCGGAGCCGATGGTGACCGGCTCCTCCTCCTCGGCCGGAGCCGCGAGCGCGGAGACCGGCGCCTCACGCGGCAGTTGCCGCGCGGCACGCAGTGTCGGCGCGGGCGGGGGCGGGGCGAGCGGGGCGCGCTCGGGGCACCGGGCGCGGTGCGAGAACCAGATGATCTTGCCGTTGGTTCCCGGGTAGTTGCCCCAGCCGTCGCTGAGCGCGGCGATCTGCGCCAGGCAGCCCCCCGGCCCGAGGTGCGGGCGGGGCAGGTCGGGCTCGTTGTCCGACACGGCGGTGATGAGGTGCTGTCCGTTCCACCACATCTCGACCACGGCGTTCTTGTCCGTCCCGTGTTCCTCGATCGCGCCGAGCAGCACACCGGCGCAGTGGCACACTCGTTCGGCGAGAATCCCCAGACCCCAGTGCCGGAGATGTGCGGCCAGAATGCGCCTGACCTGATCGATCCTCTCCGGGCTGATCTCCACCTCTAGGTGGTAGTAACAGGGGATTGCAGTCTTCATCGCGCTTGGCTCCTCTCAGCGAAGCCCCGGTCATCATCGGCTCTGTGAGCCGAGCCCCGAGCACGAAGCGTGAGCAGTGATCGCTTCTGAGTCAGTCTCAGGGTGAGAGCGCTGCTCCATTCGCGCAACACGAGCAGGTCAGCCCCGGCCGTCGAAGATCCAACAGGACGCTGCGTGGTCACACGTGCACCATGGGTCGGGAAGCCTGACGGCGGAACACACCCATTCCTCTACGTGTGCCGCGGCCGGCACCAGCCAGGTGCGCCGTGCGTACGTCCGGAGAACGAGAAGGTGACCAGCGTGATGCTGCTGCCTACGAAAGCTGAGGTCGCGCGGCATCTGGACCAATACCGGGCATGGGAGCGGCTGTTGCTCGCGGACCCGGCGGACCACACCGTGCGGACGCACTTCGAGAACACCGCGTACACCCTGTGCGTACTGATGGGTGAGCTCACCGCGCGGACCGCTGCCGACGCGGCCGAGCACTATCTCGGGCTGCGGCCGGCGCGGCGGCAGCAGAGGGCACCCGGTGTGAAGGCGTCGGCGGTGCGCGGCAGTTGTCCGCGTCCCGTACGTCCGAGCGTGGCAGAGGAGAGAGCGATGACCCCAGCCCCGGATCCGAGTCCGGCCGCGGCGGCGCGTTCCTCGGCGGCGCGTCCCGCGCCGGGGGGCGCGTCGGCGGCGACTTCTCCGGCCGTGCGCTCGTCGGCCGTGCGCTCGTCGGCGGTGATCTCGTCGACGGTGCGGGAACCGGCTTCGCGGTCCGATGTGCCGCCGGTCCTCACCGTGCCGGTCCTCGACGTCCGCCCGGTGCTCGACTGCGGCCGGCGCCCGGTCAAGGCGGTGCCCGGAGAGACCTTCCAGGTCACGGCCACGCTCTTCGGAGAGGGCCACGAGGCGGTCGGCGCCAACGTCGTGCTGCTCGGCCCGGACGGCCGCACCGGCCCCTGGACCCCCATGCGCGAACTCTCCCCGGGCAGCGACCGCTGGGGCGCGGAGGTCACCCCGGACGCCGAGGGGCACTGGACGTACGCCGTGGAGGCCTGGACGGACCCGGTGACCGGGTGGCGCAAGGCAGCCGAGATCAAGATCCCGGCCGGTCTCGACACCGAGGTGACCCTCGAAGAAGGGGCGCTGCTGTTCGAGCGTGCCGCGCGGGGAGCGCCGGACGGCACGGACCGCCGGACGCTGCGGGCCGCCGCCGACGCGCTGCGGGACGAGCTGCGCCCGCCGGCCGCCCGCCTGGCCGCGGCGCTCACACCGGACACGGACGCCGTCCTCGCGCGGCACCCCCTGCGGGAACGCGTCACCCGTTCGCACGCCCTGCCCCTGCTCGTGGAGCGGGAGCGGGCGCTGTTCGGTTCGTGGTATGAGTTCTTCCCGCGCTCGGAGGGCGCGGTGGTCCGCGAGGGCGAACCGCCGGTCTCGGGCACGTTCCGCACGGCGGCCGAACGGCTGCCGGCCATCGCGGACATGGGCTTCGACGTGGTGTACCTGCCGCCGGTCCACCCGATCGGCAGCACCTTCCGCAAGGGCCCCGACAACTCCCTCTCCTCGGGCCCGCAGGACGTGGGGGTGCCGTGGGCGATCGGCTCGCCGGAGGGCGGGCACGACGCCGTCCACCCCGACCTCGGGACGCTCGACGACTTCGACGCCTTCGTGCGGCGCGCGCACGATCTGGACCTTGAGGTGG
>NZ_JAFEXF010000096.1 GCF_016905445.1 Streptomyces sp. G44
GCGGCCGGAACGTCCGGGGCCGCGGTTTCTGCAGGTTCGGCGGGGCGGGGGGGGGCGGGTACAGGGGGGGGTCGGGCGGGGGGGTGTCCCGCGCGGGACCCGGCCGGGCGGCGCCCCGCGGGGGCCGGGGCCCGGGGGCCCGCCGCCCGGTGCTGTCCAGGGCGGCGGGGGTGCGGGGGCGGGGGGGGGCCCCGCCGATGCCCGCGCCGCGCCCCGGGACGGGCCCGGGCACCTCCGGGACGGGCTCCGATGCTCCCGAGACGGATGACGCGCTCGCCGACACCGTGCTCGACGTCATCGTGCGCCGCCTGGAGGCCCAGGGCCCCGCCGCCCACCAGGTGTGGCTGCCGCCGCTGGAGAGCCCGCCGCCGCTGGACGCGCTGCTCACGGGCCTCACCGCCGTCGAGGGACGCGGACTCGCCCAGCCCGGTTACGCGGGGGCCGGCCGCCTCGTCGTACCGCTGGGCCTGGTCGACAAGCCGTACGAGCAGCGTCGCGAACCCCTGTGGTGCGACTTCTCCGGCGCGGCGGGCCACATGCAGATCGTCGGCGGCCCCCAGTCCGGCAAGTCGACCCTGCTGCGCTCCCTGATGGCGGCTTTCGCCCTCACCCACACACCGCGCGAAGTGCAGCTCTACGGCCTCGACTTCGGCGGCGGCGGCATGGCGGCCGTCGCCGGTCTCCCCCATGTCGGTGGCGTCGCCTCGCGCCTCGACCCCGAGCGGGTGCGGCGCACGCTCGCCGAGGTGTACGGCGTGCTGACCCGGCGCGAGGAGTACTTCCGCACGGCGGGCATCGCGTCGATCGCCGACTTCCGGGCGCGCCGGGCGCGCGGCGAGATCTCGGTGACCGACCAGCCGTGGGGCGACGTCTTCCTGATCATCGACGGATGGGGCACCTTCCGTGCCGAGTACGAAGGCCTGGAACCCGCCGTCCTCGACATCGCCGCCCGCGGCCTCGGCTACGGCGTCCACCTGATCCTCACCGCGTCACGCTCCATGGAGGTCCGCGCGAACCTCAAGGACCACTTGATGAACCGCCTCGAACTGCGGCTCGGCGACACCATGGACTCCGAGTTCGACCGCAAGGTCGCCGCCAACGTCCCCGCCGGTGTCCCCGGCCGAGGCCAGACGCCGCAGAAGCAGCACTTCATGGCGGCCGTGCCCCGCATCGACGGGCTCTCCTCGGACACGGACCTCGCCGACGCGACGGCCGCGCTCACCGCCGAGGTGGCCCGGCACTGGGCGCAGCCCGGCGCGCCGGCCGTGCGCCTGCTGCCGCGTGAACTGCCGGCCGCGCAACTCCCCCCGGGCAACGTGTTCCCCGACCGGGGTGTCTCCTTCGCGCTCGACGAGAACAACCTCGAACCGGTCTTCGTGGACTTCGAGCAGGACCCGTTCTTCCTCGTCTTCGGCGAGAGCGAGTCGGGCAAGTCGAACCTGCTGAGGCTGCTCATCCAGCGGCTGACGGAGCGCTACAGCGGTGACGTCTGCAAGCTCTTCGTCGTCGACAACCGCCGCACTCTCCTCGACGCAGCCCCGGCCTCCCACCTGGCCGAGTACATCCCCATGTCCAACGCCATGGAGCACCACATGGCCGCGCTGGCCGACCTGATCCAGCGGCGCACCCCGACGGCGGACGTCACCGCGCGGCAGCTCCGTGAGCGCAGCTGGTGGCGGGGCCCGACGGTGTACGTGATCGTCGACGACTACGACCTGGTGTCCACCTCCAGCGGCAACCCGCTGGGGGCCCTCACCGAGCTGCTGCCCTTCGCGCGGGACGTGGGCGTCCGCTTCATCATCGCCCGCTCGACGGCGGGCGCGGGACGGGCGGCGTACGAGCCGTTCATGCAGCGGATGAAGGAGCTGGGCGCGCAGGGAGTGGTCCTGGCCGGTGACCCTGACGAAGGCGACATCCTGGGCGGCGTACGGCCGCGGCCGATGCCTGCCGGGCGGGGGATCTTCGTCTCGCGCAGACGCGGGAAGCCGATGGTGCAGACGGGGCTGGTGGCCGGGGAGCACTGAGCGCGCAACCGCGGGCCTTCCCAACCTCTGAACAGCGGCGGAGCGGCCCAAGTAGGCTGAGTCCACAGCACTTTCGTACGTTGTGAAGGGACCCTTCCGCCATGACCGACGCACCCGAATCCGAGGCGCAGACCAAGGCTCGCAAGGAGCGCGAGAAGGAGGAGCTCTACGCCCTCGACATCTCCGGCGTCGAGTGGCGCAGCGCTCCCGGCACCGAGCACCACGAGGAGCGGGTCGAGATCGCGGATCTGCCCGGGGGCGCGGTGGCGATGCGGTCGTCGCTGGAGCCGGAGACGGTTTTGCGGTACACGGAGGCGGAGTGGCGAGCCTTTGTGCTGGGGGCGCGGGACGGGGAGTTCGACCTGGAGCCTTCGCCGCGCAACGGCGGACTTCCCGCGGAGTGAGGGACGGCACAGACGGGATAGACGGCATATACGGCATAGACGGGACAAGGGAAGGGGTGGACGCCTCCCGCGCGCGTCCACCCCTGTACGTCCTGGGACCGTACGTCCCGGGCCTGTACGCCCTGGGACCGTATGTCCTACGACTGCCTTTTCATCCCGCTCTTGCGCGGGCTCACTGGAAGTAGCTGGCGCCCTTCAGGTCGCCGCCGCGGTAGTCACCGCCGGCCTGGCCGACCTTCTGGCCGATCTCCACAAGGGCGCGGTGAATGGCCTCCGCGTGCCTGTCCCATTCCTTCTGCTTGACGGTGTACGCCGTGTGCGCCTCGCCCTCCCAGCCCTCGGCCACCTTGGCCACGGCGCGCTTGATGTCGGCGAGGTCGGCTTCGAGTTGCTTGGCCTGGATGCCGAGTTCGGTGGTGATGGCGTCGAGGCCGCCGTACTTGACGGCGAGCTCGTCGAGGTGAACGTTTGCCATGCCTGCCCCGTTTCTCCGTGGTTGTTTCCTGCTCGGTGCGCCGGCGCTCAGTAGCTGCTGATGGCCGAGTGCTTGCCGCCGTACTGGACGTCGATGCTGTTCATCGTCGACTGGACCTGATCCTCCAGGCCGTCCACGAGCTTCTCGTTGCCGCTGATGCCTTCGAGGAAGTCCACCAGGATGTTGCCGATCGCCCGCATGTGCTCGTTGATCTCGGTCTGCTTCTTGTCGAAGGCATGTGCTCCGATGCCCCGCCAGTTGCCCTCCATCGTGTCGAGGGTGCCCTGGAGGCGCTTGAGCTGCTTCTGGACCGAGTCGTACTTGCCCACGATCTCTTTCTTCAGAAGTGCCACTTGCTGGTTGTTCAACTTCTGGCCGTCAGACACGGCTGGCTCCCTTCACGAGCGTCCGTTGGAATGGGGCGGGTGGTTCTGGCGGAGTTCAGGCCCGGCGTCGAGCTCGCACCGCCGCGAAGGCGCCGCCGCCGATCACGGCGACTGCGGCGGCACCGCCGAGTGCCAGCCACGGCCGGCCGCTGTCGTCGTCGGACGACTTCACCGCCGCGGCCGGCTCGCCGTCCGAAGCGTTCTTCCGCGGGTTCTTCCGCGCGGGCTGCGAGGACGCGACCGGAGCGGAACCCGAGGCGGAAGGAGCGGCACCGTCGGCGTCGGGGCCGGCACCCGGTGTCTTCTTGTTCGTGATCGGATCGACGTCGGCGGGGCCGGGCTTGCCCTCGCCCTTGACGACATTGCGGGCCGGACGGATCAGCCCGTAGCCGAGGTAGTCACTGGGCTCGTCCTTGGGCCAGTCGCGACCGGCGGTGTCGATGAGGACGCGGAGGACCTGGTTGGCGGTCCAGTCCGGGTGCTTGGACCAGACGAGGGCGGCGGAGGCGGAGGCGATGGCGGTGGCGGAACTGGTCCCGCCACCGCCTTCGTCACAGTAGGAGCGGAAGGTGGCGTCGCACCAGTGGGGGATGCCGAGGCCGGGGGCGGCGAGGTCGACGAAGGCGCCGAATTCCGAGTACTTCGCCACCCTGCCCGTCTTGTCAGCGGCGGACACTCCAGTGATTTCCGGGTACGCAGCCGGATAGCCGATGTAGTTCTTCTTCTCCGCATCGTTTCCGACACCAGCGAACAGCAGCTTCCCCTTGGACCGGGCATATTGCACGGCCTTCTTCTCGGTGGGGCTCATGTACTCACTGGTGAACGACATGCTGATGATCTGCGCATCACTGTCGGCAGCGGCACGAATGGCAGCAGGCACTCTATCCGGCTTGTCGTCAAAGCGCTTGCCCAGACCGATGCGAAAGGAGATAACCTCGGCTCCGGGAGCCAGACCCTTGAGCCCTCCTCGCCCCGTTCCCACGATGAGTTCCGCCATTGTGGTCCCGTGACCGTCGTAATCATCCAAGGGTCCGCCGCTCACGCCCGCGAAGTCCTTGCCGGGCTCCACCCGTCCCTTGAGAGAGGGCGTCCGTGAGACGCCGGTGTCAATCACTGCAATCTTGACGCCCACACCCGTGCTGGACTTCCAGAGTTCATCGGCCTTCATCGCTGACAAGTACCACTGCTTGGACTGAACGTCGTCGGCCGCGACGCTGGGCGCCGCCCCCACCGCGAAGAGTGTCAGCACCCCGGCCACCGTGGCCACGCGACTGCAGCGTCTCTGCCCAAGCCCTGCCAACGGCACCCATCTGCTGCCGACCTGACCGAATCCTGCCTTCATGCCCTGCACTTCCTCGCTCGCGACTAACGGATCACTGGTGATGCAGGGCGCTACTGTCCATCCCGTAGATGCCTCTCTTCAGCGCTGACCACGCAGTCGGGCTCCTGCGTCATCCCGTCCCCTTCAGAGGTGGACCGCTGCTGATCATCCGCAGTTCCTCGCACCAAGCCCGCACCACCGACCGTGAATCCCTCTCTAGTCTCTTTCGCGGTAGACATGCGTCCAGACGGTGTTCCGACAATGCCACCCAAGAACCCCGGGAGACGGCGAGGGGTCTGCCCCCGGTCGGCAGAGCCTTGAGAAGCCCCTCCTCTGACTCCGCGCTGGCCGCCACTGCCACGCTCCGTTCCGGAGATTCCCGGCCCTGCAGCGCCGATGACGGGCCCTCGCAGCGCTCTTGGCCCGCCCGCACCCGCGACGGGGCTCGAAGCAGGCCGACCCCCGATCACACCTTGGGCTCTGCCTCCAGCAGCACTGTTCCGGCCTCCAGGAGGCTGGCCCGGCGCCCCGACAGGTCGCGGAGTGCCGCCGGTGACGCTGCGCCCCATTGCTGGTTGTCCTGATGCCGTCGGACCACTGATGGTCCGCCCTTGTGCGTATGGACCGGTGGGGCCCGCACGCCCGAAGGGCGGTGCCGCCGGGCGCCCAGCGGCGTCAGGCACTCCTCTTGAGTTGCCCGCCCGGCCCTGAGCCGACGTCGTCGCTTTCCCGTTGCCTGCGGGAGCAGGCGTGCGTGGGGTGGGCCCACCGACCGTCGGATGGATACGTCCGCTGCCGACCGGGGAAACCGGACCGATGTCATGCGGCACGGGCCCAGGGACTGGAACATGAGGACCAGGCCCGGGGGCTACGAACTGTGGGGGCAACGTGTGGACACTGTTGATCTCCATGCCCACAGGACGATCCGGAACGGCGGTGGGGCCGTGCACTTCCCCCCTCGGTACTGGGGAGCCACCGCCCCCCGGGGCACTGTCACCCGCCCCCTTGAGATCAGTTGGGTCGGGAAAGGAGGCTGCTTGAGCAACTGCGGCTGCCGAACCAGAGGGCTGTACGCCCTGGCCCCCTCCGGGAGTGATGGGGGTTCTCCTCCGATCCGGCTGCGGCATGCCCACGTTGGGCATCGCCGAAAACGCGGGTGCCTGCTGCCGCGCCATCCCCTCCTGCGAGACCCGGTAGAAGGACGCCAGCCGATTCATCTGGTTGATCGCCTCTTGGCGGTGCCTTTCCGCCTTGACAGCGGCGACGTACTCATCGTTCCCCTCAACCCTCTTCGGGGAGGGGATGTCCTCCACAGTCTTCGCATCGGCCCGATTGTCGCGCGGCGGCATCGAGCTCCGTACCGATGCCAACCCAGCCCCCGCGGAGCCCATGTGCGTTCCAGCGGTGTCAGCGAAGTCGGAGAGTTTGTGCGTGTCCTTGACCAGGTTCTTGCCCCACTTGCGAAAGGCCCGGCCCGCCTCGCCCTCCCAGTCGACCCTGTCGATGTGCTGACCGAGTTCCTCGGCTGCCGCGGCGATCGCGTCCCGCGCCTTCAATAGCGCCTCGCCGGCACTCTCCAAGTCGCCTGGTTTCGCCTGCTCGACCAAGTCGATCATGTCGTTCAGCCGGTGTCCTTCGAAGCCCACTAGGACCACCCCGCCCCGGACTTGTCGCTGCCGTGGCCACCCTGCTCGTCCGGCCGACCGCCACGCTCGCGCCCGGCCGCCCCCTGCTCGCGGTCGATCCTGGTCTGGATCGTCCAGAAGCGCTGCCGCAGATCATCTTCGAGGTTGTCGAAGCCGATGTCCGCGCCATGAACGGCGATCCCCATCGCCTCGATCTGGTCACCGAGCATCTTCGAGAGCGAGGTCAGCCTTTCGTGTACCTGGTCGTACTGCGAGTACAGCCCGTCGGCCTCGGGGAAGGCGCTACCCGTGCCGCTGAACGAGGTGCGGGAGACCTTCTGTGTCCCGACCTTCGACGCGCTTCCGGCCGAGCCCTCGAACTCTGTGAGCAGCGTGTTGATGCGTCGGCGGAACGTCTTCAAAGCCTCTAAGCCGCGCTTCAGATCGGCGCCTGACGGAGGTGACGTCCCCCCATGTCCATCCGTTGGAAGCACGATGCTTTCCCTCCCCGTTACCGGCCTGTCTTGTGCCCTCGTGGGCGCGGTGGCCCGGTAGTCACTAATCGTGCATACGCCACTCTAGCCACCGGTCATGTAGGGGCCAACTCAACACCCTTGCACGGCGTTTGGGGTTCGGCATGTGCGCCATAGCGCCTCCGTTCGCGAAGTCCGACCGTGCGCACGACTCACCATCGCCCTCGACTCAGGCACACCCGCTACACCTGGCACCATGTCACCCGTGTGCCCTCGGGTCGACAGGCGCGCTACTCGTCCTGACTGAGTATCCGTACTCAGGTACGTGACCAGCAACTGCCGCTAACCTCACCCGGGTCAGACGCCTGCGCGCGCTGCGCCCGGAGGAAGGAAGACCCGCATGGCTTGGGAAGAGTGGGAGCGGCTCAAGGCCACGGCAGCCACACGGCACTCGACAGAGATGCAACTCAATCAGGCAGAGCCCTCGCCCGAGACAGACTTCGGCACACTGGTGTCCAACAAGTCCGCTTGGTCCAAGGCCAGTCACGATGTCGGTCTGCTCCGTGAGGACGTCAGCAAGGCGCTTGGGGCACTCTCCGATGGCCAGAAGGGCTTGGGGGCGAACACTGGCTGCCGGACTGCCGGCGCCCAAAAGGACGTGCACGACTCCTGGGAGCGATACGCCAAGAAAGTGAGCCGACGCTGCGGAAATCTCGCGGGCCTACTGGAGAAGGTCGGCAACGATCAGCTCAAGACTGACGAAGCGGTCATGGCTGAAATCGGCAATATGAAAGTGCAATACAGCGACACTCCAGCAATCGGTGGAAGCAGCAAGGGGCGGTAACCGGAAGTCATGGATCTCGCGACACTCAAGGCTCTTAAACCCACCGAGTTCGTGGAGGCAGCCAACGGATACCGCCGCGCCTCTGATGTGGCGAGCGCTGCCAACGACCGGGTACTGACGCAAGTCACAGTAGCGATGCGGAAGTCTTTGAAGGGAAAGGCTGCTACGGCTGCCATCCGTCAGCTAACCGAGCTGGGGAAGAACTTCCACTACATACAGGTTGAATGTGGGCTCATCAGCTCTGCCCTCGACGCCTTCGCCTATGAGGTCGAAGCGGCCAAGAGGAAGCTTGACGCAGCCTTGGCGGATGCCCGGTCCGCGAAACTCACCGTGCACTCCGACGGCTCGGTCACCTATCCTCCCGGCGGAGAAAAGAGCAAGGACGGCAAGACCCCAGAGGGCGGCACAGTCACCGGTCTGACGGATGACACAGCTTCGGCCATTGGTCGCCAGGCTGCCAGTTTCGACCCCAACCCCAACTTCCGCCTCGCCCAGGAATGCGCGGACGCGATCGCCACGGCCCTCAGGGAGGCAACCGAGGCCGACGTGAAGTGGGCTCCTAAGCTACGGGCACTGAAGGCCGACGACGATCTGGTCGTCAGCGATCGGGACTGGGCCGACGCCTTGTCGGACACCAAGGGTGTGAACGCGGCGGGCAGGGAATACCTCGACTCGACGCCGCAGCCGCCCAAGGAGGGTGGCCCGAAGGCCAATGCGGAGTGGTGGAACAAGCTCAGCACAGATGAGAAGGCGGCGTGGATCGCCATGCGGCCGAAGTCTGTGGGCGATCTCGACGGATTGCCCGCCACAGTCCGGGACGAGGCGAACCGTACGGTGCTCGCCGAGGCCCGGGGGGTAGCGCAGGGAGAGTACGAAACGTGGCTGAAGAGGCATCCGGAGCCCCTGCGGTCCACGGACTTCGTCGACCCGATGACCGGGGTCATCACGAAGGGCGTCCCTACCCGCGAATGGACGGAATGGGAGGCGGCGCGAAAGGACGCTCACAAAGCTATCGACGGTATGAACGCGATCCAGGAGCGTTTCGACGCCTCTGGCACGAATGGAGTGCCTCAGGCGTATTTGCTCGGGTTCGACACTGAGGGGGACGGTCGGGCAATCGTAGCCAACGGGAATCCGGACACCGCCGATCACCAGGCGGTCTACGTGCCCGGGACATCAGCATCGCTCGGAAGCATCGATGGCGACATCAATCGCTCGGTCAACATTTGGAACTCGGCCGACGCATTGGCCGACGGGAAATCTGTTTCCACCATCGCCTGGCTCGGCTATGACGCACCTGACAGCGTTCCCAAGGACGCGCCGTTTGAACACTACGCGTACGATGGCGCGCCCGCGCTCAACAGGTTCATGGACGGCCTTGAAACCTCGCACACGGGCGACGCGGAACCGCACCGGACGGTGATCTCTCATTCATATGGAACGACCCTTGTCGGCGCAGCGGCCCAGACAGGTCAACTCAACACCGATGACGTCATCTTTGCGGGCAGCCCTGGCGTCAAGGTGTCGGGGGCCGAGGAGATGGATGTCCCCAAGGGGCATGTCTGGAACGCGGAAGCCGAGGGAGATCTCGTTCCGAACTTCGGCCGCTTCGGTCACGGCGGGGACCGATTCATTATCCCCAGCGACTCGAGCTTCGGCGCCAACCAAATGACCACGGATACGCATGGCCACAGCGGCTACTGGGACGAGAACTCCCTGAGTCTACTCAATCAGGCGCGGGTGGTAGCAGGGATGGACGGGGAGGTGGAACTGATAGAGGGACCGTCAGTTGCACCAAGGACGCCGCCTGAAGAATTGATGCGCGCGAAGTAGGAGTCACTGCAGAATGAAAACTGGAATTCGCAGTTCCATGCTATCCCTACCCATTGCACTCACGTTCCTGACTGGATGTGGCATGACTGATGAGGAAGGCGGGGGCGCCCCGTCCGCCGGCACAAGCACCTCACGCGACGCTGTCGACAAGATGAAAAGGCTTTCCAGTGAGATTTACGAAATTATTCAGGTGAAAGGAAAGGCATCTGAAAATCACCCGGGGGTCACGGGATGCTCGGGCAAGGACACGAAGACCCACTTCAGTATTCTCCACCCATGGAGCTTTACTCCCGCCTCCGCGAGTGATCTCGATGAAGCAATGGCTGCCCTGAAGAGAGAACTCCCGAAACACGGGTGGGAGATCGTCGAGTACGGACCGAACACCAGCAAGAACAAGAGCCTTACCTTGGTCGCCGACAACGACAAGGAAAAGGCGAGCATCAGGATCGTCAAGATGTCAAAGAGTGACCATCCGATGCTCAGCCTCAACGTTGTGTCAGGTTGCTACAAGGTCCCGGACGGTGAAGAGGTCGACCATTTTTGAGGGTGCCCGATGCACGTATCCCAGGAGATGTGAGCAAGGGTACTGGCCGGATCGTGAAACAGGTGCAGCAGACCGAGCGCCATGAGGGTCTCGCTACTTCTGGCCCGTCAAACCGTTCCGCCGTCCCTGGTTCCTCCGCCGCCCGGCATCCCGCACCGCCACCCCCACCCCACCCAGCCCCGCCACCACCACGACGGCGCCCACAGCCACGTACGTGGCGAGGCGGGCCGTGCGTTCCTCTGCGGTTTCTCCTAGGTGGAGATCCGCGGGGGTTGGGGCCTGGGCTCGGCGCAGGCCCTCTCTGGCTGTGGGGTGTTCGAGTGGGTGGTCGTCTTCCGTCAAGGCGCGGGTCGGGTCCGCCACGCCCCAGCCGACCAGGCGGTCGTGGCCGGGCACCGAGCGTTCCGCCGTCTGCTGGATCTGGGCCGTGATCTGGCGTGGGGTCCAGTCGGGGTGTGCGGACTTGATGAGGGCCGCGAGGCCCGCGACGTACGGGGCCGCGAAACTGGTGCCGCTGTCCGCGCAGTGGCCGCCCAGGGGGACCGTCGAGATCATGTCGACGCCCGGGGCCGCCACGTCGACGAAGTCGCCGGACTGGGAGAAGGCGGCTCGTTCGTTGTTGCGGTCCGAGGCCGCCACCGCGAGGACGCCCTCGTATGAGGCGGGGTAGGTCTTCTTGACGTTGCCGCCCAGACCGTCATTGCCTGCCGACGCGACGATCAACCGCCGGCGGCCCAGCGCCCTGTCCACCGCCTGCTTGAGTTCCGGAGAGGGTTCGGCCGCGTTCGCGGTGTCCTGGGAGATGTTGATGATGTCCGCGCCGGCGTCGACCGCGTAGTCGATGGATGCCGCGAGGGTCTCCGCGGTGCCGTGGCCCTCCGCGTCGTTCTGCTTGATCGGGATGATCGTCGCCTGGGGGGCGAGCCCCACGAAACCGGTGCCCTTGGCCGGACGGGCCGCGATGATGCCCGCCACGCGCGTGCCGTGGCCGACCGTGTCCGTCGTGCCGTTCGCCTTCCCGCGGTCGATCTTCTCCCCCTTGTCGTCCTTGGCCGGCAGGTAGTTGCGGCCGCGTGAGGCGTCCACCGCGGGCTTCAGTTGGGGGTTCCTGGTGTCCACGCCCGTGTCGATCACCGCCACACGCACGCCTTTGCCCCGGGACTGGAGCCACAGTTCGTCCAGGAGAACGCGTTGCAGGGACCAGGGGCGGCCCTCGTACTTCTTGTTCGGGAACGTGCACTGCCCGGACCACGACGGACCGGCGACGGCAGGCGTCGGCGTGGCCACCCCGAGCGCCAGGGCCGCCGCGGCCGTCGCCACGGCTCCCCTCGCGGCTCTCCTCGCGCCTCCCCTCGAAACGCGGCGTGCCCGCACAAGGGACGTGGCGGTTGCGTACGTCATCTCAGCGCCCCCCTCCAAATCCTCAGGCACCTTGCGGCTGGCGAGCCGCGGCCGTCGACAGGCGCGGTCCTGTGGGCAGGAACGCGGACCAGGCCGCGGGGATCAGGGTCACGTCCGTATCGCCGTAGCCGAGGCGGGTCTGGGCCTGCTGTGCCTCCTGCTGTTGCCGCTTGCGCTGCGCGGCGGAGGTGCCGATGCCCGCATCGTCCGTGGCGCTGTCGCTGTTGGACTGCATCGCGTACCGAAGGCCCGTGTCAGTGGCCAGGAAGACGGCGCCCGCCTTGGTCTCGGAGCCGAGGAACTGCCGGTAGAGCTGCCCCGAACCGGGGGTCACGTAGGCGCTCGACGAGCCGGTGGGGAGCGGGGCCGGGAAATCGGTTCCCGCCCACGTGCTGAGGGTGGTGGCGCCGTCGTCGGCGTCGACGTCGCGCAGGACGTTGCAGACGGTGTTGCGGCTGCCGTCCGTGGTCGAGGCGTCGTTGACCGCCGTCGGCATCTCACGCGGCCACCTGGCCCCCGGCCTGAACTCCTCCGTCTCGGGGGTGAAGGCTCCGGCGCTCAGTGGACGGGCCCTGCCGTCCTGCTTCAGATCGACGAGGTCGGGACTGCCGAGGAGCAGTTTCGCGGTGAAGTCGGACACCGGGGCGATGCGTCCGGGCAGGACCACGTACTGCTGTGCCCTGTCACCGTCGGTCGCCTTGATGATCATGCCGACCTTGTCGGCCGCCCGGTCCTGGAGGCCCGGCACCTTCGCGTCGGCCCCGGGGACGCCCTCGATCTCGGGGAACGCGATGGCGCCGCCGGAATGCAGCGTGTCGAGCCACTGCTTGGACACGCGCTGCGGTTCACGGCCCGCTCGCACGAGGACACGCAGCAGGAGTTCGCGGTGTTCCTTCTCCGCGATCCGGTACGCGGTGCCGCGCGCGTCGACCACGTACCGTGCCTTGTCGGGGCCGACGACGTACAACAGCTGGCCGTTCCGCAGGCGTTGGCGGCCCTCGGTCCTGTTCCGGTCCTGGTCCCCCAGCACGAACGCGGCCTTCTGGATGCTGCTGCCTCCCTCGACGGGGCGCTCGCACACCGCCCAGCGCTTGGCCGTACCCGCCTCGGACGCGGAGGGCAGGCGGTCGGGAGCGTACGGGATGCCGATCGTGGCGCCGTGCGGGATCTTTCCCTTGTCGAGGATCGACTCATCGACTTTGATGACGTCGCCCTTGCCCGAGTCGAGGAGGAGTTTCGCGGACGCCATGTTGAGTACGGGGTGCAGTTGGCGCTTGCCGCCGGTTTCGAGCACGACATAGCGGGTCGTCGAGTCGCTCGCGATGATGACGTGCTCCTTGGGCTTGTCCCAGCCCGGTTTCGCCGCCGGCCGGAACATGCTCCACGCCCCGAACACCGCCAGGACGACCACGGCGACGATGAGACCGGGCACCACCGCGCGCAGCGGACGCGGGGCTCCTTCCTCCGAGCCCGACGGTGAGGGCTGCACGAAGGCGGCCAGTGCGCGGCGCTTCGCGAAGGTGTAGGCGTTGAGTTCGTCCCGACGTGATGCCATGCGCGTCCGCGTTCCCCCGTGAGCGATCGTGGGTGACTGTTGCGCCCCGAGCGGTGCCGGAACGCTTGCCCGGACCCTCCGCTGTCAGACCGGCCCCCTACTATGCCTGTTGTGTGATCGCGCGTGTGAGGTGGGTGAGGCCGAGCGGTCTCAAGTGCGGGCGCGGCTTGACGGTTTGGGAGTTCTACGAGGGGTTGTGCCGATGGCTACGACTGTGCGGACCCGGCCAGGGCGGCGTCGTCCTGAGTCCGGGACGCGGGCACAGGCACCGGCGGCCCCTGCGCCCGCGGCGCCCTCCCCCAGCGCCTTCGCTCCTCGCCTCACGTTCCGCTCGCCGCGAGCCGGCTGGTCTCGGCTGCGCCCCGTGGTGCTCGTGGAGTTGGCCCTTGCCCTGACCGGGGCGGCCTGGATCGTCGGTCCGCCGGCGGTCGCACCAGCGGTGGCGGTCGCGGCCGTCCTGGTGTTCTTCGCCCTCGGGCGTCGCCAAGGCCGGCCGTGGCATGAGTGGCCGGCCACCGCACGGGCGTTCCGAAGGCGCGTGCGGCGCTCGGCCGGAGTCCCGGTGCCGCACGGCACGGACCCCTCCTTCGCCCCGGCTGTCGAATGCGATCCAGCCCTGCGGACGTATGCCTACAGCGGTCGTTCCCGGCGGCAGGTGGGCATGGTCGGGGACGGGACGTTCCTGACGGTGGTGTTGCAGGTCGAGTCCGACGCGACCGCGTTGCGGGCCGAGCGGGGGCGGCATCCGCTGCCGGTCGGGCTGGTCCGCGAGGCGCTCGAAGTGGACGGGATCCGGTTGGTATCGGCACAGATAGTGCTCCATACACAGCCCGCTCCCGCCCTGCACCTGCCTCAGCAGTCCGTGGCCGTCAGCAACTACGCGCCGCTACAGGCCCGGAGCGGCGCACCGGCCGTGCGCATCACGTGGATCGCCCTCAAGCTGGACCCGGAGCTGTGCCCGGAGGCCGTCGCGGCGCGCGGAGGTGGTCTCATAGGGGCCCAGAAGTGCCTGGTGCGCGCCGCCGACCAGCTCTCCAGCCGACTGACCGGGACGGGATTCCGGGTGACGGTGCTGGACGAGGACGAGGTGGCCGCCGCTGTGGCCACCTCCGCCTGCGCCAATCCTCTGATGACCGCGCAGGCCGGGCGTGCGGAACTGCCGGAGCGCAGGACCGAGGAGTCCCCGCACGCGTGGCGGTGCGACAACCGTCGGCACACGACGTACTGGGTACGACGCTGGCCTCGGCTCGGCGGCGCCGGTACACCTGCGCTGTCTCAGCTCGTCGCGCTTCTCACCGGGGTCCCGGCGCTCGCCACGACGTTCAGTCTCACGCTCGGGCGGGGCGCGCGGCAGGAGATCGCCCTGAGCGGCCATGTGCGGGTGACGGGCCGCAGCGACGCCGAACTCGCGGCGGCACGGCAGGTCCTGGAGCGAGGAGCACGCGAGGCCGGGACGGGTTTGCTGCGACTGGACCGGGAGCAGCTGCCCGGGATGCTGGCGACGCTTCCGCTGGGGGGTGCCCGGTGACGGTTCCGGGGTCTGCGTCGGCGGTGCGTGGCGGGTTCGGGCTGCTGGGGCCCCGGCACGGACGGCACGTGCTCCCGCCCGACCAGGTGGACGCGCTCGCCCTGCCCATCGGGGACGACGGGGTGGTGATCGGGGTGGACGCGGAGGGCCGGCCGGCCACTCTCGGCCTCAACCGCCCGACTCCGTACGACATGGTGTTCATCGGCGGATTGTGGACGGCTCAGGTCATCGCGTTGCGGGCCGCCGCCATCGGGACGCGGGTGGCCGTGGAGACCGGGCGGGCCGGGGCCTGGGCGCAGCTGGTGCAGGCGCTGGGGGTCGGGCCCAGTGGGATGGCCGTGCATGACGTGGGACGGGTGCCGCCGCAGGGCGCCTCGGCGGGGAGTCCTGTGCTCGTGGTGCGGGACTGCGGGATGCGGCCGCCTCGGGGGCGGGTCGTGGCCGGGCCCTGGCAGTCGGTGCTGACGGTGCTGCCCTACCTCAGCCCTGTCGCCCCCCGGCTGATGCGGCAGGCCCGGCTTGTGGGGGTACAGCGCGTTTCGCCTGACGAAGCCACGCTGATCGGGCGGGAACTGGCGCTGCCGGGCGGGGATGTCGATTCGTTGCCGACGCTCGCGGACGGGGTGACGTTGTGGTGCGCCGATCGTGACCGGCAGTACGTGATGACGCAGGCCACCGACGCCGAGACCGGATTGTTGGGTGCCGCCCGACGGATGGACTGAGGTCGGGCGGAGGCCGGGCGGAGGCGGACTTCGCTGTGAAATCAGCATGCTCTATGCCCTGGTAGGCGATTTGTCCGTCACCTTCGCGCGTACGTGGAGCACTTCCGGGCGGGGCGTGACGCAGTGGACAGTGCGGGCGAGGTGGGCTGCCCTGCCGTACCGGTGGTTTTGGTGATTAGTCTGGGGCAGGGCGCGCCGCCAGAAACCCGCGAGCGGGTCGTGCGCGTCCTCAACGGGGAGAGCCAGGCGGATCGGACGACAGGAACGGTCGCCCCCCACCACGGCACGAGGGTGCTCGACCACACCAGGAGGCATTGTGAACAGCGATCGGGACGAGATCCGCGGGGGCTGGGACTCACCCGTCGATGATCAGTCCGACGCGGAGTCCGCCGCCGAGACGACGGGCGAGTTCACCATCGACTACGCGCCGCCCGCCTGGTACACGCAGAACGCTTCCGGTAGTGCTGGTGAGACGCCCTCGACGTCGGCGGTGTCGGCCGTGTCGGCGACTTCGGCCACGTCGTCGGCATCCGGTGCCTCGGCCTCGGGTGTCTCGGCCTCGGGTGTCTCCCCTTCGGCTGCGCCGGATCCGTCGGTGGCGGCTCCGGGTGAGGCGGACACGGGCGTTCCGTCCGCTCCGGCCGTGCCCTCCTTCGCCGCTCCGCCCGTCCCCCTCGTTCCGCCTGCGGGGCCCGTTCCGCCTCTGCACGCGGCTCCGGCCGGGCCTGCCGAGCCTGCCGATGCGCCGGCGGAAGCGCCCGCGCCTTCCGTTCCCACCGTGGTGCCGAAGCTGCCGGTGGGGAGCGGGTTCCAGGCTGCGGCTCGGGACGAGGACATGGGTGAGACGGGAGAGACGGGAGAGAAAGAAGGGCCGGAGGAGACGGAGGAGACGGACTCCGGGGCCGTGTCTCCCGTGGCGTCCGGTGGCGGGGTCACCGACTGGAGCTCCGCTGTTGCCGGGCCCGCCGCCTCCGTGCACGTGACCGGGGTCGTACCGAAGAACGAGGTCGACGCCCTCGCCGCTGCCAAGGCCGAGGCCGCTGCCGAGGCGGAGGTGGATGCTGAGGCGGGGGACGGCGCCGGGGCGGAGGCCGAGGTGCAGGCCGAGACCGAGGCGGAGGCCGGGGCGGAGGCCGAGGAGTCGGCGCCTGGCGTGGGCTCCGGTGGCTCGTCCGAGGTGGGTGCGGAGGAGTCCGAGCGCGGCACCGAGGTCACCGAGCCCGTAGCGGAGAGCGGTGATCTCGGGAGCGGTGATCTCAGGAGCGGTGATCTCGGGAACGGTGATCTCGGGAGCGGCGATCTCGAGAGTGGTGCCACCATGCGGTTCTCCGCGCGTGCCCTCCAGCGGGAGATCGAGAAGCGTGCCGCCGCCTCGGCGCCCGAGCCGAAGTCGCAACCGGAGCCGGAGCCTGAGTTGGCATCCAAGGCCGAGTCCGAGTCCGAGGCTGATGACGCGCCGCAGGACGCCGTGCCCGCGGTCGCCGCCGATGACGTACAGGACTCCGTGCCGTCCTCCTGGACTCCGCCGCCCCCGCCGCAGAGCGGAGTGCCGCCGTTGCCGCCCACCTACCAGCCCGCGGCTCCGGCCCCGGCACCCCAGTGGCCGGTGCCGACGCAGAGTGCCCCTACCGCACCGCCGGTTCAGGCCGAGCCGGCGCCCGCCCCCACCCCTGCCCCCACCCCCGAACCCGTACAGGCACAGGCTCCGGTTCCGCCGCAGCCCCAGCCGCACGCACCGGTTCAGCCGCCGCAGCTCCAGGCTCCCGTTCAGCCCCAGGCTCCCGTTCAGCCGCAGGCTCCGGTTCCGCCGCAGGCTCCGCAGAGCGGCGGTTACGGCTTCCCGCAGGCGGCGCCCGGCGCGCCGTTCACGCCCGCGCAGCCCCCCGCGCCGACGCCCTCCCCTGCCCCTGCCCCTGCCCCCACCGCGCCCGAGGCCCCGGTCCCGCAGGCCGCGTACGGTTTCCCGCAGCCGGGAGTACCTGCCCCTGCCGCGCCCAACTCCCCCGCACAGAGCGGTGGCTACGGGTTCCCGCAGCCGCCCGCTCCCCACGGGCAGCAGCCGATTCCGGCCCAGCAGCCGCAGGCGCCGCAGCCCCAGGCCCCGGCCCCGGCCCAGCCGCAGCCGCCCGCCCATCCCCAACAGCCCGCCCCCCAGCACCTGCCTCCCGTCGCCGCCCAGCCCCAGCCGCAGGCGCCCCAGGCACCTCAGCAAGGCCAGCCGGGCCAGCCGGGCCAGCCGCCCATCGACCCCCGTACCGGTGCCGCCTGGCCCCAGCCCCTCCAGCACGATCAGCGGGAGCGCACCAACCCGGGAGCTCCCCTCGGCTACACCGCCGCCGTGGAGCTCTCCTCCGACCGGCTGCTGCGCAACACCAAGCCGAAGACGAAGAGCAGCCGGCCCGCGGGCGGCGGTTCGCGGTTCAAGCTCGGCGGCAAGAAGGAAGAGGCCGAGCGCCAGCGGAAGTTGGAGTTGATCCGGACGCCGGTCCTCTCCTGCTACCGGATCGCCGTCATCAGCCTCAAGGGCGGCGTGGGCAAGACGACCACGACCACCGCGCTGGGTTCGACGCTGGCCACCGAGCGGCAGGACAAGATCCTCGCCATCGACGCCAACCCCGACGCCGGTACGCTCGGGCGGCGCGTGCGGCGCGAGACCGGGGCCACCATCCGTGACCTCGTCCAGGCGATCCCGTACCTCAACTCGTACATGGACATCCGCCGGTTCACCTCGCAGGCGTCCTCCGGGCTGGAGATCATCGCCAACGACGTCGACCCCGCCGTGTCGACCACGTTCAACGACGAGGACTACCGGCGCGCGATCGACGTACTCGGGAAGCAGTACCCGATCATCCTCACGGACTCCGGTACGGGTCTGCTGTACAGCGCCATGCGCGGGGTGCTCGACCTCGCCGACCAGCTGATCATCATCTCGACGCCGTCCGTGGACGGGGCGAGCAGTGCGTCCACGACCCTGGACTGGCTGTCCGCGCACGGGTACGCCGATCTGGTCTCGCGGTCCATCACCGTCATCTCCGGGGTGCGCGAGACCGGCAAGATGATCAAGGTCGATGACATCGTGTCGCACTTCGAGACGCGCTGCCGGGGCGTGGTCGTCGTCCCCTTCGACGAGCACCTGGCCGCCGGTGCGGAGGTCGACCTCGACATGATGCGGCCGAAGGTGCGGGAGGCGTACTTCAACCTCTCCGCGATGGTGGCCGAGGACTTCGTGCGGGCTCAGCAGCAGCAGGGGCTCTGGACGTCGGACGGGAACCCGCCGCCGCACATGGCTCCGCCGTTGCCGGGACAGCCGGTGGCCCAGGGGCAGCCGGGACAGGTGCCGTACGGCGGGCAGCAGGGGCAGCCGGCACAGCAGCCGTACGTTCCTACGCAGCCCCAGGCCCCGCAGCACGGCCACCCGCAGGCACCCCAGCACGGCCACCCGCAGGCCCCCCAGCAGGGTCACGCGCAGCCGTATGCGCAGCCCCAGGGCCAGCCGCAGCCGCCCCAGCAGCAGGTGCCGCCCCAGGCCTACCCGCAGCAGCCGGGCCCCCCGCAGGCCTGGCAGCCGCAGCCCCAGCAGGGTCATCCGCAGCAACCCCCCGCCCCGCACCAGCCGCAGGCCCCGCACCAGCCACAAGGTCAGCCGCAGCCCCAGCCGGAGGAGCAGCAGGCCGCCCAGCCGGTACAGCCCGGAGCGCCCTTCCAGCCGGGCGCCCCATTCCAGCAACCCCAGCAACCCCAGCAGCCCCAGCCGCCGCAGCAGTAAGTCCCGCAGAACACTCGTGGGCCCGCGCCGTCCCTCGGCGCGGGCCCACTCGTGTTCCCGCCCCGCCTCTCCCTGCCCACAGCCCCCAGGGCGGGCCCCCCCCCCCCCCCCCTCCCCCCCCCCGCCCCCCCCCGCGGCCCCCCCGCCCCCCCCCCCCCCCCCCCCCCCCCCCCCCCCCCCCCCCCCCCCGCCCGCCCCCGCCCCCCCGCCCGCGGCCGCGGCCCCCGCCGATCTACCGTGCCCTGATCCGGCACTGGGCCGACCGCGGCCGGACGCTGCCCGGACACCACGACCCGGAGTGGGCCCGGCTGGTGGCGCCGCCCGTGCCCCGGAGCCAGTTCAGCGCGTCTCGGGGCCCGCGAGGTGACGGGCGATGACCATGCGCTGGATCTGATTGGTGCCCTCGACGATCTGGAGCACCTTCGCCTCCCGCATGAAGCGCTCCACGGGGAAGTCCACGGTGTAGCCGTAGCCCCCGAGGACCTGCACGGCGTCCGTCGTCACCTTCATCGCGGCGTCCGTGCACAGCAGCTTGGCCATGGCCGCCTGCTTCGCGAACGGCCGGCCCGCGTCGCGCAGCCTGGCCGCGGCCAGATAGAGCGCCCGGCCCGCCTCGATCTGCGTCGCCATGTCCGCGAGCATGAAGCGCAGCCCCTGGAAGTCCGCGATGGGCCGGCCGAACTGCCGCCGCTGGGTGGCGTACGCGAGCGCCTCGTCCAGCGCCGCCTGGGCCACGCCGATCGCGCAGGCGGCGATGCCGAGCCGCCCCGAGTCGAGCGCCGAGAGCGCGATGGCGAAGCCCTGGCCCTCGTCCCCGATGCGGCGGGAGTCGGGGACGCGGACGCCGTCGAAGTGGATCTGCGCGGTGGGCGAGCCCTTCATACCCATCTTCTTCTCGGGAGCCGCCGCGGTGAGCCCTTCGGCGTCCCCCGGCACCAGGAAGGCCGTGACGCCCCGGGCGCCCTCGCCGCCGGTACGGGCCAGCACGGTGTAGAAGTCGGCGACGCCGCCGTGTGTGATCCAGGCCTTGGTGCCGTCGATGACCCATGCGTCGCCGTCCCGGACGGCCTTCGTGCGCAGGGACGCGGCGTCCGAGCCCGACGCGGGCTCGGAGAGGCAGTACGCGCCGAGGAGCCCGCCGCCGAGCATGGCGGGCAGGTGTTCGCCCCGCTGCTCCTTGGTGCCGTACCCGGCGAGCGCGTGGCAGGAGAGCGAGTGGACGCTGACGCCGAGGCCGACGGTCAGGCGCGCCGCGGCGAGCTCCTCCAGGACCTGGAGGTAGACCTCGTAGGGCTGGTCGCCGCCGCCGAACTCGGAGTCGTAGGCGAGCCCGAGCAGTCCGGCCTCGGAGAGCAGGGTGAAGATCTCCCGCGGGAAGCGTCCGGCTTCCTCCTCCTGCGCCGCCTTCGGGGCGATCTCGCGCTGGACGATGTCCCGGACGAGCGAGAGCAGATCCCTGGCCTCATCCGTCGGCAGCTGACGGTCCACCGGCTGCGGGGCGTGGTCGGGCATGACGCTCTCCTCCCTGTCGGGCTACGGCGGACGCCCGCGAAGGGTGAGGCGGCGACGCCGGAAACGATGCCGGGCCAGGGTCTCGTCCCGGGTCACGGAAGCGGCTGACCAGCGGCTGCGGCGCGTTGAGTATGCCCGATCGGCGGCAGCCAGTCACTAGTTAACGACCGCTTACTCGAAAGATACCCGCGGATCGGCACCGACGAGATGATTGGTCCGAACCATTGACCGCACTGGTCTAGTCCTCCTAGTGTTCCGTTGAACGACTTACCGCGTTCATGCCAACCGCATCGGCAGGTCCACAGCAGCGCTTCCCCCTCCCCCGCGCCTCACTGGTTTCCCCCCACGAGGAGACATGATGCTCAGACCGCACTCCCCCCGCCCCGGCTTCCGGGCCCTGATCGCCACCGCCTGTTGCGCCGTCCTCGGCGCGGGCCTCCTCGGCGGGGCCGGCAGCGCCGCCGCCGAACCGGACAGGACCCCGACGGCCAAGGCCGCCGCCGGTTCCAAGGTCGTCGGGTACTTCACCGAATGGGGTGTCTACGGCCGGAACTACCACGTCAAGAACATCGAGACGTCCGGCTCGGCCGCCAAGCTCACGCACATCAACTACGCCTTCGGCAACGTCCAGGGCGGCAAGTGCGCGATGGGCGACGCCTACGCGGCCACCGACAAGGCCTACACCGCGGCCGACTCCGTGGACGGTGTGGCGGACACCTGGGACCAGCCGCTGCGCGGCAACTTCAACCAGCTGCGCAAGCTCAAGAAGAAGCACCCGGACCTCAAGGTCCTGTGGTCCTTCGGCGGCTGGACGTGGTCGGGCGGCTTCACCGAGGCCGCGAAGAACCCGGCGGCCTTCGCCCAGTCCTGCTACGACCTGGTGGAGAACTCCAAGTGGGCCGATGTCTTCGACGGCATCGACATCGACTGGGAGTACCCCAACGCCTGCGGCCTGACCTGTGACACCAGCGGGCGAGAGGCGTACAAGAAGCTCATGGCCGCGGTCCGCGCGAAGTTCGGCGGCGGCAACCTCGTGACGGCGGCGATCCCGGCGGACGCCTCCGCGGGCGGCAAGATCGACGCGGCCGACTACGCGGGCGCCGCCCAGTACGTCGACTGGTACAACCCGATGACGTACGACTTCTTCGGCGCCTGGGACGCGAAGGGGCCGACCGCCCCGCACTCGCCGCTCACCTCCTACACCGGCATCCCGAAGCCCTCGTACCACTCCGACGCCACGATCAAGAAGCTGCGGGGCCTCGGCATCCCGGCCCAGAAGCTGCTGCTCGGCATCGGCTTCTACGGACGCGGCTGGACGGGTGTCACCCAGAAGGCCCCCGGCGGCACCGCGACCGGGCCCGCCGCGGGCAAGTACGAGCAGGGCATCGACGACTACAAGGAACTGAAGACCAAGTGCCCGGCGAACGGCACGGTCGGCGGGACCGCGTACGCGCACTGCGGGAACAACTGGTGGAGCTACGACACCCCGGCCACCATCGCGGGGAAGATGAACTACAAGAACCAGGCGGGCCTCGGCGGCACGTTCTTCTGGGAGCTCAGCGGCGACACGGCCAACGGTGAGCTGATCAAGGCCATCAACTGACGTAGCGCGCGCGGACATCGGGGCGGGGGCCGGTCGGCTCCCGCCCCTTCCGTATGGCCGGCCTCAGGGGCGCGAAGGCGCCGGGAACGACGGTTCGAAGTCCTCGATGACGCGCAGTGTGTCCCCGAGCGTGCGTACGAGCAGGGCGCAGACCCGCTCGCGCGCCAGACCGCGGTGCCCCACCCAGTCGAGCGTGATGCCCTCCACGCTGCACAGCCAGCCGAGCAGCGCGGTGCGGGCGAGGCACGGGATGTCGGCGCGGCCGTACGTCCCCTCGGCGATCGCCTTGATCATCGCCTCGCGCACGCCGTCGCGGATCGCGTGCACCTCGGCGTCGAAGCCGACGCCGCCGCTGATGATCGCCCGGTAGGCCGCCTGGTGCTGCTCGGCATAGCGCAGATAGCCGTCGACGGTGCGCTGCACGCGCTCCACGGGCGGCAGGCCGTCGTGCCGTCCGGCCCGCGCGACCAGGTCGGCGACGGAGTCCTCGATGATCGCGAGGTAGTAGCCGCGCTTGGACTTGAAGTAGTAGTAGATCAGTCCTTTGGCGACGCCCGCCTGTTTCGCGATGTCGTCCATCGACAGGGCGTCGTAGGACGTGTCGGCGAACAGCTTCCGGCCGATGGCGATGAGTTCGGCGCGACGAGCCGCGGAGCGGCCGGAACCGCGCTGTTGACTATTATTCAAATTCGGCCCTAGTCTCCAACTGCCGTGGGATGTCCGCAGTATGGCAGAGCGGCGCCGCCTGCCGGCCGGCTCCCGACGGTGCTTCACGCACTCCCCTTACGCACGCTTTGACGACGCGGAACGACGTACGGGAGGAAGACAGTGGGCACGAGCCGCAACGCGTTACGCGAGGGCAGGACCTCCTGGAAGAAGACGGCCGTGGTGGCCATGCCGGCCGTGCTGGCCGTCGGCGTCATGGCCTCCGTGATGGCCGAGGGCGCGCTCGCCGCGTCCTTCGCCGTCTCGGGCACCAGCTTCCAGGTCTCCTCGGGCAAGCTGACGAGCGAGGGCCTGTCCTCGTACGTCCAGACGGACCGGGACATCGACGGCAAGGGGCACCCGGTGGCGCTCCTCGGGATCGGTGACGCCACCCTGTCCGACATCTGCCAGGCCGCCGAGGTGAAGACACCGCTCGGCACGGTCGTCTTCAAGCTGACCGCGGGCGGCGACGCGGGGAACGTCACCGCCAGCAACCTCGTCATCGACGGCGAGGACCTGGTGGGCGACGCCCGCTTCGGCACCGCGCAGATCGGCCGGGACGCCTCGACGCTGGACGAGGTACCGGGGGTCAAGGGCGAGCGGGGCAAGTTCGGACTCCAGGCCGGGGACATCACGGTCTCCGGGGTGAAGTCCCACGCCTGGTCGGCGACCGGCGGGAACTTCCGGCTCAAGGGCATGCGGGTCGACGTCAGCCTCGGCGGCAAGAAGTGCTTCTGACGGGGAGCGGCTCAGGCGGCGTCCGGGCCTTCCGGAAGGACGGCGGCGGCCCGCTCGACCGGCGGCTGCCCTGGCCCGAGCAGCGGCGGGCGCTGCGCCGGTGGCGGCGTACGCGGCCGTTCTGGGGCGGGCTGCTGCTCCTCCTCGGCGGCGCCGAGCTGCTGCTGGTGCCGCTCTCGCCGCTGACGGTCCTGGTGAGCCTCGGGCTCGGCGGGATCGCGGCGGTCGGCATCGGGATCGCGCTGGTCGTGGCGGGGCTCTTCCTGTGGTTCCTGCCGCATACGCACCACTACGTGAGCGTCCACGCCCTGATCCTCTCGGTGCTGTCGTTCGCCGCCACCAACCTCGGCGGGTTCCTCGTCGGCATGCTCCTGGGGATCGCCGGCAGCGCCATGGGCTTCGGGTGGACGCCGGTGCCCGAGGACACCGAGGAGGACCCCGCGCCGCCGAGGGTGCGGGACGGGCAGGGCACGCGGACGCTCGCCGTGCTGCTGCCGGTGGTGATCGTGGCGGGGATCGTCGACGGCAGCCCCGCCAGGGCGGCGCCCGCCCCGTCGGTCGTGGCGGCCAGGACCCCGCCGACCATCACGACCACGCTCTTCGCCCCGCAGGGCTTCATCGTGGCGGGCGTCACCGAGATCCCGACCGCCGATGGCCCGCTGAAGGTCATGGTGCTGCGGATGAAGGCCGCCTCGCTCACCGACTACGCGATGCGGACGCGGGACGGAGGCGGGGAACTCGCCCTGGCCGCCGACACGCTGGACCTGAGCGGCTCGGTCACGCTCTACCTGACCAAGTTCCGGGGCTGCGTCGAGGGCCTCCTGTGTCTGACCTTCACGCCGGAGCGACTGCCGGTCCCGCCACTCGTACCGCCGTTCGTCTTCATGACGGACGTGAGCGCCGAACAGGCCCTGGTCACCTCGGACTCGATCGTGGCGGGCGGGCTCTCCCTGAAGGCCTCGGCATGAGGGCCACCGCATGATCCAGATCCAGGCCGCCCTCTTCTGGGCGTACGCGATCGGCGCGACGTCCGCGCTCGCCGCCGGGCGCCAGCTCCAGCTGTGGGAGCGGATCAACGCGGGCGAGGGGCCGCGCACCCGCAGCCGGGCCGCGAACCCCTATCTGGCGCTCACGGCGCTGTTCGCCGCCGTACTGATGGTGCCGACGGGGCTCTTCCTGCTGTGGCAGAACCCCGCGTGGGCGACGATGCACGTCGCGGACGGCCACGAGGGCGTGTGGGCGGGGTTCGTCCTCTGCTACGCGGGCGGGATCCCGGTGGCCGCGATCCTCGGGTTCCTCGTGGCGCAGGCGCTGGTGCTCGTGGGGGCGGGCTACTGGGCCTACCTCCAGTGCGTGGGCGGGTACTTCCTGCTGTTCGGAACGCTCGTCCACGGATGGGACGGCCGCGGGTACCAGCGGTTCCTGTCACCGGGCGCCGAGGACTTCGCCGCCTGGCCGAGGGACGGCGTCGTCAATCACGTACTGGACTTCCTGACGTCCGGGACGTTCCTGGCGCTGCTGCTCCTCGGGGCCGCGGTGATCGGCACCATGCTGGCCACCGAGGTCGGCTGGCTCATGGAGGGCTGGTCGCTGCCGGGGGCCGACGAGGACCGCGGGGTGCCGAGACTCCTTGCCGTCGTCATCGCCGCCGCCGGGGTGTACGGGCTGCCGTTCGCGGGCGCGCTCCTCGCGAGCGTGCTGGTGCGCCTGCTCGGCGGGTGGCTCGGGCTGCCGCTGTTCGCGGCCGTGGCGGGGCTCACCCTGCTGCACGGACGCTCACCGGTGCGGTGGCTGTACGGCCTGGTGGGCGTCCCGCACCGGCACTGGCGGGCCGGTGTCGAGGACGCCGACGCGGACGGTTACGGGAGCGGGGTCACAGCAGACCGGCCTGCGTGACGAGCATCGCGAGGAGCACGACGAGGGTCCAGCCCGCGAGGTGCTCCATGAGGTTCGGTCCGTCTTCCTGGGGGCCGCCGGTGCGGGCCCGCATGCGGAGGGCGGTGGCAGTGGTCGCGGTCATGTCTTCTCGCTGACGTGGTCTGGCAGTGGCTCTCCCCCACTGGCTCGCATCCACCATGCCAGCACCACACGCGGTTGTGGACGAGACGTTGGTCACCCCGGTCACCCGCGCCCCCGGCGCCCGTCACCGGATGCCGACCGCCGCGAGGGCCTGCCGCTGCGCCGTGGAGAGCCGCACCGGGAAGTACAGGTAGCAGACACCGCCCGAGCCGGAGACGACCTTGCCGGTGGAGTTGTAGCGCTTGGTGCGCAGCCAGATGTTCTCGAACTCACGCCGCTTGTAGACGCGGCGCACCGCCTCGTTCGTCGGCGATGCCGGATCGTTGGCGATCACGTCGCCGTCGGCCGTGAAGCCGATGACCGTCATCAGGTGGCCCGCCGTGCCGTACCCGGCGCCCGTCAGCTCCTCCTTGAGGAAGGACTGGGACGTGATGGCCGGCACGCCCGCGCCGATCAGCTGCTCCAGCTCGGTGAGCGAGGCGAGGCGGGTCACGACGCCCTGGAGGTCGGGGTACGTCGCCGCGTACGCCGCGTTGAAGGGCCAGTTGCCGCAGCCGTCGTACTGGTAGTCGAACGTCTGGCGGGCCGCGTGGCACACCTGCGGATCGGCGTAGGCGGGGTCGACCCAGGCCAGGTCCTCGGGCTTCGGCTTGCGCCCCCAGTACTCGATGATCATCTGCGAGGAGGTGGGGCTGCACCAGGCCTCGCCGCCGTTGTCGTACTCCGGGTACTGGCCGACGTGGATCTCCTGCGAGTAGCGCGGGACCGTCAGCTCCTTGGCGGGGCCGGGTTCGGAGGCCGGGACCGTGAAGCGGTCGGGAACCGCCGAGGCCATCGCGCCGAGCCGCCAGACCGTGGGGGTCGCCGTGACGCCCGGCTTGCGGTACAGCGTCAGGCGCAGCCGGTAGGCGACGACGCGCGGACCGGCCGCCGCGTCGTTCAGGGCGAGCGTGTCCGTCCAGACCGTGGACTTGCCGTCGGTCTGGCCGTCGACCGAGGTCCGTCGGATGTCGGCCTCCTTGTCGTCACCGGCGGTCCACCGGCCCATGACGAACCAAGGGCTCTTCGTGCCGTCGGCGTACGTGCCCCTCAGCTCGGCCTGGAGCCAGGTCCCGGCGGGCGTGTGGGCGTTCCAGGAGGCGATGAGTTCCGTCGCGGGGACGGTGGAGCGGTGCGTGGGCGAGGTCCAGCGCGCGTACTCCCAGGCGGCGGTCTTGCCGGTGTGCGGGTCGGCGTAGTCGGTGCGGCCTGCGGGCTTCGCGATCCGCAGGCCGGGGCGGCCCCCGGTGACGACCGCGGCGCCCTCGGCGGTGCCGGTGCGCCAGTCCGCGTACGAGGTCCAGAAGCGGTTGTCCACGGCGCGGTCCGCGCGCGGCTCGCGGCGGCGCGACGGAGCCGGGCCGCCCGCGGCC
>NZ_JAFEXF010000097.1:30-26847 GCF_016905445.1 Streptomyces sp. G44
TATAAGAGATAGGGGCCCACCCGCGCCGGGGCCTCGCGGGCCGGCGCCTGCTCGATCTGCGGCCGGCTTCTCCCGTCCGTGCGGGGCCCGGACGGCGACGCGGTGGTCGCGGCGGGGCCGGGCCGGGGCGACCGCTCGACGCTCACGCAGCCGGAGGCGGTGGCGGAGACGGCCACGGAGACGAGGAGCGCGGCGGCGGTGGTGGTCGTCGATCTGTGCATCCGGACAACTCTGGGGGCGGCGGCGGCCTTTGGGAACGAAACGGGGGGAGAATGCCCCGCATGGGTGAGGGGGCGCACCGTGTGCACGGCTTCGCCTCCCGCACCGGCTCCGCCTCCGTCCCTGGCCGGCGCCCTCCGCAGGCCCCGTATGCTGCGGGAACGGCGACCGGGACCTCCACGCGACCGGCGCGAGGCACGGGTCGCGGGCCGACGCGGCGGTGGGCCGGGCCGGCGGTGGACCAGCGGCAGACGTAGGGAGACAGTGGTGAAGATCGGTTGCATCGGACTGGGTGACATCGCGCAGAAGGCGTACCTGCCCGTGCTCACCACCCAGCCGGGGGTCGAACTGCACCTCCAGACCCGCTCGCCCGCGACGCTCGCCCGGGTCGCCGACGTCCACCACGTCCCGGACGCCCGCTGCCACACCGACCTGGACGCGCTGCTCGCCCAGAGCCTCGACGCCGCCTTCGTGCACGCGCCGACCGCCGTGCACCCCGAGATCGTCACCCGGCTGCTCCAGGCGGGCGTCCCGACGTACGTCGACAAGCCCATCGCGTACGAACTCGCCGACTCCGAGCGCCTCGTGCACCTCGCCGAGGACCGTGGCGTCAGCCTCGCCGTCGGCTTCAACCGCCGTTACGCGCCCGGTTACGCCCAGTGCGCCGACCACCCGCGCGAGCTGATCCTGATGCAGAAGAACCGCGTCGGGCTGCCCGAGGCCCCGCGCACCCTCGTGCTCGACGACTTCATCCACGTCGTGGACACCCTGCGTTTCCTGGCGCCCGGCCCCATCGACCACGTCGGCGTGCGCGCCCGGGTCGTCGGCGGGCTCATGGAGCACGTCGTGCTGCAACTGGCGGGCGACGGCTTCACCGCACTCGGCGTGATGAACAGGCTGAGCGGTTCGACGGAGGAGATCCTCGAAGTCTCCGGGCAGGACACCAAGCGGCAGGTCGTCAACCTCGCCGACGTCATCGACCACAAGGGCCAGCCCAGCGTGCGGCGGCGCGGCGACTGGGTGCCGGTGGCCCGGCAGCGCGGCATCGAACAGGTCGTCCTCGCCTTCCTGGACGCCGTACGCGCGGGGAAGGTCCTCAGCGCCCGGGACGCACTGGCGACCCATGAACTGTGCGAGCGCGTGGTCCTCGCCGCTCAGGGACAGGGCTCCGCCTGAGGGCCCGCACGCCCTCCGCCGCGCCCAGCGCCACGAGGACGAGCAGCGCCCCGTGCACGGGCCAGTCGCCCCAGCGGACGTACGCGGTGGTGCCCTTGGCCAGGGGCACGTCGTACACCGCGGCGGCGCTCGCCGAGGTGCCGAGCTGGGCGCCGACGCGTGAACCGTCCGCGCCGTGGACCGCGGAGACGCCGGTGAGGGTGGCGTGCACCATCGGGCGGCCCGTCTCGGCGGCACGCACCGCCGCGAGCGAGGCGTGCTGCTCGGGCGCCCAGCTCTCCTGGAACGACGACGTCGCGGACTGGGCGACCAGCAGCTGGGCGCCGTCGCGGGTCAGCCGGCGGCTCATGTCGGGGAACGCCGACTCGAAGCAGACCAGCGGCCCGACCCGCAGGCCGCGCCCGGCGTCCATCACCACCTGGCGGTCGCCGCGCCTGCGGTCCTCGCCCGCGGCCTTGCCGACGGAGGTGGCCCAGCCGAGCAGAGAGCGCGCCGGTATGTACTCGCCGAAGGGCACGAGCCGCATCTTGTCGTAGCGGTCACCGGTCGGCCCGTCCGGACCCACGAGCACGGAACTCTTGAAGATGCCGGGCCGGTCGGAGCGGCGCGCGTCCACATTCACCAGGATGTCCGCGCCGACCTCACGGGAGAGCGCCGCGAGGCGGCGGGCCATGTCGGGCCGGTCGGCCAGGTCGAAGCCGACGCTGCTCTCACCCCACACGACGAGGTCCGGGTCCCGCCCGGTGAGGGAGCGGGTCAGCTCCTCCTCGCGGGCGAACCGCTTCTCGGCGCCCGCGACGCCGTTGATGACGCCGGGCTGTACGACGGCGCCCTTGATCCGCCCCGCCGCTTCCGGGCGCGGCGCCCAGGCCCAGACCGCGGCGGTGACGAGGACGACGGCGCCGAGCGCGGCGAGGGCGGGCGCCGCGAGGGGGGCGGCTTTCGGGGCCGCCGCGGGGGAGGCGGATGCCGGGGCACCCATGGGCTCCTCGGCCATGGCACCGGGTCGGCCGCCCTCGGACACGGCCCCCGCGCGCGCCGCCGGCCGCTTGCTCCGGGCCCACGCGACGATCAGCAGCGCGATGCTCACGTTGACGGCCACCACCAGCGCGCTGACCAGCCAGACACCGCCCACGGAGGTGAGCCGCAGGGCCGGGGCCGCTTGCCACTGGCTGGAGCCGAGCAGACCCCAGGGGCCGCCCAGCCCCTCCCACGACCTGACCAGTTCGATCATCAGCCAGCCCGAGGGCAGGGCGACCAGCGCGGTCGCCGCACGCCCCGCCGTCGGTACGCCGCCGAGGAGCCGCCGCACCAGCCGGCCCCAGGGCGCCCACAGCAGGCCGAGCAGCGCGGCTATGACGACCGTGAACACATGCAGGCTCGGCAGCAGCCAGTGGTGCACGGCGACCATGAAGCCGAGGCCGCCGAGCCAGCCGTCGACCATGGCCCGCCGCCCGGTCGGGGCCGTGCGGGCCAGGAGTATCCAGGGGACCAGCGCCGCGTACGCGAACCACCACAGCGACGGCGCGGGGAACGCGAGGGCGGGCAGCGCACCGGCCAGGACGGCCATGCAGCCCCGCCACCGCCGTGACGCGAGCAGGCGCTCGGCGCGGGGCCCGAGCCACCACCGCCGGTCGTCGCCGAACTGATCCATGCAGCGCCTCCCTAGATCCCCGACGCCCGGACGTGTACCCAGTGTGCGCGCCGCCGACGATCTACGACAGGGGGTATGTGTCCGGACGGCGCGGTTCGAGCGGGCAAGGCACGGACGGGTCGGCGGGGACGGGGCGGTGGTGTGCCCGGCGGCTCAGTCCTCGGTGGGCCTCTCGTCCGGCCGCCGCCCGTCGGCCCGGCGCCACTTCTCCCGCACCGCCACCTGGCGCAGCCGCCAGCCGCCGTGTGTACGCAGCAGCGCGAAGGCGTACCGGCCGCCGCAGACGAAGTCGGGCGCGGAGGACGGCGTGGTGCTTCCCGGCGGGTCGGCGAACCGCATCGGGTTCACATAGTCGGCCCGCACGCGCGCCCAGTCACCGATGTCCTGCTCCAACGTGCCGAACTCCAGGCGGCGGTTGACGATCAGGTGCTGGCGCATCGGGAACATCCGCATCGCGTCGGCCAGCCACGCGGCCACCTCGGCGGCGTCTCCCTCGATGCCGCCGGCGGAGCGGTAGTCGGCGCGCCCTCCGGGGGCGAACAGCTGCTGGTAGGCGTCCCAGTCACCGTCGTCGACGGTCACCGCGTACTCGGTGATGAGGGCATCGATGGCCAACCGGTCGATCACGGCGGCGAGTTCCACGCGCTGCGTCATCGACACAGTGTTGGGCACGGGAGGTGCGGAGCCAAGGGGTGTGCGGGGGCCGGGGCCCGGCCGCTCGGGTGAGCGCGGCCATGGGCGGCACGGAGGGCTTGCGCCACACGTGCTTCAGGCTTTGCGGCAACGGCCGTGGACGCGGCGTTTCTGCGGGTACACGGAGAGAAGCAAGGTCCGCTCGCCACCCTCGTCATAGGAGAACGACATGCCAGGACTGCTGACCAAGATCAAGCAGTTTGTCCAGAGCCCCCAGGGCCGCCGCACTGTCGCGCAGGTGCGCCGTGCCTCCGCCGACCCGCGGCGACGGGCCCAGGCCCAGCGGTTCCTGGGCGGCCTGCGCCGACGGTGACGCCGGTCGGCCCGGTCCGCTCTCACCGCCGGGAGCGGACCGCTGCCCGCCCATGTGGCGGGGCGTCCGTCAGGCGGCCCTCACCATCTCGGCGCGGACCGCCGCCGCCCACTCCGTCACCAGCTGTTCATACTCCCTGCGCTGCTCGGGGGTGAGGCGTCCGCCCGCGCGCAGCCACAGGCCGCGGATCCGATCGTTCAGTTCCACAGAAGAGCGCACGGAACCATGGGGTGGTGGGGTTAAGGGCATGTCGCCAAGCCTAGGGGATGCGTACGACATTCGGAACTGTCAGCTACCACACACCTCCGCCGGGTGATCGGATCCGGCGACCGCTCCCGGGTCGCCGCCCCCATATCCGTATGGAACGGTAGAAAGCGACGCTGAGGCCCCCGCCGCGCCAGTGGTCTGACCCGTACTGCTGGCCTCCGGCGGAGCCCGTGGTCCCTATCGGAAGAGGTGGCTCCATGTCCTCGAAGCGACGCCGCAAGAAGAAGTCCCGCCGCAAGCACGCGGCCAATCACGGCCGCCGCCCGCAGTCCTGAGGCCGGTACGGCCGGGTGGCGGCCCGGCCGGACGCCACAATCGCCCTACCCCGCCGCGGGGCAGGGCCCGGACCAGTTCCGGGCCCTCCCCGAGCCCGCTATGTACCGGTTGTGGCCCAGCATGGAGCCGGTGTACTTGTTGTGCAGACCGATCTTCCATCCGCCGGGTTCGCCACGCCGGATGTAGAACCGCTCGAGGTCGTCCTCCCGCGCCGGGGTGGCAGTCAGGGCGGCCGGTCGTCGTGAGCGCCGCACTATGGACGCAGTACCTCCTGGACCGTTTCCCACCGTCGCCGAGACCGTCGACGCGCTGGAGGCCGAACTTTCCCGGTGAACCGTTCACCTTCGCCCTCGCGGGAGCGTGCAGGCGGCTTGCGCCTCCAGCTCGCGAAACCGTGGCCTGGCGTCCGGGAGGGGGCGGTCAGGGCACGAGGCCGTCGAGGTCGATGTCGAGGGGGATGGGGACGGAGACCTTCAACTGGTTGCGGTGGATGCCGGTGGCCACGTAGGTGCTGGTCATGGTGTCGAGTTCGTAGGTGTGGACGGTGGGGGCGCCGATCTCGTCCTCGACGCGCCAGAAGTGGGGGATCCTGGCCTGTGCGTACTTGAAGGGCTTCAGGGAGCGGTCGCGGTCCGCCGACTCCTCCGAGACGACCTCGATGACCAGGGCGACGTCTTCGGGCGCGTACCACGTTCGGTCGGGGTCGTACGGGGCGGTCGTGAGCAGGATGTCCGGCTCGGGGCGGCTCTTCTTGTCGAGCCTGACTGTCATCTCACGCTCGGCGTCGAACCCGGCGGGGGCGGCCTGGCGCAGGGCGAAGGTCAGGTTCTCCACCAGCCGGGCGTGCCAGGACCGCTGCGGCGACATCATGAAGATGAGGGCTCCATCGATGAGTTCGGTGTGCCGCGGCGCCTGGGGGAGGAGGTCGAGGTCATCGGCTTCCCAGCCGCTGATCCTGGGCGGGATCATCCAGTCGGGGAGTTCGGCGGTCACGGCTTCCTCCAGGGGCCTCGAAGAGGTCAGGGGCCCTCATCCCGGATCACGGACACGGGCGCAACGCTGGTGTCAGCATAGTCGAGCAACCGGACCTCTCACTCGGCCCGTGTGGATGCGAGGAACCGGAGGCCGGTGGTCATCTCGGTGTCAATCCGGACGACGCGGTCCATGGACGAGCTGCTTCGGAGGCGTGGACGCGGACGTCTGGCCCCACAGCCGGCCGACCTCACCGGCGATGCCTGGGACACGGCGGATGAGCGGCTGTGCTTCCTCGTACCGAGGGTCGCGGCCTGGGCCGGACATGAACCTCAGCTGACCCGCTCCACCCACCCTCTATACGGAAGGGCCCGCACTGCTGTGCGAGCCCTTCCGTATCATCCCCTGCTTTGTGGACGCACGCGTCCTACTGCCGTGCGGCCCTGGTTCAGCCGCCGGACTCGCCCGCGTGAGGGCTCAGCACACCCATGCTGACCAGCACGACCAGCACGATGCCGAGCAGGATCCGGTAGTAGACGAACGGCATGAAGCTCTTGGTCGTGATGAACTTCATGAACCAGGCGATGACCGCGTATCCGACCACGAACGCGATGACCGTCGCGAAGATCGTCGGGCCCCAGGAGACATGGCCCTCGCCCGCGTCCTTCAGCTCGAAGACACCGGACGCGAGGACGGCGGGGATGGCCAGGAGGAACGAGTAGCGCGCCGCGGCCTCGCGGGTGTAGCCCATGAGGAGGCCGCCGCTGATCGTGGCACCTGAGCGGGAGACGCCCGGGATCAGGGCCATCGCCTGGCAGAGGCCGAAGATCAGGCCGTCCTTGACGCCCAGTTCCGTGAGGCCCTTGCGGTGGCGTACGGCGCGGTGCCTGCCGCCCGTCTCGTCGCGGGCCGCCAGGCGGTCGGCGATGCCGAGGACGACGCCCATCACGATCAGCGTGGTGGCGATCAGCCGCAGGTCGCGGAAGGGGCCCTCGATCTGGTCCTTGAACGTCACGCCGAGGACGCCGATCGGGATCGAGCCGACGATGACCAGCCAGCCCATCTGCGCGTCGTGGTCCGAGCGCGGCACCTTGCCGAGGAGCGAGCCGAACCAGGCGGAAACGATCCGCGCGATGTCCTTGCGGAAGTAGATCAGCACGGCCGTCTCGGTGCCGATCTGCGTGATCGCCGTGAACGCGGCGCCCGGGTCGTGCCAGCCGGCGAACGCCGCCGTCAGCCGCAGATGGGCGCTGGAGGAGATCGGGAGGAACTCGGTCAGTCCCTGGACGAGCCCGAGGATGAAGGATTCAAGCCAAGACATGAGAACTGCGCCGTCCAAGTACTGATCATCAGACCGCGTGCGCGGTCACAGCGGTCATCACGGTCATCGAGGTCATTGGGGGATAGGGGGCGGGGCGATGGAGGTGCGTGGCTCAGCGGTGCGTCATGACGCGTGGGCGGGCCCGGGAGGTGGGACGCCGGAACACCGGGACGCGAGGGGGTGCCACCGCGATCACCCCCCTCGTCGTGGGGCAGCGTAGCGGCCTTGGGTTACGAGGGTGCCGGGAGGGCCGTCCCGAGGGCGCCGGGGGCCCGGGGCCGGGGCCCGTGCCCTATGCCGCCGAGGGGCCCGTCGTCGTCCAGCCCGGAGTCTGGGGGTGCGCCGTGAGGTCGTCGTGGCGGACCGCGTCGCCGCAGGCCGAGCACGTCACCACCGGGACCAGCTCGTGGCCGCAGGAGTGCTCCAGGACCATCGGCCGGTCCCCGTCGCCGCGCAGATGGCGGTCACCCCAGGCCATGAGCGTCATCAGGACCGGCTCCAGTTCGAGGCCCGCGGGGGTGGGCCGGTACCGGAAGCGCTGCGGGCGCTCGCTGTAGGCGACCTTTTCCAGGATGCCGGCCTCCACCAGCCGGCGCAGGCGCGTCGCGAGGATGTCGCGGGGCGCCCCGATGTTGCGTACGAGCTGGTCGAAGCGTTCGTTGCCGAGACAGACCTCCCGCAGGACGAGCAGCGAGTACTTCTCGCCGACGAGGGCGAGGGTGTCGGCGATGGAGCAGGGGCGCGGATCCTTCATGCGGGCAGTCTAGAGGGCGGGAAATGGAGGGTTTGTTTTTCCAACTCTCAGGGTTATGGTGAGTCCAGATTTCCTACTCACTGGTGGCGCAGGGGGTCGAGCAGCTCTGTGGACCAGCAGACCAGCAGCCCCGGTAGCCGAAAGAGGCCCGCATCATGCGTGACGCCGTCATCGTCGAAGCCGTACGCACCCCCGTCGGCAAGGGCAAGCCCAATGGCGCCCTCGCCGCCGTCCACCCGGTCGAACTCCTCGCCCACACCCTGCGCACCCTCCTCCAGCGCAGCGGTGTCGACCCGGCCCTGGTCGACGACGTGATCGGCGGCACCGTCGACCAGGTCGCCGAGCAGGCCATGAACACCACGCGCTACGCCGTCCTGTCGGCGGGCTTTCCCGAGTCCGTGCCCGCCACCACCGTCGACCGGCAGTGCGGCTCCTCCAGCAGGCCGTGCACTTCGCCGCGCAGGGCGTCATGTCGGGGGTGTACGACATGGCCGTGGCCTGCGGCGTGGAGTCGATGAGCCGCGTACCGATGTGGTCGAACGTTCCCGCGGGCGCCGACCCCTTCGGCCCCGGCATCGCCGAGCGCTACCCGGAGGGCTTGGTTCCGCAGGGCATCAGCGCCGAGCTGATCGCCGCCGAATGGTCCATCGGGCGCGCACGCATGGACGCCTTCGCCACCACCTCGCACCAGCGGGCCGCGCGCGCCTGGGACGCGGGCCTCTTCGACGCCGAGACCGCGCCGATCGCCGGCCTGACCCGCGACGAATCGGTACGCCCCGCGACCACGCCCGAGGTCCTCGCCGGCCTCAAGCCCGCCTACTACGACCCCGCCTTCGGCGAGCGCTTCCCGCAGATCGACTGGTCGGTCACGGCGGGCAACGCCAGCCCCGTCAACGACGGCGCCTCCGCCGTCCTCATCACCACCAGCGAGCACGCGGCCCGGCTCGGCCTGCGCCCGCTCGCACGTCTGCACAGCTTCGCCGTCACCGGCTCCGACCCGCTCCTCATGCTCACCGGCATCCTGCCCGCCACCGAGAAGGTGCTGCGCAAGGCGTCACTCACCCTCGACGACATCGATCTGTTCGAGGTGAACGAAGCCTTCGCGAGCGTCGTCCTGGCCTGGCTGGAGGAGACCGGCGCCGACCACGAGAAGGTCAACGTCCACGGCGGCGCCATCGCGCTCGGCCACCCGCTGGGCGCCAGCGGCACCCGTCTGATGACCACGCTCGTCCACGCGATGCGCGCCCGAGGCGCCCGGTACGCCTTGCAGACGATGTGTGAGGCGGGCGGCCTCGCCAACGCGACGATCCTCGAAGCGCTCTGACGGACACTTCGCCCCGGCTGCTTCGCCCCGGCTGCTTCGCCCCGGTCCCGGCGATCCCGCTCGGGCCGGTCGATCCCGCTCGGTCAGCGCGCGCCGCGGAAGTGGTGGCGCTTGAACCACGCGACCGCCGCCCCCGCCAGGCCCGTCACCGCGATGAACCCCATCGCGATCAGGAAGACGGGCGACGTCGGCGTCGAGGCACGGGCGCCCGCGATGACGTACGCCGCCGTGTTCGGGATCGACCCGAGGCCCGTGGCGACGAGGAACGGCAGCCAGCCCATGCGGGAGACCGCCGCGCAGTAGTTGGCGGCGGCGAACGGCACCCCCGGGAAGAGGCGCACGGCCAGCATCGACCGGAAGCCGTGCCGGCTGAACTGGCCGTCCGCCGCCTTCAGCCAGCGCCCCCGCAACAGCGGCCGCAGCGCGTCCTGGCCCAGCGTTCTGCCGAGCCCGAACGCGATCCCGGCACCGAGCACCGTGCCGGCGATCGCCGCGGCGAGCCCCGCCTGCGAACCGAAGAGCGCGCCCGCCGCCAGATTGAGCAGTGGCCGCGGCACGAACGCGGCGGTGCACGCCCCGTACGCCACCGCGAACAGGGCCACCGCCGTCGCGCCGCCCAGCCGCGCGGGCCAGCCGTCGGAGAGGATTCGCTGCGGCTCGAACAACAGCACGCACGTCCCCGCCGCGGCGAGGAGCACCACGAGCAGCGACAGCCGCGACCACGGCGAGAGCAGCGCCCGGGTGCAGCGCACGGCGAGGCCCTGGGGTCGGGCGGTTGCGGTCTCGAACATCCGGGAAGACTAACCGGCCGATGTGTCTGATCGCCGTATGGTGCGTCTCATGAACGTCACAGTCCCGAGAAGTGCCCTGGCCGGCACGGTGCTCGACCGGCTCGTCGTGACGTACGCCTCGGCGGCCGATCCCCGGCGGGGCGAGCAGATGAGTGCGTACATGAAGGGCATCGCCCCCTTCCTCGGCCTCGCCTCGCCCACGCGCCGCGAGCTGTCCCGCGCCGTCCTCGCCGGCACGGCCCGCCCCGACGAGGCGGACTGCGCGGCGATCGCGCTGCGCTGCTGGGCACTGCCCGAACGCGAGTACGCCTACTTCGCCGTGGACTACCTGCGCCGCCACGTGCGGCGCTGCTCCTCCGGTTTCCTGCCCGTCGTACGCCACCTCGTGACCACCCGCTCCTGGTGGGACACCGTCGACCCGCTCGCCGCGCACGTCGTCGGAGCGCTGGTCACCGCCGACCCGCGTCTGCGGGGCGACATGGACGCGTGGATCGAGGACGAGGACATGTGGGTGGCCCGCACGGCGCTCCTGCACCAACTGCGCCACAAGGAGGCGACGGACACCGAACGCCTCTTCGCCTACTGCCTGCGTCAGTCGGGGCACCCGGAATTCTTCATCCGCAAGGCGATCGGCTGGTGCCTGCGCGAGTACGCCAGGACCGACCCGGACGCGGTGCGCGCCTTCGTCGAGCGCGAGCGGGACCGGCTCGCGCCGCTGTCGGTGCGGGAGGCACTGAAGAACCTCTGAACCGGCCGGCCTGGCCGCGGAGGCAACTGAGGCCGCACCTCGCCGCGTTCGGCGAAATTCATTCGACGTGGGTGACTCGTGTCGGCCAGGATCAGAGCCATGTCCCGGTACGCCTTCCTCGCAGCCACGCCCGCAGTCGCGGGCGCTGCGAAGGCTGCCGCCATCGCCCCTTACGCCCCCGACGCCTTCGACGGCGCCCGAAGCTGACCCTCCCCGGACACTCCGGCGGACCCCGCAGGGGGAGGGTCGGTACGGCCCACGGGGTCCCCGTCCCGACCGCGCGCACACCGCCGGTCCGGGGCAACAGCTTCGAGTTCCGAAGAAGGAACCACCATGCCCAAGACGGCTTACGTACGCACGAAACCGCACCTCAACATCGGCACCATGGGCCACGTCGACCACGGCAAGACGACGCTGACCGCCGCCATCACCAAGGTCCTCAGCGAGCGCGGCACCGGTACGTTCGTCCCCTTCGACCGCATCGACCGCGCGCCGGAGGAGGCGCAGCGCGGCATCACCATCAACATCGCGCACGTCGAGTACGAGACGGACACCCGGCACTACGCGCACGTGGACATGCCGGGCCACGCCGACTACGTCAAGAACATGGTGACCGGCGCCGCCCAGCTCGACGGGGCGATCCTCGTCGTCTCGGCGCTCGACGGGATCATGCCGCAGACCGCCGAGCACGTGCTGCTCGCCCGGCAGGTCGGCGTGGATCACATCGTCGTCGCGCTCAACAAGGCCGACGCCGGGGACGAGGAGTTGACCGACCTCGTGGAGCTGGAGGTGCGCGACCTGCTCTCCCGGCACGGGTACGGGGGCGACTCCGTCCCGGTCGTACGGGTCTCCGGGCTCAGGGCGCTGGAGGGCGACCCGCGGTGGACGGGCGCGGTCGAGGCGCTGCTGGACGCCGTGGACACGTACGTACCGATGCCCGAGCGCTATCTCGACGCGCCGTTCCTGCTGCCCGTCGAGAACGTGCTCACCATCACCGGGCGCGGCACCGTCGTCACCGGCGCCGTCGAGCGCGGCACCGTCCGCCTCGGCGACCGCGTGGAGGTGCTCGGCGCGGACACCGAGACGGTGGTCACCGGCCTGGAGACCTTCGGCAAGCCCATGGCGGAGGCGCAGGCCGGGGACAACGTGGCGCTGCTGCTGCGCGGCCTGCCACGCGACGCCGTACGCCGCGGCCATGTCGTCGCGGCGCCCGGCAGCGTCGGCCCGAAGCGGCGCTTCACCGCGCAGGTGTACGTCCTGTCGGCGAGCGAAGGCGGCCGTACGACGCCGATCGCCACGGGATACCGGCCGCAGTTCTACATCCGCACCGCGGACGTGGTCGGTGACGTGGACCTCGGCGGGGCGGCCGTGGCCCGACCCGGCGAGACGGTCACGATGACGGTCGAACTGGGCCGTGACGTGCCGCTGGAGACCGGCCTCGGCTTCGCCGTCCGCGAGGGCGGGCGCACCATCGGCGCGGGCACGGTCACGGAGGTCCTCTGACGGGCCCGCCGGGGGTCAGCAGCGTTCGCGCAGGGAAACCGGGGCGGTCGACACAGCGCCCGTCGAACGGGTGTGGCCGCCCCGGGTCACCCGCAAGGTATAGGTGACGCGAACGGTATAGGTGGGATCGCAGTCGGTGACCGCCATGTAGTGGTGTTCCTCGGGCCCCGGAGCGTGCGCCCCCTCCTCGTCGAAGCTCTGCTCCGCGAGGTCGTCCGTGCGCTCGGCGGCGCCGTCGGGGGCGGTGCGCCAGTGACCGGCGGGTGTCCGGACCTGGAGGGCGAGCCGGAGACGGAAGCGTTCGGGGCGCTCCGCGCAGCGCACGTCCATCTCACCCGCGGCCACCGTCCCGGCGTCGCCGTCGACGGCACGGATCAGGCGTTCGGGCATGACGTACTCGCAGCCCGCGAAGCCGCGGGACCTGGTGTCGTTGAGCGCGTCGTCCACTGCCGTCCGCCACACGGTGGCGACCAGGACCACACCGCCGGCCACGGCCAGAAGCAGCGCTCCCGCGAGCATGTCGAGCAGCTTCCTTCTCCGCATCCCCGGAGCATCGCAGAAGCAGGCGCACGGCGAGAACACGGCGAGAACACGGGGTGACCTCCGCCGCGAACGGGCGCGGCACAATGGAGCCCGTGGACGAGCACGAGCACGAGTTCGAGACGGGCGCCGGGGCCGGGCCTCCGGACGAGGCGATTCCGGTGACCCGCGAGGTGGATCACGGCACCGCCAAGCTGCTGCCCGACGTCGACCGGGCGCGGGCCTGGCTGCTCACCGTCGACGGGGCGCCCCAGTCGTACGTGGACCTGGACGCGCCCACCCACCTGGAGTTCGAGTACGCGCGCCGGCTCGCCCACGTCCTGGACACCGCGGCGGCGCCGGGCCGCCCCCTCGACGTCACCCACCTCGGCGGCGGCGCCCTCACCCTGCCCCGCTATGTCGCCGCGACCCGCCCCGGTTCCCGGCAGGACGTCGTCGAGGCCGACCACGGGCTGCTCCAACTGGTCGCCGAGCAACTGCCGTTGCCCGAGGGCTCAGGGATCACCGTGCACGGGGCGGACGCCAGGCGGTGGCTCGACGCGGCGCCCGACGACAGCGCGGATGTCCTCGTCGCCGACGTCTTCGGCGGCTCGCGCGTGCCCGCCCACCTCACCACGGTCGCCTACGCCAGAACCGCCGGCCGCGTCCTGCGCCCGGCGGGCCTGTACGCGGCGAACCTCGCCGACGGCGCGCCCTTCGCCTTCCTCCGCTCCCAACTGGCCACCTTCGCCGAGGCCTTCGAGGAACTGGCGCTGATCGCCGAGCCGTCCGTCCTGCGCGGCCGCCGCTTCGGGAACGCGGTGCTCATCGCCGCGCACGTCCCCCTCGACATCGCGGCCCTCGCCCGGCGGGCGGCGTCCGACGCCTTCCCGGCCCGCGTCGAACACGGCGCGGCGCTGCGACGCCTCATCGGCGCCGCGAGGGCCGTACGCGACGAGGACGCCGTCCCTTCACCTGTGCCGCCGGGCGGGGCCTTTGGTGTGGGCTGACGCCGAGGTGATCGGGTCCGGGGTGTCTTTGGCGTGTGGGGTGGGTGCCGTCTCTCGCTGCCGGGCGTCGTGTGCGGGGCGGCTGCCGTGGGGAGGACGGTGAGGCGCTGGGGCGGTTCACCGGGCACGCGAGGGCCGTACGTGACGAGGACGCCGTCCCCTCACCTGTGCCGCCGGGCGGGGCCTTCGGTGTGGGCTGAGGCCGAGGTGATCGGGTCCGGGGTGTCCTTGGCCGGTGCGGGCGCGATTCTTGAGTCGGGCCTCGTGTGCGGGGCGGCTGCCATGGGGAGGACGGTGCGGCGGCTCGTCGAGGAAGCCGGTGCCTCATCCGCGTCGCCCGACAGGGGCTTCCGCATCGGCTGACGTCGACGCGATCGCCTCCGTGGAGCCCTCGACGCGAGGCGTCGGCACCGGCACCGGCACCTTCGTGGTGCGTCGCGTCAGGTTGCGTACGTCGGGGACGAACAGGACCGCAGCCGTCACGAGCACCACGAGCACCGCGCAGCCCCACAGCGACGGGCCGCGTCCGAACGCCGACTCCGCGGGGCCCGCCAGGGCCGTGGCGAGAGGCACCATCGCGACCGAGCCGAACCAGTCGTAGGCGGAGACGCGCGACAGCTTCTCCTCCGGGATCTCCTGGTGCATGGCGGTCATCCAGGAGACCCCGAACACCTCGATCGCCACGCCGCTGACGAACATCACCGCGGCGAGCCCGGCCACCGGCAGCGGTACGGCCAGCGCCGCCGAGGGCGCGGCCAGCGGAAAGACGCAGACGGTTCCCGCGAGCAGCAGCCGCCGCGGCTTCCAGCGCGTCATCAGGACCGCGCCGCCGACCGTGCCCGCGCCGAACGCGCCGAGCGCGAGGCCCCACGGCCCCGCGCCGCCCAGCTCGTCGCGGGCGACCAGGGGGCCGAACACCGACTCGGCGGCGCCGACCACCGCGACCACGACCGAGAACTGCGCCACGATCGACCAGAGCCAGGGGCGGCCGGTGAACTCCCGCCAGCCGTCCCGCAGATCGGCGAGCAGTCCGCCGCCGGGCGCGCGCTCCGGTATGTGGCTGACGTCGAGGAAGGAACGCAGCGCCCCCGCGAGGGCGAACGCCGCCGCGTCCACCGCGAGCACCCAGCCGGGGCCGATCGCCGCGACCATCAGGCCGCCGAGCGCGGCGCCGCCGAGGCCCGCCCCCTGCATCGCCATCCGGTAGAGCGCGAAGGCCCGGCTGACCTGTTCGCCGCTGACCGACGACATCAGCATGCCCTCGGCCGCCGGGCCGAAGAAGGCCTGGCCGACGCCGCCGAGGCCGGTGAGGAGCATCATCTGCCACAGCCGGGGCTCGCCCGCGATGACGAGCACGGCGAACGCCGCCTGCGACACGCAGTTGAGGGCATTGGCGGCGACCATCACATGGTGGCGCGGCAGCCGGTCGGCGACGGCCCCGCCGATGAGCAGGAACAGCACCAGCGGCAGCGTCCGCGCGGCGGCGACGAGCCCGACGTCCCCGCTGTCACCCCCGGCGTCCAGAACGGCGAACGCCGCCGCGATCAACGCCCCGTGGCTTCCGAGGTTCGTCACGATCGCGGCGGCGGTCAGCAGCGTGTAGTTGCGCCCCGCCCAGGAGGGGCGACGGCGCGGCGCATGGGCGGGAGTCGTCACCCGGGAACTATCCCCGGCGGCCGGCCGACTTGCCAAACCGTTTCTCTCCGTGGCGCGGAGCAGGCGGTCCCGGTCTCCGCGGCTCGGTGCACGCGCTCCCGCCGGGTGGCGGCTCAGGAGCCCTCGGAACCCGCCTCGCTCCACCGCACGGTGGCGAGGATCTTCTTCACCGTGGCGTCGGAGACCTCCTCCTTGACGCCCTTGGCGCCGTAGAGGGTCCACGCCACGTACTCGCCGGCCTCGTTCTTGAAGGCGAACGTGGTGGCCTTGCCCTCCGAGTCGCACTTGGCGGACGTGGCGGCGCCGGACGTCGTCGACGTCGCGAGGCTGCCCTTGACGCCGGACTTGGTGGTGTACTCCTCCACGTCGCTGATCTTGATCTTCTTCTTGTCGGCCTTGGTCTGCTCGGTGTAGCCGCCGAAGACCCACCAGGCCGAGTCGTTGCGCGCGACGTCCTTGGTGTTCTTCGCGCCGTTCTGGCCCTTGGTGCCGACGACGGCCAGCGAGGTGTCGTCGGGCTCGCCGTCCTTGTCGTCGTCCGAGGTGCACCACTTCTCTTTGAGGACCGCGGGCGCGGACATGCCGATGATGGTCTTCATGCCGTCGTCCTTGCGGTCGTCGAAGCCGGTGAAGGTGTCCGGCGTCTTGACCTCCCAGTCGGCGGGCACGTCGAACGCGGTGCCCCACTTGGGGTTCACCACGACCTGCCAGCCGGGGACCGTCGGCTTGTCCTCGCCGCCCTCACCGCGTTCGTTGCCGTCGCTGGTGGGCGTCGGGTCCGGCTTCTCCGTCGCGGACTTCGAGGGCTTCGCAGGGCCCGCCTTGTCGTCCTTGCCCTCTTCGTCGCTGCCGAGGACCAGGAAGCCGGTGACGCCGGCCGCCACCACCACGGCCAGCGAGGCGACGATGGCGGTGATCTTCGTCTTGTTGCCGCCGCCCCCGCCCTGTCCGCCACCGCTCGGCTGCCGCACTCCCGGCGGCGGCGTCGGAGCGGACCACTGCGACTGCTCGGGCTGCGAGAACCCGCCCGAGTGCGGCTGCTGGTAGCCACCGGCGGGCGGTTGCTGCGGGTAGCCGCCCGTGGGCTGCTGCTGATACCCGGGCTGCTGATACCCGGGCTGCTGGTATCCCGGCTGCTGGTAGGGGTTCGGCGCCTGGTACCCCGGCTGCTGGTACGGGTTCTGGTTCTGGTCCTGCGGGTTCTGCTCGCCCCCGGGCGGCTGCTGTTCTGGCCACATGGCCAGTAACCATAGAGGTGCCGGGGTCCGGGTGCCACGGGCAGCCCCGCCCCGGCCGCCACCGGCCCGCCGCCGACGGGGAGAACGGACGGCGACCGTACGGCGAACCGTACGGAGAAAGGGGCGGAAAGCGTCAGGATTCCGTCGCCTCGCCGTGGGTGCGCACCGTACTGAGGATCTTCATGACCGTCTCCTCGGGTATCTCGTCCTTCACCCCGCGCGCTCCGTAGAGGCTCCACGCGACGTAGTCGCCCGCGGAGTTCTTGAAGCCGAAGGTGATCGCCTTGCCGTCCGAGGCGCACTTGCCCTTCTGCGGCGTGTTCCTGGACTCGGCGCGGGCGATGCTGCCCTTGATGCCCGACTTGGTGGTGTACGGCTGTGCCTTCTCGTCGGACGTGAAGCTCTTCTTGTCCGGCTGCGTGTAACCGGCGTAGACCCACCAGGCGACCTGGTTGACCGCGACCTCGTCGGTGTTCTTCGCGCCCTTGGCGCCCTTGGTGCCGACGGCGGCGAGTTCGTGGTCCTCGCTCCTGCCGTCCTTGTCGTCGTCGGTGACACACCATGCGGGCTTGAGGTACGCGGGCGCCGACATCGTCATGAGCGGCTCGCCGGTCTCGTTGTCCTCGAAGGCGATGGCGGACCCGGGGTTCTGCACCTTCCACTCGGGCGGCACGTCGAAGGCCGTGCCCCACCGGGGGTTCACCACGACGTGCCAGCCCTCGATGGTCGGCCTGAGGCCGTTGTCCGTACCGCGCTCGCTGTCGTCGCCGTCGTCCGCGGCGGCACCCGGGCTCTTGGGGGCACCCTGCGCGGGGGAGTCGGCCCGGGTGTCCTTCGCGTCCTTCTCGTCCTTGTCGCCGCCGAGGACCAGGAACCCGGTCACGCCCGCGGCGACGACCACGGCGGCCGCCATGGCGACGGAGACGACCTTGACCTTGCCGCCGCCCGCGTCACCGCCTCCATCGCCGCCGTCCGGAGCCTGCGGCGCCCCGGACGGGACGGTCGGCGCGCTCCACTGCTGCTGGTAGGGATGGGGCTGCTGGTAGCCCGGCTGCCGGTACGGGTTCTGCTCCTGCGCCGGCGGGTTCTGCTCGCCCCCGGGCGGCTGCTGTCCTGGCCACATGGCCGCACACGATACGGGGGAGCGCCCGTTCAAGATCACATGGGCCCCCGGAACGCCGGGCGCGGACCTCGGAGCCGGTCAGTCCTCGGCCGTCTCGTATTCACGCACGGTCGAGAGGATCTTCCGCACGGTCGCGTCCGGAAGCTCCTCCCGCACGCCCCTCGCGCCGTGGAAGGACCAGGAGGCGATCTTTCCGGCGGAGTCCTTGAAGGCGAACACCGTGGCCTTGCCGTCGGAGTCGCACTTGTCCTGCTTGGTGACGCCGCTCGAAGTGGCGCTCGCCACGCTGCCCTTGAGGCCCGACTTCGTGGTGTACGGCTCCACGGGGCCGGTCGTGACCTTCTTCTTGTCGGGCTGCGCGTAGGCGGCGTAGACCCACATGGTCGCGTCGTGCCGTGCGATCCGCTCGGTGCTCCTGGCGTCCTTGTTGCCACGGGTGCCCGCGGCGGCCAGCGGGGTGTGGTCCTCGGCCCCGTCCCTGTCCTCGTCGCTCGCGCACCACTCCTCCTTGAGGTAGGCGGGCGAGGCGTAGGCGACGAGGAACGGCGCCGCTTCGTCGTCGGCGTCCTTGTCGTCCACGTATCCGCCGGCCCAGTCCCTCGATTCCAGGGACCATCCGGGAGGTACGTCGAAGGCGATGCCGCGCTTCGGGTTCACGACCACCTTCCAGCCGGGCACGGTCGGGCCGGGGGCGGCGCCCGCGCGGGGGTTGTCGGCGGAGTGCGACCCGGAGGACTTCGCCGGGCCGGACGCGGAACCGGACTTGACCGGGCCGGGCTCCGCGGAGTCGTCCTTCCCGCCGCCGAGGAGCAGGGCGCCGGTGACGCCCGCGGCCACCACGACGGCCGCCGCCGCGACGAGGGCGATCATCTTGGTCCGCCTGCCGTCGCCCCGCGGGGGCTCGGGCGCGCCGCCCCGCGGCTCACCGGGCATGGTGGGCGCGTGCCAAGGGGCCTGCTGCGCCTGGGCGTCGGGCTGCTGGTACCCCGGCTGCCGGTACGGGTTCTGCCCCTGGCCCGGCTGGTTCTGCCCGCCCCCGGGCGGCTGCTGTCCATGCCACATGGGCGTCAACCATAGGGGACGGTGATCCGCGTGGCGGAGGGGCCTGGTCATTCGACTCTACTCGTGGGTAACATCGCCGCCATGAGCGCAGACGAGATGTCGATCGGCGAGATGCTCGCCGCCACGGTGCCGATGGCCAGGACCCTGAACCTGGAGTTCCGGGAGACCGCGCCGGACAAGGCCGTCGTGGCCCTGCCCGACCAGAGCGAGTACCACAACCACGTCGGCGGCCCGCACGCCGGCGCCATGTTCACGCTGGGCGAGTCCGCGAGCGGGGCCATCGTCCTCGCCGCGTTCGGCGCGCAGCTCTCCCGCGCCGTGCCGCTCGCCGTCAGCGCCGAGATCGCGTACAAGAAGCTCGCCATGGGCCCCGTGACGGCCACGGCGACGCTCGGCCGCCCGGCGTCCGACGTGATCGCCGAACTCGACGCCGGCCGGCGCCCCGAGTTCCCGGTCACCGTCGAGATCCGCCGTGAGGACGGCGCGGTGACCGGCGAGATGACCGTCCTGTGGACCCTCAGGCCCAACGACCCGAGCTGAAGGAGCCGGCAGAGGCCGGCGGAGGCCGGACTGAGCGGCGTCGTTCCGTCCCGGTGATCCCGGACCGGTAGGCTGCGCGGGCGTGCGCGGTTCTATGGGCGCGTATGCCGGGGGCGAGCACTGGAACCCGGGGCAAGCACTGGAACTACGGGAGGAACCGGCGTTGCACGTCCAGGAGTGGCTGGAGCACGTACCGGCCGTCAGCATCTACGCGCTGGTGGGAATCGTCATCGGCCTGGAGAGCCTGGGCATTCCGCTGCCCGGTGAGATCGTCCTGGTCTCCGCGGCCCTGCTCTCCTCCCAGCACGGTGACATCGACCCGGTCATCCTGGGCGCCTGCGCCACCGCGGGCGCCATCATCGGCGACTCCATCGGGTACGCCATCGGCCGCAAGGGCGGCCGGCCGCTGCTGGCCTGGCTGGAGCGGAAGTTCCCCAAGCACTTCAGCGCGGCCAACGTCGCGAGCTGCGAGCGGTCCTTCCAGAAGTGGGGCATGTGGGCGGTCTTCTTCGGCCGCTTCGTCGCCCTGCTCCGCATCTTCGCCGGGCCGCTCGCGGGCGTCCTGCGCATGCCGTACTGGAAGTTCCTGATCGCCAACGTCCTCGGCGGCATCGTCTGGGCCGGCGGCACCACCGCCGTCATCTACTACATCGGCGTCGTCGCCGAGGACTGGCTGAAGCGGTTCTCCTACCTGGGGCTCGCCGTCGCCGTACTCGTCGGCGTCGGCTCCATGCTGTTCGTCAAGCGCCGGGCGAAGAAGGCCGCCGCCGAAGCCGAGGCAGAGGCCGGCGGCCCCGTGGCGGCCGAGCCGCAGCCCGTCGGCGTCGGCGACTGAGCCGCACCGGCGACCGGGTCACTCCGCGGCGTGCGCGTCGCGGTGGGCCCTGGCCAGTTCGACGTAGAACGTGCCGTTGAGCGAGATGCCCTCGCGCTCCTCGTCGGTGAGCTGCCTGCGCACCTTCGCGGGCACGCCCGCCACGAGTGAGCCCGGGGGCACGCGCATGCCCTGCGGCACCAGGGCCTGCGCGGCGACCAGGGAACCGGCGCCGATCACGGCGCCGTTGAGGACGGTCGCGCCCATCCCGATCAGGCTGTCGTCCTCGACGGTGCACCCGTGCAGGACGGCGTTGTGCCCGACCGAGACGCGCTCGCCGATGGTGAGGGGGAAACCGGGGTCGACGTGCAGGGTGCAGTTGTCCTGGATGTTGCTGTCGGCGCCCACCACGATGGGCCCGCAGTCCGCGCGCAGCACCGCGCCGTACCAGGCCCCGGCCCCGGCGTGCAGCGTCACCTCGCCGAGCACGACCGAGGTCGGCGCGGTGAACGCCTGAGGGTCGATCCTCGGTTCCTTGCCGCCGATGCCGGTGATGAGTGCCTCGTGGCCCATCGACTCGCTCCCCGCTTCCGTACGTCTTCCGTGGTACGCGCCTGACGGCACCGTACGGGACGGGGCGGCGCGCGCGGCCGGGTGGGGCGAAGATCACAGGCCGCGGGCGCGCGGGGGCCGGGGGCACTGAGTAACGTGAGCGCGTGCCGAAGAACAGGAACACGTTCTCATCCCTGACCGCCGGGCCGCGCCGCCTCGCGCAGCGCGCGGTCCACTCGGGCTGGGCGTGGGCGCAGCGCGCGGGCGCGGTCACCGCCGCGCACCCGGGACGGCTGCGGTTCGGCGCGATCGGTGAGGGCACCAGGCTCGCCTTCCCGCAGGGCACGGTCTTCGGGGAGCCGTGGATCCGGCTCGGTGACCACTGCATCGTCGGTGAGCACGTGACGCTCACCGCGGGGATGATGCCGGACCTCGACCTCGGCCCCGACCCGATCCTGCGCATCGGTGACGGCGTCGTGCTCGGCCGCGGCAGTCACGTCATCGCCGACACGACGGTGACGATAGGCGACGACTGCTACTTCGGGCCCTATGTGTACGTGACGTCCACCAACCACTCCTACGACGACCCGCACACCCCCATCGGCAAGCAGTGGCCGCGGATGGAGCCGGTGGAGATCGGGTCCGGGTGCTGGGTGGGGACGGGCGCGGTGATCCTGCCGGGGGCCCGCGTCGGGCGCAATGTCGTGGTCGCCGCGGGGGCGGTGGTGCGGGGGGAGGTCCCCGACCACGCGGTGGTGGCGGGGGCGCCGGCGCGTGTCGTGCGGACGTGGGACGCGGAGGCGGGGTGGCAGCCGCCGCTGCGCACACCCGCGCCGGTGCCGATCCCCGAGGGGATGACGCCGGAGCAGTTGATCGCGCTGGGGGAGACGGGCGAGGGGTGAGGCGGGCGGTTCTCCGGCCGCGGGTCGTGTGGGGCTGGCCGCGCAGCTCCCCGCGCCCCTGAAGGGGCGCCTGCCGCGACGTCCGCGAGGCCGACGCCCCGTTTCACCGAGACGTACAGGGCCGCGCCGCCCGCCGCCACGTTCGTCACGCGCTGCACGAAGGGCGCGAGGAAGAGCCCGGTGAGGTTGCTCGACGCCTCGGCGATCAGCGCCATGACGCCGAAGCCGAAGGCGGCGAGCAGGGTGAGCGGGACGGCCTGGCGCCGCACGGGGGCGCCGCGCGGTTCGGGGCCGCCCGCGAGGAGGATGCCCGCCACGGCCGCGACGATGCCCGCGAACTGCGTGAGCCCGGGCCGCTCGCCGAGGAGCAGCCCCACACCGCCCGGCACGGCGACGCCGAGCGAGCCGAGCGGCGAGACGACGCCCATGGGTCCGAGGCCGAGGGCCTTGTGGAACGCGAGCATGGCGACGGGGCCGACCAGGCCCGCGCCGACCGCGAACCACAGCCGCGGCCCCCACGCGCTCCACCCGCCGGTCGCGGCCGCGATGACGCCGAGCAGGCGCACAGTGCTGTCGCGGGGAGGCCTCGCAGTACAGTGTGGTGAACCGTCGGGAACTGTCAGGTGCACCGCACGGTAGTTCAGTATCATGAACTCTGTCATCCAAAATATTGGACGGAATGTGTCGGACCTCGACCAGCTGACCCAGTCGCTCGCGCGCAACCTCAAGCGGTGGCGCAACGAGCGGGGCTTCACCCTCGACGCCCTCGCGGCCCGCGCCGGCGTGAGCCGCGGCATGATCATCCAGATCGAGCAGGCCAGGACCAACCCCAGCGTGGGCATCACGGTGAAGCTCGCGGACGCGCTGGGCGTCAGCATCACCACGCTCCTCGACTACGAACAGGGCCCGCACGTCCGCCTCGTACCGCCGGAGCAGGCGGTGCGCATGTGGTCCACGGAGGCGGGCAGCAGCACCACGCTCCTGGTCGGGGCCGAGGCGCACGGCCCCTTCGAGCTGTGGTCCTGGCGGCTGATGCCGGGTGACGGCAGCGACTCCGACGCGCATCCGCCGGGCACGGTCGAGCTGTTGCACGTCGTGCGGGGCGAACTGACGCTCGTGGTGGACGGCGTCGAACATGCCGTCGCGACGGGGACGGCCGCCACGTTCGAGGCCGACGTCCCGCACGGCTACCACAACAAGGGCGCCGAGCCGCTGGAGATGACGCTGTCGATCTCGGTGCCGCCCGCCCCCCACGCGTCCACCCACTGAGAGCCGTTGGCGTGCCCCACGCCGAGGGCCTACCGTGCCGCCATGCGTGCTCCTCTCGGTCATTTCGACGTCGTCCACCCCGCCCCCGAGGTCCTCGGCCTGCTGGTCGCGCCCGTCGCGGAAGCCGTCCGCGGCTGGAGCGGTCCCGTCCCCGCCGACGAGCTGATCCACGTCGACACCGAACCGGAGTGGGCCGACACCGCCACCTTCCTGGAGCACTACGGCCCCGAACTGCTCTCCCGGTCCGCCAACTGCGTCGTCGTGGCGGGCAAGCGCGGCGGCGGGACGACGCTCGCCGCGTGCGTCGTGCCGTCCGGCACGCGAGTGGACGTGAACGGCGCCGTCCGCCGTCACCTCGGCGCCCGCAAGGCGTCGTTCGCGCCGATGGAGACGGCGACGGGGGAGACCGGCATGGAGTACGGCGGCATCACGCCCATCGGGCTGCCCGCCGCGTGGCCGCTGCTCGTCGACGCCGCCGTCGCCGACCTGCCGTACGTCCTCGTCGGCAGCGGCAGCCGCCGCGGCAAGCTGATCGTGCCGGGCAAGGCCCTTGCCGCGCTGCCCAACGCGGTGGTCATCGAAGGACTCGGCACCGCCGCCTGAGGCGGTTCAGACGTCCAGGCCGCCGCGCGCGACCAGTTGACGGGCGATCAGGTTGCGCTGGATCTCGTTGGTTCCCTCGCCGATGAGCATCAACGGCGCGTCGCGGAAGTGGCGTTCGACGTCGAACTCGGTCGAGTAGCCGTTGCCGCCGTGGATGCGGACCGCGTCCAGCGCGATCCGCATGGCCGTCTCCGACGCGAACAGCTTGGCCATCCCGGCCTCCATGTCGACGCGCCGCCCCGTGTCGGCCTCCCGGGCCGCGTGCAGGGTCAGCTGCCGGGCGGCGGAGAGTGAAGTCGCCATGTCGGCGAGGTAGTTGCCGATGGACTGGTGCTGCCAGATCGGCACGCCGAACGACTCGCGCTCCTGGGCGTAGCGCAGCGCGTCCTCGAACGCGGCGCGCCCCACGCCGAGCGCCCGCGCGGCCACCTGTAGCCGCCCGGTCTCCAGGCCCTTCATCATCTGCCCGAAGCCCCTGCCCTCGACGCCGCCGAGCAGCGCGTCGGCCGGCGCGCGGTAGCCGAAGAAGGACAGCTCGCAGCTCTCCACGCCCTTGTAGCCGAGCTTCGGCAGGTCACGCGAGACGGTCAGCCCCGGACCGTGCTCGACGAGCAGGACGGAGATCCCGCGATGGCGGGGCTCCGCGTCCGGGTCGGTCTTGCAGAGCAGTGCGATCAGCCGGGAGCGGCGGGCGTTGGTGATCCAGGTCTTCGCGCCGTCGACGACGTAACCGCCGCCGTCCTCGTCGCGGCGCGCGAACGTGCGCAGCGCCTGGAGGTCGGAGCCGCCGCCCGGTTCCGTCAGCGCCATCGTCGCGCGGACCTCGCCGGTGGCCATGCGGGGCAGCCAGCGGCGCTTCTGCGCGTCGGTGCCGAAGCGCGCGAGCAGCCCGGCGACGACCGTGTGGCCGCCCATCGCGCCCGCCAGGCTCATCCAGCCGCGCGCCAGCTCCTCGGTGATCAGGACGTGGCAGGAGGCGGAGACGGGGGTGCCGCCGTACTCCTCGGGGACGGCCAGCCCGAAGACGCCGAGCTCCTTCATCCCCTCGACGAGGCCCTCGGGGTAGGTGTCGGAGTGCTCCAACTCCCGTACGGCGGGCCGGACCCGGTTCTCCACGAAGTCCCGCACGGTCGAGACCGCCGACTGCTCGTCGGGCGGGAGGGTGTCCAGGGCGCTCACCGGCAGACCCCCTCCGCGAGCAGCCGGGCGATCTCGTCCGGGCCGCGTCCCAGCTCGGCGAGGATCGCCTCGGTGTGCTCGCCCGCCGCCGGTACCGGGTCCATCCGGGGGGCCACACCGGAGAGGTCCGCGGGCGGCAGCAGGGCCTGTACCGGCGACGGCGCCCCCGGCACCCGTACGTCCCGCCAGCGTCCGCGCTCGCTCAGCACGGGGTGGTCGAGGAATTCCCGGACCGAGTTGACGCCCGCGGTGGCGACGTCGGCCCGGTCGAGCAGCTTCATCGCCTCCTCGCCGCCGAGCTCCCGGAAGCGCACGGCGATGATCTCGTCCAGGGCGTCCCGGTGCGCCACGCGGTCGGAGCCGGTGGCGAACCGCGGGTCGTCGGTGAGCTCGGGGCGGCCGAGGAACTCCCGGCACAGGGCGGCCCACTCGCGTTCGTTCTGCACGGACAGCAGGACGTCCTTGCCGTCGGCGGCGGTGAACGGGCCGTACGGGGCGACCGTCGCGTGGCGGGCGCCGACGCGGGGCGGCTGGGTGCCGCCGTAGCGCGTGTAGTAGGCGGGCTGGCTCATCCACTCGGCGAGCGCGTCGAAGAGGGAGACCTCGACGGCCGGGGCGCGGCCGGTCGTCGCCCGGGTGAACAGGGCCGAGAGGATGCCGCTGTAGGCGTACATGCCGCCCGCGATGTCGGCCACCGAGATGCCCACGCGCACCGCCTCGTCCGGGGTGCCGGTGAGCTGGAGCAGCCCGGTCTGGCACTGCACGAGCAGGTCATACGCCTTGCGGTCCGCCCAGGGGCCGTCGGTGCCGTACCCGCTGACGGTGCAGGGGATGAGGGAGGGGTGGCGGGCCTGGAGCTCGTCGGCGCCGAGGCCCATGCGGGCGGCAGCGCCGGGGGCGAGGTTCTGCACGAACACATCGGCGCCCGCGAGGAGTTCGGCGAGAATCCGCCGGCCCTCGGCCGCCTTGAGATCGAGGGTGAGGGACTCCTTGGACCGGTTCAGCCAGACGAAGTAGCTGGCCTGCCCGTGCACCGTGGTGTCGTACCGCCGCGCGAAGTCGCCGCCACCGGGCCGCTCGACCTTGATGACCCGCGCGCCCAGATCGGCGAGCTGCCGGGTGGCGAAGGGCGCGGCGACGGCCTGCTCCAGGCTGACGACGGTGATACCGGCGAGGGGAAGGGGAGGTGGCATGCGGCGTTTGTACGGCCTGACCTGGGAGCGGGTCAATGGGGGCAGGCCGGGGCGGGGCGCCGCGGCAGCCGGAAGAGGCCGGAAGGAGACGCCCCGAGTGCGGGCCACCGCCCGTTCTGGACGCACGCCGGACGTACGGCCGACGCGCGCCTGAAGCGCGAAGTTCAGCCGGTGCCGTCACCGTGCTGAACGTGCGGCGGTGCCCACCGCCGTGAGCGGCCCGCCGCACCAGCCCTCCGTCCCCGTGCGCCGCCTTCCCCACCGAACCGAGAACGGAAGTGTCATGCCCTCGACATCCCTCGTTTCGCCGGTCACCAGCTCGTACGTCACCTCCATCGCGGACACCACCGAACAGATCAGGGCCGCCCAGCGCCTGCGCCACCGCGTCTTCGGCGAGGAGCTGGGCGCGGCGCTCGACACACCCCTGCCCGGCCACGACATCGACGCCTACGACGACCTCGCCGACCACCTGATCGTCACCGACACCGCGACCGGCGAGATCGTCGGCACCTACCGCCTGCTGCCTCCGGGGCGCACCGAACGCTCCTACTCCGACGGCGAGTTCGACCTGAGCGCCCTCGGCCCGCTGCGGTCCTCCACCGTGGAGGCGGGCCGCTCCTGCGTCCACCCCGACCACCGCTCCGGAGCGGTCATCAACCTCATGTGGTCGGCGCTCGCCCGCTACGTCCTGCTCTCCGGCCACCGCCACCTGGCGGGCTGCGCCTCCGTGCCGCTGGCCGACGGCGGGCGGGCCGCGTCCAGCGCCTGGCTGCTCGGCACCGCCAAGCACGCCGCGCCGCCCGAGCTGCGCGTGCACCCCCGGCGCCCCTGGAGCCCCACGGGCGCCGCCCCGGAGCGGCCCGCCTACGCCGACCTGCCGCCCCTGCTGCGCGGCTACCTCCGCCTCGGCGCGTGGATGTGCGGGGCGCCCGCCCACGATCCGCAGTTCGACGTCGCCGACTTCTTCGTGCTCCTCGACACCGAGCGGCTCAGCGCGCGCCACCGCCGCTACTTCCTCGGGGCGGACGCGTGAGGAGCCCTTGGGCGGTCGACCGCGGCTGCCCGGCGAGCTGCGCCGCGCAGCCGGACCCGCGCGTGCCGCCGGGCGGACTCGCCCGCCGGTACGCCGCGGTGGCGTACGTCCTG
>NZ_JAFEXF010000098.1 GCF_016905445.1 Streptomyces sp. G44
GCCCGGGACCGGCCGGGCGCCGGCACGGGCGTGGGGGCGGCCGAGGCGCGGGGGCGGCGACGAGACCACTCCGAGGCGGGAGGACCCGGTGGCGGCGCGGTGACCGGCGTGCGCAGGACCCCGCAGCGCGCCGCCGTGCTCGAAATCCTCGGCCGGTGCCGGGAGTTCGTCTCCGCCCAGGAACTGCACGCCCTGCTCACCGGGCTCGGCAGCACGGTGGGACTCACCACCGTCTACCGCGCGCTGCGGGAGCTCGACCGCGCCGGACTCGTCGACATCGTACGGGACGAGTCCGGCGAACGGCTCTATCTGCGGCGGCCCACCGACGAGCACCGCCACTACCTCATCTGCCGCCGCTGCGGCCGCAGCCGGCCGGTCGACGCGCGTGCCGTCGAGGCATGGGCGGAACGCCTCGCCGAGAACACGGGCTTCGCGGAACTGGAACACACCCTGGAACTCAGCGGCGTCTGCCGGCCGTGCCGCCGCCCTCCCGGGGGCATGCCGGATGGCGGAGCGGCGGCGGGCCGTTGAGCCGGGGGCCGGGGTCCGCGCACGGCCGCGGCGCCGCGGGTCAGCGGATGGTGAGAGTGCCCCGTCCCTTCAGGTGGCTCACGCCGCTGCTGTGGCAGCGGCGCACGTCATTGGTGGGTACCGCCGTTCCGGAGTAGGAACGGTGGGCCATGCGGCCGGAGGTGACGGTGCCGTCGAGGAAGGAGTCGGCCGGGGTGTACCCGCGCGTGCCGTGCTGGGCCGGGCGGAGCGTCGAGCGCCCCAGGAGCCGGCCGGTGCGGTTGGGGCCGGAGTACCAGGTGACCGTGGCCTCGCCCTTGACCGACCTGACGCTCGAGCAACTGGCGTGTGCGCTGCCCTTCACCGTGATGAGGCCCGAGCGGATGCGGGGCTGGCGGCCGTTGGGAGAGGTGCAGTTGTCCAGGTTCGCGCTGCCGCGGGCCGAGATCTTGCGGGGGGTGCTGGTGACGGCGGGCGAGAAGGTGATGCGCTGGCCGGGGCCCGTCCGCAGGGAGCACTTGAGGGTGGCCTGAGGGGCGGCGACGGTGGCGGACGGGGCGGCGGCCGTCGGTGACCCGGCCTGGCTCGTGGCTCCGGTGGCGAACAGGGTCAGGACTGCGGTCGCCGTCACGACGGTGGCTCGCAGATGGTGCACAGCACGCATGCGGTTCTCCTCTGGTCGGGTCCGGTGGGTCTGCGGGGGTGCGGCGAACCGGGCGGCTCGCTTCAGACGCCACCTGCCGCCCATCGTTCGCGACCTTCCTGAGTAAATCTCCCCTTAGGTGGCATTCGGTGCCACTCCTCACTCTTTAGGCGCAACGGGTGTTTGACCCGTGAACACCGCTTGGCCACGATTGCCGCGTCGAGGATCACCGGGCGGCGGTCGTCACCGGACTCGCCCGCACGGGCCGCATGATCACCGTGGCGGCGGTGATCTTCGCGGTCGCCCTGCTGCCCCTGGTCTCCTCCGGCCTCACGCTGCTCAAACTCATCGGCTGCGGGCTGGCGCTCGCGGTCCTGGTCGACGCCACCGTCGTACGCGGCGTACTGGTCCCGGCGTTCATGCAGCTGACCGGCCACGCCAACTGGTGGGCCCCGCGCCGTCTCTCCGCGCTCCACCGACGCGTCGGCCCGGACCGCAGGGACCACCCCGCGCATCCCGCCGCCCACGCGGAGCTTCCCGCGGCACGCGACCGCGCACCGGCACCCGTGCCCGAGAAGCAGCCCGGCGGTCCGCGCGCCCGGGGCTCACACGATGGCGGGCCCTCAGCGGTGTACACCGACTCCTGACCGTCCCGGCGCGAACTGCGGCCGCAGCACCAGTTCCGCGTCGTACGCCCCGCCGTTCTCGTGGCGGAAGGGCAGCGGCGCGGTGGTGTCCAGGGTGCGCAGCCGCTCGCGCAAGGCGTCCGCGCTCCGTGCGTACCCCTCCCGTGTGAGCCGGTCCGCGCCGTACACGACGAACGGCGGGAGCGCGGCCATGCCGGTGTACCAGAACGTGCCGTGCAGCAGCGGAAACAGCACCTCGTCCAGCTGCCCGTGGATGCCGCGCGGGCCGAAGCCGGACTCCCGCGCCCCGACGGACGTGACGATCAGCGCCCTCTTGCCGGCCAGGCCGCCGTCTCCGTACCGCGGGGTCCGGCCGCCGGGCCCCTTGAGGCCGAACCCGTACCCCTGGACCAGGACGCGGTCGAACCAGCCCTTGAGGATCGCGGGCGGCCCGAACCACCAGAGCGGAAACTGGAAGACGAGCGTGTCCGCCCAGCTGATCTTCTCCTGCTCGCCCCGGATGTCCGCGCTCAATTCGTCCTGCTCGTACGCGCGTTCCTGCTCCGCCCCGACGAAGAGCCGCCCGCGGGTCGGTCCGCTCGGTCCGGTGAAGTCGTCGGCGTCCACGACCGCCTTCCAGCCCATGGCGTAGAGGTCGGAGACGCGGTGCTCGTGTCCGAGCGCGTCCAGCGTGCGAAGCCCCTCGGCCCGCAGGGAACCGGCCAGGGAGCGCTGTTCGGGATGGGCGCATATCCAGAGAACCTTCATGGCCCCGATCCTGCGCGGACCGTCCCGGCGCCGACGAGTGGCCGGATGGACACGACCCGCAAGGATCTGGCCACCACGTCGGCGCGCCGCGCGGAAGCGGCTTGTCCGGATCCGGTGGCTGGACAGCGGACCAGCGGCTTGGACAATGGCTCTCGGGGCGACGGTGGGCCGGGGGTGGTGGCTGTGCCACGAGGAGAGCGTCCGCTGGAGGACGACGGTGGCGAGCTGACCGCGTTCGCCGCCGACCTGCGCACCCTGCGCGAGAAGGCGGGCAGCCCGCCGTACCGGCAGCTGGCGCGCGACGCCCACTACTCCTCGACGACGCTGGCCGACGCGGCGGGCGGCCGCAGACTGCCGAGCCTGCCGGTCACCCTCGCCTACGTACGGGCCTGCGGCGGCGACACCGCCCGGTGGGAGGAGCGCTGGCGCGCGCTCAGCGCCCGGCTCGCGGCCGCCACCGCCGCCACCGCCGACGAGGCGCAGGGCCCGCAGGACCGCGGGCGGCGCGGACCCTACGTGGGTCTCGCCGCGTTCCAGCGCGAGGACGCCGCCTGGTTCTTCGGGCGGGAGCAGCTGACCGACGACCTGGTGCGCCGGGTCCGCGCCCAGCGCTTCCTCGCGGTGTTCGGCGCCTCGGGGGCGGGGAAGTCCTCGCTGCTGCGGGCGGGCCTGCTGCCGCGCGTCGACGACGGGTCCGGGATCGCGTGGACCACCGTCCTGCTCTCGCCCGGCGCCCACCCCCTGGAGGAGTGCGCCGCCCGCCTGGCCGCCGTCGCCGGAGGCTCGGCCACCGCCCTGCGCCGGGAACTCGCGGCGGACCCCAGGGCCCTGCATCTGACCGTGCTGGGAGCCCTGGCGGAGCGGCCCCCCGAGACCGAACTCCTGCTGGTGGTCGACCAGTTCGAGGAGGTGTTCACCCTCTGCGACGACAGCGCCGAGCGCACCCGGTTCATCGCCGCGCTGCTCACCGCCGCCCGCGCCGCCAACAGCAGGACCCGCGTCGTCCTCGGCGTACGCGCCGACTTCTACGCGCGCTGCGCCCACCACCCCGACCTCGTCGAGGCGCTGCGCGACGCCCAGCTCCTCGTCGGGCCGATGACCACCGACGAACTGCGGCGGGCGATCAGCGGGCCCGCCGCGCGCGCCGACTGCGCGGTGGAGGGCGCCCTCCTCGCCCGCGTGATCGCCGACGCCGCGGGCGGCGCCCCCACCGTGCTGCCGCTGGTCTCCCACGCGCTGCGCGAGACCTGGCGCCGCCGCAGCGGCAGCACCCTCACCCTGTCCGGGTACGAGGCCGCGGGCGGCATCCGGCACGCCCTGGCCCAGACCGCGGAGACCGTCCACGCCGGCTTCACCGAACGGCAGCGGCACCTGGCCCGCACCGTCCTGCTGCGGCTCGTCGCGATCGGCGAGGGCACGGAGGCGGCCGGGCGCCGCCTGGCCCGTGCCGACCTGGACTCCCTGGGCGAGGACCGGGCGGGTGCCGGGTCCGTCCTCGACGCGCTGGCCGGCGCCCGGCTGATCACCCTGGACACCGACACCGTGGAACTCACCCACGAGGCGCTGCTGCACGCCTGGCCGCGGCTGCGGCGGTGGATCGACGAGGACCGCGCGGGCCTGCTGCTGCACCAGCGGCTGAGCGAGGCGGCCACCGCCTGGGACCGCGAGCACCGCGACCCCGGGGCGCTGTACCGGGGCGCCCGGCTGGCGGCGGCCGAGGAGGCCCTGGCCGCGCCCGGCCGCACGCTGACCACGCTCGAACGGGACTTCCTGGGCGCGAGCACCGCGGCCCGCGACCGCGAGCGGCGCGCCGCGTCCCGCACCACGCGGCACCTGCGCAGGCTCACCGTCACCCTGTCCGTGCTGCTCGTCATCGCTCTCGTCTCGGGCCTGATCGCCTGGGACCAGTACCGCACGAGCGAGGACCACCGGCGCGAGGCCGTCGCCGAGCAGCGCAACGCCCTCTCCCGGCAGCTCGCCGCGCAGGCGTCCATCCTCCTGGCCGACGAGTCCGACCTGGCCTCGCTCCTGGCCGTCTACGCCTACCGGATCCGCCCCACCGCCGAGGCCACCACCGGCCTCCTCGCCGCCGCCTCGCGCCCCCTCCAGCAGCGGCTCACCGGCCACGACGGGGACGTGGAATCGGCGGTGATGAGCCCGGACGGCCGTACGGTGGCGAGCGCGGGCCGGGACACGACGGTACGGCTGTGGAACACCGCCACCGGCACGGCACGCACCACCCTGCGCGGGCACGAGGGCGCCGTCCACTCGGTCGCTATGAGCCCGGACGGCCGCACGGTGGCGAGCGCGGGCCAGGACGGCACCGTACGGCTGTGGAACACGGCCACCGGTGAGCGGCGACAGGTGCTGACGGAGCATCAGGGAAGCGTCCGGGCGGTCGCGTTCAGCCCGGACGGGCGGACCCTCGCGAGCGGCGGGCGCGACGGCACGGTCCGCCTGTGGTACGCGGCGACAGGTGAGCGGCGTGCGACGCTGACGGGACATCAGGGCGCTGTGCGCTCCGTGGCGTTCAGCCCCGACGGCCATACCGTCGCGGGCGGGGGCGAGGGCGGCACGGTCCGGCTGTGGAACGCGAGGACCGGTGCGGCGCGCGGCATGCTCGACGGGCACAAGGGTGCCGTGAACGCGGTGGCGTTCAGCCCCGACGGCCGTACCGTCGCGGGCGGCGGGCGCGACGGCACGGTCAGGCTGTGGGACCCGGACACCGGCAAGGCCCGCCTCACCCTGACCGAGCACACCCGGGACGCCGAGTCGGTGGCGTTCAGTCCGGACGGCCGCACGGTGGTCAGCGGCGGCCGCGACGGGACCGTACGGCTGTCGGACGCGGCGAGCGGGGCGCGGCGTGCCGTGCTGAGCGCGCAGGGCGGCACCATGTGGTCCGTGGCGTTCAGCCGGGACGGCAGCACGGTGATCGGCGGCAGCCGCGACGGCACCGTACGGCTGTGGGCCGTGGCCACCGGCAAGACCCGCATCACGGTGGCCGGGCAGCGGGAGGCCGTGCACGCCGTCGCGTTCAGCCCGGACGGCCGCACGGTCGCCGGCGGGGGAGACGACGGCGCGGTACGGCTGCGGGACGCGGCGACCGGCCGGACGCGCGACACCCTCAAGGGGGGCCGGGGGGCCGTGTGGTCGGTGGCGTTCAGCCCCGACGGCCGCACGCTCGCCGGCGGCGGACGGGACGGGACCGTACGGCTGTGGGACGCGGCGACCGGCGAGCCGCGTCACACGCTGACGGGACACCAGGAGCAGGTGAACTCGGTGGCGTTCAGCCCCGACGGCCGCACCCTCGCCGGCGCCGGGCACGACGGCACCGTACGGCTGTGGGACACGGCGACCGGTGAGCAGCGGGACGTACTGAAGGGGCATCGGGGCGCGGTGCACTCCGTCGCGTTCAGCCCCGGCGGGCACACCGTCGCAGGGGCCGGGCAGGACGGGACGCTGCGCCTGTGGGATCCGGCCACCGGCACGGCCCGCGGCGTGCACGGGGCAGGCGCGTCCCCGCTGCGGTCGGTGTCGTTCGCCCCGGACGGGGACACGGTCGCCGGTGGCGCCGACGACGGCACGGTGCGGCTGTGGAACCCCGACACGGGGCGGGTCAGGGCCGAACTGATCGGGGTCCCGCGCGGCGCCCAGGCGGTGGCGTTCAGTCCCGACGGCCGCACGGTGGCGAGCAGCGGCCGCGACGGGTCGGTGCGGCTGTGGGACGCGTCGACGGCTTTGCAGAAGGCCGTCCTGCCCGGACAGGCGGGCCCGGTGCGGTCGCTCGCGTTCAGCCCGGACGGCCGCACGGTCGCCAGCGGGGGCGACGACGGCGCGCTGCGGCTGTGGAACGTGCTCCTCGGCGCCGACGAGGCGATCAGCCGGATCTGCCGGTCCCTGCGCAGGGATCTCAGCCCCCAGGAACGCGCCCGCTACCTGCACGATCCGTACGGGCAGTCACCTCGGCGCGCGTGCGGGCGCTGACCCGCGGCGCGGGCGGTCGCGCACCGGTCGCCGTCCGGAGCGCGTTGTCCGGAGCTTGTTGTCCGGCGCCGGGCCCCCGGCGCCGGACAAACGCGCACCGATAGAAGCGATACGTCGACGACCACTTGTCGGCCGTGTCCGGGGCCGCCGGGAACACCGGGGCAGCCAGAAAAGCCAGAAAAGCCAGAAAAGCCAGGAACGCAAGAAACGCCGGGAACGCCGGGATCGCCAGCTACGCCGTGAACAAGGAGGCAGCCGCGCCATGACGCCCCCGACCAACGCGTCCAGCACCTCCACCGCACCCGGTGCGTCCAGCGCTTCCGGCACGCCCGCACCCGATGGCCCCCACCCGCCGCACCGCCGCCGGGAGTTCTGGCGCTCGCCGCCCGATCAGCCGCGCTGGGCCAGGCCGGGGCTCCTCGGCATCGGCGCCCTCGCCGGGCTGCTCTACGCCTGGAACATCACCGGCAGCGGCCTCGCCCCCTACTACTCCCTGGCCGCGCGCAGCATGACGGAGAGCTGGAAGGCGTTCCTGTTCACCACCGTCGATCCTGCGGGCACCCTCACCATGGACAAGATCGGCGGCTTCCTGTGGCCGCAGGCGCTGTCGGCGCGGGTCTTCGGCTTCCACGACTGGGCGCTGACGCTGCCGCAGTGCGTGATGGGCGTGATCTCCGTCCTGGTGCTGTACCGGGTGGTCCGCCGCTGGCAGGGCCCCGGCGCCGGGCTGCTCGCGGCGGGGCTGCTGACGGTCACACCCGTGGTGGCGTCGATGTTCGGCCACGCGATGGCGGACGGCTCGCTCACCCTGTGCCTCGTGCTCGCCGCCGACCAGTACCAGAAGGCGGTCGGCGCCGCGCGGCTGAGGCCGCTGCTGCTGAGCGCCCTGTGGGTGGGGCTCGGTTTCCAGATGAAGATGATGGAGGCCTGGGTCATCGTCCCCGCGCTCTTCGTCGGCTACCTGGTGGCTGCCCCGGCGGGGCTGTGGCGGCGCCTCGGGCAGCTGGGGGCGGCGGGCGCGGTGCTCTTCGCGGTGTCGCTGTCATGGGTGGCCCTGCTGACCCTCACCCCGGCGGACAGCCGTCCCTACGTGGACGGCTCGACCGACAACAGCGCCGTCGCCATGGTCTTCGGCTACAACGGCTTCAACCGCCTGCACACCGGCCTGATCGACGGCGCGGCGTCCGCCTCCGCCGACGGCGGCGGCACCAAGAACGGTGCACGGAGCGCACCGACGGCCCCGCCCGCGACCAGCGGCCCGGGGCAGCACGGAAGCGGCCAGGAAAAGGGGGACACCGAAGGGGGAGCCGCCGGACGGCAGCCGTTCACGGACCGGCCGTCCGGCGCACCTCCCGCCGGCACCGAAAACGCCCCGGCCGGCAACGCCCCGGCCGGCAACGCCCCGGCCGACGGCGCCCGGACGCCCCCGGAACCGCCCTCCAGGGCCGCCCTCTGGGCCAAGCTGTTCACCGATCCGCTGGCACCCCAGATCGGCTGGCTCTATCCGCTCGCCGTGTTCTCCCTGGCCATGGGGGTGGCCACGCATCGCGGCGCCGCCCGCACCCACCCGAGCCGTGCGGGGTTCCTGATGTGGGGCACCTGGCTGGTCACCGGCGCCTGCGTGCTCAGTGCCATCGGGAACCTCTTCCACACCGCCTACCTCTCCCTCCTCGCACCCCCGCTCGCCGCCCTGGCCGCCGCGGGCACCGTCACCCTGTGGCGCGCCCACCGGGCCTCGACCGGCGGGCGGCGGGGCTCGGTGCTGCCCGCCGTCATCGCCGCCGAAGTCGCCTGGACCGTCCACCTCGCCGCCGCCTACACGGACTTCGCGCCCTGGCTGCCGCCCGTCATCCTCGTGGCCGCTCTCATCGCCGTCCCGGCGCTCGGCCTGCCGCGCGGCGCCACCCGCCGCCGGGCCGCACTCGCCGGACTGCTGGCCGGGTGCGTGGCGATGTTCGCCGCGCCGACCGCGTGGTCCCTGTCCGTCCTGAACCAGCGGTACGCGGGCTCGGCGTTCGACGCCTCGGCCGGACCGCCCCCGGCGGGAGCGGGGACGGGCGCCGGGCCCGGCCGGGTGATCGGCGCCGGGAGCGGCGTGGGCGGCGGGCCCGGCACGGTCAACGTCAGCCAGGACGCGCGCACCTCTCTGACCCCCGCCGAGAGCGAACTCCTCGCTCACGTCCGGAAGCACAACGGCACCGCGAAGTACACCTTCTCCGCCGAGACGACGATGCTGGCGGCCCCGTACGTCTACGCCGAGGGCGTGCCCGTCCTCCCGCTCGGCAGCATGCACGGCGCCTCCCGCACCCTCGGCGAGTACCGGGACCTCGTCGCCGCCGGAGACGTCCGTTTCGCGCTGGTCGCCGAGGAGCGCGCGCGGAGTTCGGAGATCAGCGCGTGGGTGAGGTCGGCCTGCACCGAAGTCGGCCTCACCCGCGGCGACCGCGGCTCGCCGTCGCTCTACCGCTGCACGGCGGCCGACGCGGCCAAGCGCTCCTGAGCCGCACCACCACCGACCAGGAGCCACACCACCACAGACACGGGGGACACGGGGGAACGGGGGAAACGGGGGAAGCGCGGCGGCCGTCCCGGCCAACACCGGGGCGGCCGCCGCCACGTGCCGCCCACGCCGTCCGTCTACACTCACGCTGCTGCCGGGAGCCGGGGCAGCGGGTGTCGACGACCGGGTCGGCGTACGCCGTTTGGCGCTCCGGCCCGAGGGGATGGTGTACCCGTATGAAGATCCTCATCAGCGCCGACATGGAGGGCGCGACGGGAGTGACCTGGCCGGCCGACGTGCTGCCGGGCACCGCGCAGTGGGAGCGGTGCCGGGCGCTGTTCACCTCGGACGTGAACGCCGCCGTGCTCGGGTTCTTCGACGGCGGCGCCGACGAGGTGCTCATCAACGAAGCGCACTGGACCATGCGCAATCTGCTCCTCGAGCAGCTGGACGAACGGGCCCAGATGCTCACCGGGCGGCACAAGTCGCTGTCCATGGTCGAGGGCGTGCAGCACGGCGACGTGGACGGCATCGCGTTCCTCGGCTACCACGCGGGCGCCGGCATGGAGGGCGTCCTCGCGCACACGTATCTCGCCAACCAGATCACCGGCGTCTGGCTCGACGGCGTACGCGCCAGCGAAGGGCTGCTCAACGCGCATGTCGTCGCCGAGTACGGCGTCCCCGTCGTGCTCGTCACCGGCGACGACCTGGCCTGCGAGGACGCCCTCGGATACGCGCCCGGCGCCCTGAAGGTCGCCGTCAAGGACCACGTGTCGCGCTACGCCGCGGTCTGCCGCACCCCCGCCCGCACCGCCGCCGACATCCGGGCCGCCGCGAAGGACGCCGCCGCGCTCGCGGTGCGGCACGAACCGGCGGTGGCCGGACCGTTCACCGTGGAGGTCGAGTTCGACGCCGAGCACCTGGCGATGGCGTCGACCGTCGTGCCGGGGGTGCGCCGTACGGGGGAGCGCAAGGTCGCGTACGACAGCGCGACGATGTACGAGGGGATCCGTACCTTCAAGGCGGTTACGACGATCGCCTCCGCCGCCGTGGAGGAGCAGTATGGCTAGCCAGCAGCAGGACCAGGGCCAGGAGCGGGACCACGAACCCGGGGATCAGGCGGACGACGCCCAGGTGGACGCGCGGGCGCTCGCCGAGGTCGTCGCCTTCACCTCCGAGCTGATCCGCATCGACACCACCAACCGGGGCGGCGGCGACTGCCGTGAGCGGCCCGCCGCCGAGTACGCCGCCGAACGCCTCGCCGACGCCGGTCTCACCCCCACGCTCCTGGAACGCACCCCCGGCCGTACGAACGTCGTCGCCCGCGTCGAGGGCACCGACCCCGGCGCCGACGCGCTGCTCGTCCACGGCCACCTCGACGTCGTACCCGCCGAGGCCGCCGACTGGAGCGTGCACCCGTTCTCCGGGGAGATCCGCGACGGCGTCGTGTGGGGCCGCGGCGCGATCGACATGAAGAACATGGACGCCATGATCCTGGCGGTCGTACGCGGGTGGGCGCGGGCCGGGGTGCGGCCCCGGCGGGACATCGTGATCGCCTTCACCGCCGACGAGGAGGCCAGCGCCGCCGACGGCTCCGGGTTCCTCGCCGAACGGCACGCGCCGCTCTTCGAGGGCTGCACGGAGGGCGTCAGCGAGTCGGGTGCCTTCACCTTCCACGACGGGCGCGGCAATCAGATCTACCCGATCGCGGCGGGCGAGCGCGGCACGGGCTGGCTCAAGCTGACCGCGCGCGGCAAGGCCGGCCACGGCTCCAAGGTCAACCGCGCCAACGCCGTGAGCCGGCTGGCCTCCGCCATCGCCCGCATCGGCGAGCACCGCTGGCCGGTCCGGCTCACCCCGACCGTGCGCGCCTCACTCGTCGGACTGGCCACGCTCTACGGCCTGGAGAGCGACCCCGAGGCGCCCGGCTTCGACGTCGACGCCTTCATGGAGAAGCTCGGCCCGACCGCCGACCTCGTCGCGCCGGCCGTCCGCAACAGCGCCAACCCGACGATGCTCCAGTCGGGTTACAAGGTCAATGTGATTCCCGGGGAGGCCGTGGCCTACGTGGACGGCCGCTTTCTGCCCGGCGGCGAGGAAGAGTTCCGCCGCACGCTTGACCTGCTCACCGGCCCTGACGTCGACTGGGAGTTCCACCACCGCGAGGTGGCGCTCCAGGCGCCGGTCGACTCGCCGACGTACGCGAAGATGCGGGCGGCCGTCGAGGAGTTCGCACCCGAGGGGCACGTCGTGCCGTACTGCATGTCGGGCGGTACGGACGCCAAGCAGTTCTCGCGGCTCGGCATCACCGGCTACGGCTTCTCGCCGCTGAGAACACCGGAGGGCTTCGACTACCAGGCGCTCTTCCACGGAGTCGACGAGTGCGTCCCGGTCGACGCGCTGCACTTCGGCGTCCGTGTCCTCGACCGCTTTCTGCGCACGGCCTAGAAAACATGGGGGAAGTGAACGACATGACGCAGACCCGGGCGTACGGATCATGGCCGTCGCCGATCGACGCCGGACTCGCCGCCGCCCACGACGGGGCGCCGGGATATGTGGGCTTCGTCGGCGGCGAGGCGTGGTGGACCGAACCGCGCCCCACCGAGGGCGGCCGTCGCGCCCTGGTGCGACGGCTCCCCGACGGCGAGGAGCGCTCGGTGCTGCCCGCGCCGTGGAACGTGCGCAGCCGCGTCGTCGAGTACGGCGGCCGCCCCTGGACGGGGACCGACCGCCCCGAGGGACCGCTGCTCGTCTTCGTGAACTTCGCCGACCAGCGCCTGTACGCGTACGAGCCCGACGCCCCGGACGCCACGCCCCGCCCGCTGACGCCGACCGGTGACGTCGGCGGCGGCCTGCGCTGGGCGGAGCCGCTGCTCCGTCCCGGCCCGGGCGAAGTGTGGTGCGTCCTGGAGGAGTTCACCGGGCCCGCATCCACCGACGTGCGGCGCGTCATCGCCGCGGTGCCGCTCGACGGCTCGGCGGCCGAGGACCGCGGCGCGGTGCGCGAACTGTCCGACGGCGCCCACCGGTTCGTCACCGGGCCGCGCCTGTCGCCGGACGGCGCCCGCGCCGCCTGGATCGGCTGGGACCACCCCCGCATGCCGTGGGACGGCACGGACCTGGTGCTCGCCGACGTGTGGGACGACGGCACGTTCGGTGCGGCCCGCGTCTTCGCCGGCGGCCCCGAGGAGTCCGTCGCGCAGGTCGAATGGGCCCGGGACGGGCGCCTGTTGTTCTCCAGCGACCGCACCGGCTGGTGGAACCTGTACCGCGCGGCCCCCGAGGATCCGGGCACCGTACGCCCGCTCTGCCCGCGCGAGGAGGAGTTCGCGGGACCGCTGTGGCAGACCGGCCTCACCTGGTTCGCGCCGCTGGACAGCGGGCTGATCGCCGTCGTGCACGGCAAGGGCGCCACCGCGCTCGGCATACTCGACCCCGAGACCGGCGAGGTCGTCGACGCGGCGGGCCCTTGGACGGAGTGGGCCTCCACCGTCGCCGCGCACGGGCCCCGCGTGCTCGGTGTCGCCGCCAGCCCGCGCAGCGCGTACGAGGTCGTGGAACTGGACACCGGCACCGGCCACGCCCGCGTCGTCGGCGCCTGTCACGACGACCCGGTGGACCCCACGTACTACCCTGAACCCCGGATCCGCACCTTCGCCGGCCCCGCCGGACGCACCGTCCACGCCCACATCTACCCGCCGCACCACCCCGGCCACGTCGCGCCCGACGAGGAACTGCCGCCGTACGTGGTGTGGGCGCACGGCGGCCCCACCGGCCGCTCGCCCCTCGTCCTCGACCTGGCCATCGCCTACTTCACCTCGCGCGGCATCGGCGTCGCCGAGGTCAACTACGGCGGTTCCACGGGGTACGGACGCGCCTACCGCGACCGGCTGCGCGAGCAGTGGGGCGTCGTGGACGTCGAGGACTGCGCCGCCGTCGCCCTGGCACTGGCCGACGAGGGCACCGCCGACCGCGACCGCCTCGCGATCCGCGGGGGCAGCGCGGGCGGCTGGACCGCGGCCGTGTCGCTGGCCACCACCGACGTCTACGCCTGCGGGACCATCTTCTACCCGGTGCTCGACCTCACGGCGTTCGCCTCGGGGGAGACCCACGACCTGGAATCGCGCTACCTGGAATCCATCGTCGGCCCGTACGGCGAGGTGCCGGGGCGGTACGCGGAGCGGTCGCCGCTGGGGCAGGCCGAGCGCGTCACCGCGCCCTTCCTGCTGCTCCAGGGACTCGACGACGTGGTCTGCCCGCCCGCCCAGTCCGAACGGTTCCTCGCCGAGATGGCGGGGCGCGGCGTCCCCCACGCCTACATCGCCTTCGAGGGGGAGGGGCACGGCTTCCGCCGCGCCGACACGATGGTCCGCGCCCTGGAGGCCGAACTCTCCCTCTACGCACAGGTGTTCCGGCTCGACCTCGCGGGGCCCCCGCCGACCCTGGAGCTCGCCAAGTGAGACCCCTCGTACGGCCACCGCGGCTGACCCCCGGCGCGCGTGTCGCCGTCGTCGCGCCGAGCGGCCCCGTCCCGGAGGCGGCCCTGGAGGCGGGCCTCGACATCCTGCGGGGCTGGGACCTGGAGCCGTTCGTCGCACCCCATGCCCTGGACCGCCACCCGGAGTTGGACTATCTCGCCGGGGCGGACGCCGACCGTGCCCGCGACCTGGAGCGGGCGTGGTGCGACCCGTCCGTGGCCGCCGTGTTCTGCGCCCGCGGCGGATACGGCGCCCAGCGCATGGCGGACCTCCTCGACTGGACGGCCATGCGGGCGGCCGGGCCCAAGGTGTTCCTCGGCTACAGCGACATCACCGCGCTGCACGAGGCGTTCGCCACGCGGCTCGGCCTCGCCACGCTGCACGGCCCGATGACCGCCGCGGCCGACTTCCTGAAGAACACGGACGCGCAGAACCATCTGCGGGCCACCCTGTTCACCCCGGAGGACGTCCGGGTGATCGCCGCGCCCGAGCGCGCCGAGGCCGTGGTGGGCGGCCGGGCCCGGGGTGTCACCCTCGGCGGCTGCGTGTCGCTGCTCACCGCCGGACTCGGGACGCCGGGGGCGCGGACCGGCGCGCGCGGCGGCCTGCTGTTCCTGGAGGACATCGGCGAGGAGGCGTACCGCCTGGACCGCGTCCTCACCCAACTCCTGCGCTCCGGCTGGCTGGACGGCGTCGCCGGCATCGCCCTCGGCTCCTGGGAGCAGTGCGCCCCGTACGACATGGTGCGCCGCCTCCTCGCCGACCGGCTGGGCGGGCTCCGCGTGCCCGTGGCCGAGGAGTTCGGCTTCGGGCACTGCGCAGGGGCGCTGACGGTGCCGTTCGGCGTGGCGGGTGAACTGGACGCGGACGCGGGGACCTTGACGCTGGACGCCCCGGCCCTGGCCTGACACGTGTGCTCCCGCCGAGACGCTCCCGCGAGGAATGTCCGTCACGGTCGTTGACCTCGCTCTGACACGTGGGTGGTGGCGACAGCGTGGCCCGATGTCCGACCCGCAGACCAGCGGCCGTCCCTGCCGCCACCTCGCCGAAGGCCCGCGCGTGGGCCTGCGTCACTTCGGCCGCGCGGACGGCGCCGAGTTCACCGCCCGCGCCCGGGAGAGCCGGGAGCTGCACCGCCCGTGGCTCTTCCCGCCGCTCACGGACGACGCGTACCGCGCCTACGCCGCGTCGCTCGACGAGGATCCCGCCAAAGCCGGTTTCCTCGTCTGCGAGCGTGAAAGCGGCGCCATCGCGGGGTTCGTCAACATCAACGACATCGTCCACGGCGCCTTCCGCTGTGGCGCCCTCGGTTACGGGGCCTTCGCCCACGCGGCGGACCGCGGACTGCTGAGCGAGGGGCTCCGCCTCGTCATGGCGTACGCCTTCGGGGAGCTGCGGCTGCACCGCCTGGAGGCGAACATCCAGCCCGGCTACGCCGCCTCCATCGCCCTGGTGCGCCGCCACGGGTTCCGGCTTGAGGGCTACTCGCCGGACTTCCTCCACATCGACGGCGCCTGGCGCGACCACGAACGCTGGGCGATCACCGCCGTCAGTCCGTGACGGCGCGGCGGTCCACGTACTCGAAGACGGAGCCGTCCGGGTGCATCGCGATGAGGTTGCGCCCGGCGGGGGTCGGGACGGGGCCCGCGATGACACGGGCGCCGGAGGCGTTCAGGACGGCGTGCGCCTCGTCGACGTCCCGCACCGCGATGGTCGCCGTGACCTTGCGGAGCACCGCCAGTTCCTCTTCCGGGCCGCTCATCAGCAGGAAGCAGCCGACCGCGGCCACGGACACGCCGCCGCGTTCGAAGCGCATCGCCTTGCCGCCCGCGAGGCGCTCGTAGAACGCGACCGAGGACTCCAGGTCCTCGACGCACACGCGCAGCGTGGTTCCCAGGATCTCCATGATTGGCAACGCCCTCACCTCTGTGACCGGCCAACGGCTCCGCAACGATTTCATGATTGCCCGCCCCCTCGCCACCGCCTCCGGCGAGGAGGCCACCTCAACTCGGCGGTGCGGCAGACGCGATGGAGGGCGGCACCGCGCGGTGCCGCCCTCCGGTCGTCGCGCCGCCGTTCAGGACTGGGGACGGCGGCCGTGGTTCGCGCCGTTCTTGCGGCGGGCCTTCTTCTTGCGGCGTCGCTTCGAGGACATGGATACCTCCGTGTATCTGGTGGTGCTCGGCACCTGGCGTGCTCCCGGGTGCGAACCCGGGCGATCACGCGCCGCCTACCCATGCGGCGAACCGGCCATGGTGTGTCCTGCGTCACATCATTCCACCCGGGCGCCGGTCGGTACGCGGCCCCGGCTGCCTCCACTCCAGGCCGACCGGCGACGTGCGGGGGTTTCACACCACCCGGAACTCCTCCACGTCGTCCGTGCGCAGCTCCAGGCCGAGCCCGACGCCGCCCTCGGGCCTGACCACGCCGCCGGTCGGGTCCAGCGCCCCGTCGAAGAACATCGATTCGATCCGCACATGGTCGTGGAACCACTCGACGTGCCGCAGATTGGGCACGCACGCGGCGACCGCGGCGTGCGCGTGGGGCGCGCCGAGCGCGGAGACCTCCAGGCTGTGCGCCTGCGCGAGAGCCGCCGCGCGCAGCCACTCCGTGAGGCCGCCGCAGCGCGTCGCGTCGACCTGGAGGCAGTCCACGGAGGGGATCATGCGCGCGAAGTACGGCAGGTCGTAGCCGTACGCGCCCGCCGTCACGTCACACACCAGCGCGTCCCTGACCTGCGCGAGCCCCGTCAGGTCGTCCGACGACACCGGCTCCTCGAACCAGCCCACGCCGTGCTCGGCGAGCACCCTGCCCACTCGTACCGCCTGCTTGCGCGTGTAGCCGCCGTTCGCGTCGACGTACAACTCCGCCTGGGGGCCGATGACGTCACGCGCGGTGCGGACCCGCGACACGTCACGGGCCGCCGCCCGCCCCCAGCGCTCCCCGACCTTGATCTTGACGCGCGGGATGCGCTGACCGTGCACCCAGCCGTTGAGCTGCGCCGCGAGATGCGTGTCGTGGTACGTCGTGAAGCCGCCGCTGCCATAGACGGGCACCTCGTCGCGGGCCGCCCCGAGGAGACGGACGAGAGGGAGTTCGAGGAGGCGGGCCTTCAGGTCCCACAGGGCGATGTCGACCGCCGAGATCGCGCAGGCGGCGGCGCCGGGACGGCCGGTGTTGCGCACCGCCTTCGTCATCGCCTCGTGCGCCGCCGGCACGTCGAGGGCGTCGCGCCCCACGATGACCGGGGTCAGCTGCTCGTCGACGAGGGCGGCGACGGAGGCGGGCGCGTAGGTCCAGCCGGTGCCCGTCGCGCCGCCCGCGGTGATCTCGGCGATGACGACCGTCGTCGTGTCCCAGGCGAAGGTGCCGTCCGCCTCGGGCGCGTCCGCGGGCACCGTGTACGCGGAGACGGCGGGCCGTTCGATGGCGACTACGTCCTTCATCTGGGCTTCCTCGGTTCACGGTGCACGGTGTGCGCTTCGCGGTGCGGAGTGCGCAGGGCGGGCCGCCGAGGGCACGGGAAGGCGCCTCCGGGGCGACGGGGGGCAACTGGGCGGAGAGGGCTACGAGTAACCCCGAGGAGCGGTGACAAACGGCGCGCGGAGAATGCCGGAGCCCGGACCGCCGCCCGCGCGCGGGGGTGCGTACGCGTGCCGCCCCCGGCCCCGGCGCGCCCCCCACCCGGAGTTTGGTGCCCGCTGGCCCGGGCACGCGGGAGGTTCCGTGGGCGGCCACGCCGGGCGAGCGTGCGAACGCCCGCGCAGACTGGCTCCTGGACGCCGCACCTCCGCGCCCAGGAGAGCGCCGCACACCAAGGAGACCCCCCATGAACAGCAGTGACCCGAACCGCAGCGACCCGATCCGCGGTGACCTGACGAGCCGTGACATGACGAGCGGTGACATGACGAGCGGCGACATGACGAGCGGTGACACGAACGGCGATGACCTCGCCGCCCTCGGCCGGCAGCTGCGCGTCGACTCGGTCCGCGCGGCGGCGGCCGCCGACTCCGGGCACCCCACCTCCTCGATGTCCGCCGCCGACCTGATGGCGGTGCTCCTCGGCGGCCACCTCCGCTACGACTTCGACCGCCCCGACCACCCCGGCAACGACCGCTTCATCCTCTCCAAGGGCCACGCCTCACCGCTGCTCTACGCGGCCTACAAGGCGGCCGGCGCCCTGACCGACGAGGAACTGCTGACCTTCCGCAAGGAAGGCAGCCGCCTCCAGGGGCATCCGACCCCCCGCGCCCTGCCCTGGGTCGAGGTCGCCACGGGTTCGCTCGGGCAGGGCCTGCCCGTCGCCGTCGGCATGGCCCTCTCCGGCAAGCGGCTCGAACAGATCCCTTACCGCGTCTGGGTGATGTGCGGCGACAGCGAGCTGGCCGAGGGCTCCATCTGGGAGGCAGCCGAACACGCCGGGTTCGAGCACCTCGACAACCTGACCGCGGTCGTCGACGTCAACCGCCTCGGCCAGCGCGGCCCCACCCGCCACGAGTGGAACCTCAAGGCCTACGCGGACCGCTTCAAGGCCTTCGACTGGCACGTCATCGAGATCGACGGCCACGACGTCGACGCCATCGACCGCGCCTACCGGGAGGCGGGCTCCACCGCCGGGCAGCCGACCGTGATCCTCGCCCGGACCCGCAAGGGCAAGGGCGTCGCCGCCGTCGAGGACCGCGAGGGCAAGCACGGCAAGCCGCTGCCGGACACCGATGAGGCCATCGAGGAGCTGGGCGGCGCACACGACGTGCGGGTGCGGGTGCGCAAGCCGGCCGCCGCGCGGATCATGCGCACGATCCGCAGCGGCCACCTCGAACTGCCCCGCCACGACGTGGGCGAGGAGATCGCCACCCGTGACGCCTACGGCCAGGCGCTCACCGCGCTGGGCCGCGCCCGCGGCGACGTGGTGGCCGTCGACGGCGAGGTCGGCGACTCGACGCGCACGGAGTACTTCGCGAAGGAACACCCCGAGCGGTACTTCGAGTGCTACATCGCCGAGCAGCAGCTCGTCGCCTCCGCCGTCGGCCTCGCGGCGCGCGGCTGGGTGCCGTACGCGACGACGTTCGCGGCGTTCCTCACGCGCGCCCACGACTTCGTGCGGATGGCGGCGATCAGCGGTTCGGGCATCAACCTCGTCGGCTCGCACGCGGGCGTCGCCATCGGTGAGGACGGCCCCTCCCAGATGGGCCTGGAGGACCTGGCGCTCTTCCGCGCGGTGCACGGCTCCACCGTCCTGTACCCCTGCGACGCCCACCAGACCGGGCAGCTCATCGCCCGGATGGCCGAACTCGACGGCGTGCGGTACCTGCGTACGACACGAGGGGCCACGCCCGTCATCTACGGCCCCGGCGAGGAGTTCTCCGTCGGCGGTTCCAAGGTGCTGCGCTCCGGCGACGCGGACCGGCTGACGCTCGTCGCCGCAGGGGTGACCCTCCACGAGGCGCTGTCCGCCGCCGAGCTGCTCGAAGACCAGGGCATCGCGGTGCGCGTCATCGACCTGTACTCCGTCAAGCCCGTCGACCGGCAGACCCTGCGCGAGGCGGCCGAACAGACCGGCTGCCTGGTCACGGTCGAGGACCACCGCGAGGAGGGCGGCCTCGGCGACGCGGTCCTCGACGCGTTCACCGACGGCGCTCCCGTGCCGCGCCTGGTGCGGCTCGCGGTCCGTACGATGCCGGGCTCGGCGTCGCCCGAGGAGCAGCTGCGCGCGGCGGGCATCGACGCCCAGTCGATCGCGGCGGCGGTGCGGCTCCTGGTGGAGGAGGCGGTGGTGCGCTGACGCGGCCGACGGGGGTTTGGCCAAGGGTCGTCGGGACACACGTATCGGGAGGTGGACATGGCCAATACGTCACGTAAGACAGCAGACAACGAGAACGACCGGGAAGAGCAGGACGCGCAGACGGAGCAGAACGGGCAGAGCGAACTGCCGGGCCCCATGGCCGCCCTGCGGGCCGCTCAGACCCAGCTCGCCGAACTCACCGGCATGACGGCCGAATCGGTGTCTTCCTTCGAACGCACCGATGAAGGCTGGCTGTTGGAGATCGAGGTGCTCGAACTCGCTCGTGTCCCCGACACGATGAGCCTGCTCGCGAGCTACGAGGTGCGGCTCGACCCGCAGGGCGAGCTCACCGGCTACCGGCGGATCCGCCGCTACGAGCGCGGTCGTTCGGACCCCCACAACAAGTAGGGAACGCAAGCCAGACAAGTCAGACAAGCCAGGCAAGAGACAAGCCAGACAAGCAAGGAGGCACAGTCGGCATGACCGTAGTCCCGGCACAACAGTCCGGCGGCGGAGGCGGCTCCAGTGGCCTGTACGACGTCGTGGAGCTCATCCTCGACCGAGGACTCGTCATCGACGCCTTCGTACGCGTCTCACTCGTCGGCATCGAGATCCTGAAGGTCGACGTCCGTGTCGTCGTCGCGAGCGTCGACACCTATCTGCGCTTCGCCGAGGCGTGCAACCGCCTCGACCTGGAATCCGGGCCGAAGAAGGACCCCGGCCTGCCCGACCTGGTGGGCGAGATCACGGAGTCCGGCGCCAAGGGCAAGTCCAAGGGCGCGCTCTCCGGGGCGGCCGAGACCATATCGGACGCCTTCAAGCAGTCCCGTGAGGAAGGCCAGCGCCAGAGCGAGGACCGCCCGAGGGCCCGGCGTTCCACGACCTCGCGCCGGAAGGAGGAGAAGGAGTGACGACCTACGTCTACGGCATCGCCGCCGGCTCGCACCCGGGCCTGCCGGACGGCATGGAGGGCATCGGGAAGCCGGCGTGCACGGTGCGCATCCTGAAGCAGGGTGACCTCGCCGCGATCGTCAGCGACGCCCCCGAGGACCTCAAGCCCAAGCGGCGTGACCTGCTCGCCCACCAGAACGTGCTGTCGGAGGCGGGCGCCGCGGGCTCCGTGCTCCCCATGCGCTTCGGCAGCCTCGCCCCGGACGACGAGACCGTCGTCAACGTGCTGGGGGAGCGGGCCGACCACTACACGGAACGGCTGCGCGCCCTCGACGGCAGGGTCGAGTACAACGTGAAGGCCTCGCACGACGAACAGGCCGTGCTGCACCAGGTCCTCGCGGAGAACCCGGAGCTGCGCGCCATGGTGGAGGCCAGCCAGCGCCAGGGCGGTGGCAGCCACGAGCAGAAGCTGAAGCTCGGCGAGGCGGTGACCTCCGCGGTGCGTGCCCGGGAGACGAGCGACTCCGTCGAGGTGCGCCGGGCGCTGGAACCGGCGGCCGAAGCGGTCGCCGAGGGCCCCGAGGGCACCGGCTGGCTCGCCAACATCTCGTTCCTGGTGAGCCGCGAGGCGGCCGACGGCTTCGTCGCGGCGGTGGACGAACTCAAGTCCACGCAGCCGCACTTGGACCTGAAGGTGCACGGCCCGCTGCCGCCGTACAGCTTCGTCGACCCAGGACCCGCCGACCCCGCGGAGTGACGGGAGCGACCGCATGGGACTGCTCGGAGAACTGCTTCTGCTGCCCCTGGCCCCGGCCCGCGGCTCCCTCTGGGTGCTGAGGCAGGTGGTCGACGAGGCGGAGCGGCAGTACTACGACCCCTCGGCGATCCGTCGTGAGCTCGCCCGGCTCGAGGAGCGCCTCGAGTCGGGCGAGATCGACGAGGACGAGTTCGAGCGAGCCGAGGACGAGCTCCTCGACCGGCTGCAACACAGCACAGGACAGGACTTCAGACAATGAACCGAATGGCGATGGGCCTTGCCGTGGGCGCGGGATATGTCCTCGGCCGCACGAAGAAGGCGAAGTTCGCGTTCGCCGTGGGCACGATGGTCGCCGGCAAGAAGCTGAACCTGAGCCCGAAGGCACTGGGGTCTCTGGTGACGCAACAGCTGGAGAACAACCCGCAGTTCAAGGAGATCGGCGACCAGCTGCGGCAGGACCTGCGGGGCGTCGGCAAGGCGGCCACAGGATCCCTCCTCAACCGGCAGCTGGAAGGCCTCGCCGACCGGCTGCACGAGCGCACGCTCGACGTCCAGGACCGCATCTCCGGCGTCGTGCCCGACGACGCCAAGGGCGCGCGCGGTGACGACGAGGAAGACGAAGAAGCCGACGACGCCGGCTCCGAAGCGGACGAGGACGAGGCCGACGCGGCAGAGGCCGACGAGGACGAGGACGAGGACGCGCCGAAGAAGCGGCCCGCACGGAAGCCGACGGCCAGGACGGGCACGCGCACCGCCGCGAAGAAGACCGCCGCGAAGAAGACGGCCGCGAAGAAGGCCCCGGCGAAGAAGACCGCCGAGGACTCCGCCTCGAAGGCCCCGCAGAAGACCGCGCGGAAGACGGCCCGGAAGACGGCCGAGAAGCCCGCGCGGAAGGCCGCCCAGAAGAAGACCGCCTCGTCGGCCCGAACGGGCGGCAGGGCGAAGGGAGGCCGCGACGATGGCTGAGTCACCGCTGAGCAACATCACGCGCAGCCCGGCCGCCGACCGCCTGAAGGAAGAGGCGCAGGCGTACCTCATGGCCCAGGTCGAGCGCGTGCTCGTCGGCGTGGGCCACCGGCTCGGCGACGCCACGGTCAAGCTGAACGACATCGCGGACGGCAAGAGCCCCGGCTTCGGCAAGCTCGCGCTGAACGTGGGCAAGAAGGTCGCCGAGGGCAAGGGACCGGTGCGCAGCGCGCTCGAACTGGGCGGCGGCCACCTCAAGGACAAGGTCACCGACGCCGTCAAGGGCATCGGCGGCGGCAAGCGCAAGAAGGGCGGCGCGGGCCAGAAGCCCACGGTCATCCTGGAGTACGTCGATGTGGGCGTCCCGGTCCGCGAGGCGTACGACCAGTGGACCCAGTACCAGGAGTTCTCCACCTTCGCCAAGGGCGTCAAGAGCGTCACCGTGGCGAACGACACGGACTCCGACTGGAAGGCCAAGGTCTTCTGGTCCAGCCGCAGCTGGAAGGCGCACACCACCGAGCAGATACCGGACCGGCGGATCACCTGGACGTCGGAGGGCGCCAAGGGCTCGACCAAGGGCGTGGTGACCTTCCACCCGCTCGGGGAGAACCTCACCCGCGTTCTGCTGGTCATCGAGTACTACCCGAAGGGTCTCTTCGAGAAGACCGGCAACATCTGGCGCGCCCAGGGCCGCAGGGCACGCCTGGACCTGAAGCACTTCGCCCGGCACATCTCGCTGCGCGGTGAGGCGAGCGACGGCTGGCGCGGCGAGATCCGCGACGGCGAGGTCGTCCGCAGCCACGAGGACGCCGTGGCCGAGGAGGAGTCCGACGAGGCCGACGAGTCCGTGGAGTCCGAGGACCAGGAGCAGGACCGGGAGCAGGACCAGGACGAACGCGACGCCGAGTATGAGGAAGAGGACGAGGCGGAGGACGAGGCGCAGGACGCGGCCGAGGGCGACGAGCCCGACGAGGAGTACGAGGACGAGCCGGAGGACGAGTACGCGGACGAGGCCGACGACGAGCCGGAGGACGAGTACGACGAGCCGGACGACGAGGCCGACGAGCGCGAGAGCGACCCCGAGGCGGAAGACGACTCCGAAGCCGAGGCCGAGGCGGAGGACGAGGACGGCGCCGAAGCCGATGCGGAAGCCGACGAGTACGACGACGCCGACGAATACGACGACGCCGACGCTGATGGCGCCGACGACGCCGACGAGTACGAGGACGACACCGACGCCGAGAAGAATCGCGATGACGCCGATTCGGCCGGTGCCGCACGGGGGCGTCGATGACTTCGTCCGCAGGCGGACTGCCCGGCCCCTACGGCGGCGGTGGCAGCGGGGCCAACCTCGCCGACATCCTTGAACGCGTCCTGGACAAGGGTGTGGTCATCGCCGGTGACATCAAGATCAACCTGCTCGACATAGAACTGCTCACCATCAAACTGCGCCTCATCGTCGCCTCCGTCGACAAGGCCAAGGAGATGGGTATCGACTGGTGGGAGCAGGACCCGGCGCTCTCCTCCGGAGCGCGCCACAAGGAGCTCTCCCAGGAGAACGCCGAGCTGAGGCGGCGGCTGGAGGAACTGGAGTCCCGGGCAGCCCTGGCCCCCGCCGAGAAGGAGTCACGTGAGCCTCGCGACTGAGGAACTGCGCTACGTCTACGCGGTCTGCCGCCCGCTGGACGCGCCGCTCGCCGCCGACCTGACCGGGGTCGGCGGCGTGCCGCCCCGGCAGCTCGCCCACGAGGGCCTCGTCGCCGTCGTGGGCCCGGTGCCGGAGCGGGACTTCGCGGAGGAGCCGCTGCGCGGGCATCTGGAGGACCTGGACTGGCTGGCCGACACGGCCCGCGCCCATCAGCGGGTGATCGCCGCGCTCACCAGCGTGACCTGCCCGCTGCCGCTGCGGCTCGGAACCGTGTTCCGGGACGACAGCGGCGTACGCGCCATGCTCCAGGAGGGCGCGGACCGCTTCCGGCGGGTGCTGGAGCGCATCGACGGATGCGTGGAGTGGGGCGTCAAGGTCCACTTGGAGAGCGAGGAGTCGGCACAGGAGGGGTCGGCCGGGACGCCGGCGCGGGACAAGCCGCTCTCGGGCCGCGACTACTTGCGTCAGCGGCGCAGCCGCCGCACGGCGCAGGAGGAGGGCCGCCAGCGGGCCGAGGCCTTCGCCCAGAGCCTGCACGAGCGGCTGGCGCGGCGGGCGGACGACTCCCGGCTGCACGCCCCGCAGAACGCGGCCCTCTCCAAGGCGCCGGGGCAGAACATCCTCAACGCCGCCTACCTGGTGCCCCGGGCGCACTCCGAGGAATTCGTCGAACTCGTGGACCGCACGAAGGACGACGAGCGGGAGTCCGCGGGCCTGCGGGTGGAGCTGACGGGCCCGTGGGCGGCCTACTCCTTCACCGCCGACGACCCGGACGCGGACGCGCCTGCCGGGGACGCCGAGGGAACGGAGCGCTCACGATGACGGTCGTTGAGCGCCGGGAGATAGCCCTGGTCGACCTGCTCGACCGCCTCCTCTCGGGCGGCGTCGTCATCACGGGCGACATCACGCTGCGGATCGCGGATGTGGACCTCGTACGCATCGACCTGAACGCCCTGATCAGCTCGGTGAACGAGCAAGTGCCCTCGCCGTGGCCGGAATTGGAGTAACCCATGGAGTCCACTGAGCCCACTGAGCCCGGGCCTGTGCCCGCGGCCGAACCCGAGCCCAGTGACCTCGCGGACACGGGCGGCGACGGCCGCACCCGCATGAACCTCGACCCGGACACCGTGGAACGGGACCTGGTCAAGCTGGTCCTGACCATCATCGAGCTCCTGCGGCAGCTCATGGAGCGCCAGGCCGTGCGCCGCTTCGACACCGGTGACCTGACCGAGGACCAGGAGGAGCGGATCGGGCTGACCCTGATGCTCCTGGAGGACCGGATGACCGAGCTGCGCAACCGCTACGGGCTGCGGGCCGAGGACCTGAACCTGGACCTCGGCCCGCTGGGCCCCCTGCTGCCCAGGGACTGACCGTCACCGCCCGGGGGCCGGCCGGCACCGCCCGGGGGTCGGCCGTCGAGCGGGCGGCGTGTCATTTCCGGCACAGGATCTCGCCGTGCAGCACGACGAACCACCCCTCGTGCCGGTCGCCCCACGCCCGCCACGCCGCCGCGATCTCCCGCAGCCGCCGTGCGTCCGCGTGGCCGCCCGACACCGCGCGCTCGGCGTACGAGGAGGCGACGGTGCGGTCCGCCCACAGCTCGCTCCACCAGGCGCGCTCCTCGGCGGAGGAGTAGCACCACGTGCCGGCGCTCGCGGCGATGTCCGTCAGACCGGCCTCCAGTGCCCAGGACTTGAGGCGGCGCCCGGCGTCGGGCTCGCCGCCGTTGGCGCGGGCCACCCGCCGGTAGAGAGCCAGCCAGTCGTCCATGACGGGCGTGTTCGGGTACCAGGTCATCGCCGCGTAGTCCGCGTCGCGGACCGCGATGAGGCCGCCCGGCCGGCAGACCCGCCGCATCTCGCGCAGCGCCCGCACCGGGTCGCCCACATGCTGGAGCACCTGATGGGCGTGGACGACGCAGAAGGTGTCGTCGGGGTAGTCGAGGTCGTGCACGTCGGCGACGGCGAACTCCACGTTGTCCAGGCCGCGTCCGGCGGCCGTGGCGCGCGCCGTGCCGAGGATGTCCGGCGCCTGGTCCACACCCGTGACATGGCCGTCCGGGACCAGCTCCGCCAGGTCGGCGGTGATGGTCCCGGGACCGCAGCCGATGTCCAGGACCTTCATGTGCGGCTCCAGCGAACCGATGAGGTACGCGGCCGAGTTGGCGGCGGTGCGCCAGGTGTGGGAACGCAGTACGGACTCGTGGTGCCCGTGCGTGTAGACGGCGGTCTCCTTCGGCATGGCGGAACCCCTCCAGGTGCGCTGCGTACTTGCTCCGGTACGCCGAACCGTATGCCGCCACCCCGAATGATGAGACGCGCGTATCAGTATATGGTCAACCGGTGGCGGGGAGCGGGCGGTAGACCGTCAACGCCTCCGGCAGCTTGTCGAGTACCAACGGGCCCCGCACATCGGTGACTTCACCGTCGTACGCCACCACCGTGCCGGGGCTGATGCCGTCCACCCGCAGTTCGCGCAGCCGCACCGACGCCTGGGCGGGGGAACGGACCGCCGGACCGGCGAGCGCCGCGGCGAGCAGCCGTGCGCCCGGCCGGCGACCGCCGTGCACGATCCGCAGGTCCAGCAGCCCGTCCGCCATGTCGAGCCGGCGGCCCGGCCCGAGCCCCTGACGGTGGCGGGCGCCGTTGTCGGCGAAGAGCAGCCACAGCGGCCGCCTGCGCCCCCGGAACTCGGCGCTCATCGGCTCCCGCGCGGACCGCGGCACGCGCAGCGCCGCCAGGACGGCGGCGGGCCGGTCGCCCAGGCGGTGCGCCCAGCGCTCACGCCCCCGTACGAGCTCCGGGTGGACGCCGATGCTGAAGGTGTTGAGGAAGATTCCCTCGGACCGGCCCCCCGCGGCGGTGCGGGCGCCGCCGTCGTCCGGTGAGGCGAAGCGCCCCACGTCGACCGCCACCGCACCGCCCTCCTCCACGGCGCGGATCAGATCACGCGGCTCCTCCACGCCGATGTCGTACGCGAAGTGGTTCAGACGGCCGACCGGCAGCACCGCGAGCGGCAGTCCGTGGCGCAGGGCGACCTCGGCCGCGGCGTTGACGCAGCCGTCGCCGCCGCCAGCCCCCGGGTGCCCCGCCCCGCCGGCCGGCGGCTCACCCCCCCCCCGGGACGGGCCCGACGAACAGCGCCCCCAGCCGCTCCACCCGCTCCCCGAGATCCGGGGCCCCTCCCCACCCGGTCGTCAGGAGCTGGTGGACGGTGCCGACCAGCGCGAGCGCGGCGGCCACGGTGTCCGTGGCCGCCGCGAGCCGTCCGCC
>NZ_JAFEXF010000099.1 GCF_016905445.1 Streptomyces sp. G44
CCCCTCGCGGAGGTGTCCCCGGCGGTGCCCCGCACGGCCCCCGACCGGAGGCTGCGCGCCTGTCAGTCCCTCCAGGCCCTGCCGGAGCTCGCGCGGGGTGCCGGGAACAGCTTCTGGGTGGCCCCCAGCGAGATCGCCGCCGCGCACGAGGGCGGGGGCCGGGCCTCCCGCGAGCACCTGCCCCGGTCGCCCGCCACCCGCGGGAGGCCCGCCGACGACGGGGCGGCCCGGGCCGCCGACGACACGGCGCAGGCCGCCGAGGCGGCTGCCGAGGCCGTCGCCGACGCCGCCAAGGCCGACGGCACGGCCACCGGCACGCTCCCGGCCGAGCCCCCGCGCTGACGACGCCCCACGTCAAGGATGAGACGGCAGGGACGGCGGCGGGCCGGGTCTTCAGCACGGCGCGGGCGAGCACGTCGACGGCGAGGTGGACCACGACGCAGGCGGTCAGGTGCACGGTGCCGAACAGCCCGGTCCGCGTGGCGACCGGCCAGCCGCCTTCAGATCGCGGCCGCTGGTCCCTGCGCCCTTGCGCAAGACCGGCGCCGTCAGCGTCGTGAACACGGACGGCGACGTCGCCACGAGCGCCGCCAGGCCCGCGACCGCCATGAGCGGGTACGCCGCGTGCCCGGCCATAGGCCCGGCGACGGCGAGTACGACCGAACGGTCCCGCAGGCCCCCCGAGATCGCATGGGCCCAGTCGGCGCCCGGGGCAAACACCAGCAGCAGATCCACTGTCAGGCAGGCGGCCGGCGCCGGGCGTCCACCCTCGTCATGACGAACGTCGTCGGTGAGCGCCCCCTGCCCGAGCAGGCGGTCCGACCGGGTGTCGTCCGGCATGCCCCGCGCGGGGGTGGGTACGTCCCCCTCCGCTACCGATACGTGAGTCGCGCGAGCGGCCGAAGAGTGAGGAGTGACGGAAGTGATTCGGAAATTGCAGGCGGTCGCGCTGGACTGCGCCGATGCGGTACGGCTCGCCGAGTTCTACGCGGAGCTGCTCGGCGGCCGGGTGGTCGCGGACCCCGATGACGAAGACTGGGTCGAGGTGCACGGCTTCGAGGGGACACCGCTGGCCTGCCAGCGGGTGGACGGCTACCGGCCGCCCGAATGGCCCGGCCAGGGGCGCCCGCAGCAGGTGCACCTGGACTTCGACGTGGACGACCTCGACGGTGAGGAGAAGCGGGCGCTCGCCCTCGGCGCGACCGTGCTGGAGCGGACGGACCAGATCCGCCCGGAGGCCAACTGGCGGGTCCTCGCGGACCCGGCCGGCCACCCGTTCTGCTTCTGCTACCACTGAGCCGGGACCGTCGGCGCGTGCGCGGGCGCTGCCATGAGCCCGGCGGCAGCAGTCCGCGGGTGAGGGGGAAGGCGGCCGAGGCGAGGCCGTCGGCGTACTCCCGCGCGCGTACCGCCTCTTCGGGGCGCGCGGCCGGCTCCCCAAGTCGCCCAGCGGTACGGGGAGTTGCCGACCGGGCGCGAGATGTGGGGGCGGCCCCCGCGCGGAGGGAGCGAATCATGCGGTGACCGCACGGCACATCCCGCGAACTTGTTCATGCCACCGAGAACCAAATGCCTCGAAGATCGCGTGTTACGGGCGACCACATCAAGCACGCTGAAAAGACAGGCAATTCGGGTGGCAGTCATATCGAGGGTGGGGACGGCGGCGATAGCCGCCGTGGTGTCCGGCGCACTGGTCGCGGGGGTGGCCTCGGCCGACTCCGGGGCAGGGCCGGAACGGACCGCGGGCACGCGTGCCGGCGGGGAGGCCGAGGCCGGTCATGGCGCGCGGGGCGGGAGGACGGCGACCGTCACGTTGCTCACCGGGGACCGCGTCGTCGTCCGGGCGGGCGGCAAACAGGTCGTCCGGCTGATCCGCGGCGAGGGCCGCGAGGACATGGCGATCGCGGTGCGGCGCGAGGCCGGGCACACGTACGTCGTACCGCAGGACGCCCAGTCGCTGATCAGCGCGGGCAGGCTGGACCGGCGGCTCTTCGACGTCACGCGGCTCATCAGGGACAAGTACGACGACGCCCACCGCACGTCGCTGCCGCTGATCGTCGAGTACCGGCAGGGTGTCCGCGCAGACGGCCGCGCCAGGGACACGTTCAAGGACCTGGCCCGTGACCGCCGCGCGCTGCCCGCGATCGGCGGCGAGGCGTTCGACGCGCCCAAGTCCTCTGCGCGGAGCCTCTGGTCGAAGCTCACCGGCGGAACCGGCGGAACCGGCGGAACCGGCGGCCGTACGAGCGCGCGCACCACCGCCGCCCCGGCCGTCGCGCACGTCTGGCTGGACGCCAAGGTCCGCCCCGCCCTCGACAGAAGCGTGCCGCAGATCGGCGCCCCCACCATGTGGAAGGCCGGCTACACCGGCAAGGGCGTCAAGGTCGCCGTCCTGGACACCGGGGTCGACCAGACGCACCCGGACCTCAAGAACGTCGAGATCACCGAGAAGAACTTCACCGAGTCCGCGCCCGACGCCAAGGACCGCATGGGCCACGGCACGCACGTCGCCTCGACCCTCGCGGGCTCCGGGGCCAAGTCGGGCGGCAAGTTCAAGGGCGTGGCGCCCGGCGTGCAGCTCCTGGACGGCAAGGTCATCTCCGAGGTGGAGGGGACCGGCACCGAGTCCGGCATCACCGCCGGCATGCAGTGGGCGGTCGACAACGGCGCGAAGATCGTCAACCTCAGCCTCGGCAGCCTCGACTCACCCGGCACCGACGCGATGGAGGCGGCCGTCGCGCGCCTCTCCGGCAAGGCCCTCTTCGTCATCGCGGCCGGCAACGACGGCCCCGGGCACGGCACACTGAACTCACCCGGCAGCGCCCCCGCCGCCCTGACCGTCGGCTCCGTCGACAAGCAGGACGACATCGCGGAGACCTCCAGCCGCGGCCCGCAGGCCGACGGGGTCACCAAGCCGGACCTCACCGCGCCCGGCGACGACATCACGGCCGCGCGCTCCACGCTGACGTCCGCCGACCCCGGCGACCCCGGCAGCGACGGCTATGTCTCCATGTCGGGCACCTCGATGGCGACCCCGCACGTGGCCGGTTCCGCCGCCCTGCTCCTCCAGCAGCACCCCAAGTGGACCGGCCCGCAGCTCAAGGCCGCGCTGACCGGCTCCGCCACGCCCCACCCCACGCTCAACGCCCAGCAGCAGGGCGCGGGCCGCGTCGACCTGACACGCGCCGTCACCGCGTCCGTCGTCCCCGAGCCCGGCACGCTCGCCTTCGGCACGCAGGCCTGGCCGCACACCGACGACAAGCCGGTGGCCAAGACCGTCACCTACCGCAACCTCGGCACCGAGCCCGTCACCCTCGCACTCTCCGCCACCGCCCTGGACCCGAAGGGCCGCCCGGGGCCGGCGGGCATGTTCACCGTCAAGGACGCCGAGCTCACCGTCCCGGCGGGCGGCACCGCCAGGACCACCGTCACCGCCGACACCCGGACCGGCACCGCAGACGGCACCTACGGCGGGACCCTGCTGGCCACCGGTGACGGCCAGGAGGTGCGCACCGGCCTCGTCGTCGACCGTGAGGTCGAGTCGTACGACCTCACGCTGAAGCACCTCGACGTCAACGGCAAGGCCTCGTCCCACTACATCACCACGCTCACCGACCGCGCGCAGCGGAAGACCGAGGTCCCCTTCCGCGAGGGCCCGGTCACCGTGCGGCTGCCCAAGGGCACGTACGCCCTGGAGAGTTCGGTCTACGGCCCGACCAAGAGCTTCGCGGTCTTCGTCCAGCCGAAGCTGAAGGTCGGTGCGAAGGCGACGGTCACCCTGGACTCCCGCAAGGCCAAGCCGGTCGCCGTCACCCCTCCGGACACCGGCGCGCGTCTCACGGAGTCGAACATCAGCTACGACGACTCGGCCCTCGCCATCGCGAGCAGCTGGAGCTTCGGCGGCGGCACCGTCATGCGCACCCTCGGCCTCGGCCCGGACTCGCCCACCCTGACCGCGCAGTACAACGGCCGCTGGACGGCCTCCGGCACGGCGGCGAAGAAGGTCGACTACCGGCTGGCCTTCAGCCGCACCGGCAACTGGTTCCCGGGTCTGAAGCACGCGGCCACCAAGGCCGAGCTCGCCGAGGTGAAGTACGGCGTCGGCGCCTCCGCCGCGGGGCGCAAGGGCACGCTCTCCGCCACGCCGGTCGGCGCCAGCGGCTACAACCCGCCCCTCGTACCGGTGACCACGCTGAAGCTCCCGGCCTCCGGCACGAGCTACGTCACCACCAAGGATCTGCGCTGGACCTGGTCCATGGCGCAGCTCGACGACGCGGGGCAGTCGCGCATCGACTACGGCGCGAACGAGGTTACGTACAAGGCGGGCAAGCGGTACACGCTGAACTTCAACACCGGCGTCGTCGGCCCCGACCTGGCGGCCGACGACCGGCAGGGCGCGCGCCGCGCGGGCAACGCCATGGACGCGTACGTCCAGCTCTTCAGCGACGGCGCGGGCCACGCGGGCGACTCCGTGACGACCGGCGGCTTCACCCGCCTGGAGTCGGGCGGCCGTACCGTCGCCGAGGGCGGCCCGGGCGCGGTGTACGCCGAACTCCCGGCCGCCTCCGCCCCGTACCGCCTGACGATGGAGGCGACCCGCGCGGCGAAGGACACCACGACCAGCACCAAGGTGGCCGCCGCCTGGACGTTCACGTCGGCGAGGACGCCCGACGAGGAGCCCACCGAACTGCCGCTGTCCACCGTCCGCCTCGCGCCGAAGCTGGCGCTGAACGGCACGGCCCCGGCGGGCAGCACGCTGACGGTGCCGTTGAAGGTGGCGGGCGCGGCGGCGGGTGGCGGCAAGATCGCCACACTGACCGTCAAGGTCTCCTACGACGGCGGCAGCACCTGGAAGCCGGCCCCCGTCACGACCGACACCAAGGGCGCGCACACCGCGAAGGTGAAGCACCCGGCGTCGGCCAAGGCCGTGTCGTACCGCGTGTATCTGAAGGACACGTCCGGCAGCACCGTGACCGAGACGATCACGAACGCGTACCGGCTCGCCCCGTGACGCGCGTCCGCCGGCCGCGACGGCCCCGGCGGTGAGGTGATGAGGCCGGGCCATGGGAACACCCCCCGTGGCCCGGCCCTTTGGGCATCCGGGGTCTACCCGAGGGGCGTCGCCCGGATCGCCGAGATGTCGAACTGGAGTCGGACCTTCTCGCTCACCATCGTGCCGCCCGCCTCCAGACGCTGGTTGTAGACCAGGCCCCAGGCCGTGCGGTCGATGGTGGTGGTGCCGTCGAAGCCGGCCCGCTCGTACCCGAACGGGTCGACGACCGAACCGAGGTAGTCGAGCTGTAGTTCGACGGGACGGGTGATGTCACGGATGGTCAGATCCCCCGCCATGCGGAAGGTCTCCCCGCCCTCGTGGACCGTGGAGGTGCTGCGGAACACCATCTCCGGGTAGCGGTTCGCGTCGAAGAAGTCGCGGCCCACGAGGTGCGCGTCCCGCTGTTCCACGCCCGTGTCGACGCTGGCGATCCGGATGGTGATCTCGGCCCACGACGCGGAGGGCCGGTCACCGTCGAAGTACAGCGTGCTGTCGTAGTCACCGAAGGCGCCCCGCACGGTCGTGACCATCGCGTGCCGCACGGAGAACCCGATGCGGCTGTGCGGGCGGTCGATGGTCCACCACCCGGTCAGCGCGCGCAGCGCCGGGTCCAGCCCGGCATCACCGGCCGCCGGGAAGGGCGCACCGCGGCCCCCGGCGGATGCCGGGTCGAGGGTGGCGGTCTGGCGACGGCTGAAGATGCCCATGGTGTCGTCGTCTCCTTCGGTTCTGATCACCCCGTGCTATCACGCCGCCCTCGGGCGCTCCCCGGTGAGATGGGAGGTCTCGTCCGGCTTCCATGGCGCTGCCCGCAAAGATGCACAGGATCGCCACGGGGTGGACGCACGCTTGGCCAGCCGGGCGTCACGCACGGTCAGGGCGCACCCCCGCGGCCCGGCTCACGTGCCGTCAGGCCACCGTCGTGGCACCCGTGGCCGTGCCACCGGTCGCGGCCGCCTCACGCGTGCAGCGCCCCGTCCTCCTCCGCATGCCCCCCGGGCTCCAGCTGGAGCGTCGAGTGCGCCACGTCGAAGTGGCCGGCGACGCATCGCTGGAGCCGGGTGAGCAGTGCCCCGTAACCGGTCGCGAGGGCGGTCTCGGTGACCACCACGTGCGCGGTGAGCACCGGCATGCCCGACGTCACCGTCCAGCCGTGCAGGTCGTGGACGGCGACGACGCCGGGCTCCGCCAGGAGATGGCGCCGGACCTCGCCGAGGTCGACGTCCTGCGGGGTCGCCTCCAACAGGACGTGGACGGACTCCCGCAGGAGCCCGTACGCGCGCGGCACGATCAGTACGCCGATGACGATCGAGGCGATCGGGTCGGCGGCCTGCCACCCCGTCAGCAGGATGACCAGGCCGCCCACGATCACCGCGAGCGAGCCGAGCGCGTCCCCGAGGACCTCCAGGTAGGCGCCGCGCAGGTTGAGGCTCTTCTCCTTGGCGTCTCGCAGCAGCCACAGGCCCACCAGGTTCGCGAGGAGGCCGCCGACCGCGACCGCGAACATCAGGCCGCCCTCGACCTCCACCGGATCGCTGAACCGGCCGATCGCCGACCACAGGACCCAGACGAAGACGGCGGCCAGGAGCAGCGCGTTCAGGACCGCCGAGAAGATCTCCACCCGGTAGAAGCCGAAGGTGCGCCGCGGCGTCGGCGCGCGCTGGGCGAGGGTGATGGCGCCGAGGGCGAGCGAGACGCCGACCGCGTCGGTCAGGCTGTGCGCGGCGTCGGCGAGGAGCGCGAGGCTGCCGGACAGGAGCGCGCCGACCACCTGGATGACGGTGATCGACGCGCTGATGCCGATGGTCCACAGCAGGCGTCCGCGGTACGTCCCGCTGAGCGTGCCGCCCGTCGCCGCGGAGGACGGGCCGTGGTCGTGCCCCATGCCCGCGAGTGGATCATGGCCTTCCGCCGGCCGCCACCCGGAGCGTTCACCGGAGCACGCGTACGGCGCTCAGTGGACCCGCGGCGGCATGGAGGCGTCGCGCTGGTGCGGGATGCCGAGCGGCGGCGGCAGCTCGCCCTGCTGGACGGTGACCGTGCGGGCCGGGGCGGGGACCCTGATGCCCTCGGCGCGGTAGCGCTGGTGCAGGCGCTTGATGAACTCGTGCTTGATCCGGTACTGGTCGCTGAACTCGCCGACGCCGAGGATCACCGTGAAGCTGATCCTTGAGTCGCCGAACGTGTGGAAGCGGATCGCCGCCTCGTGATCGGGGACGGCGCCGGTGATCTCCTTCATCACCTCGTCCACGACCTCGGCCGTGACCCGCTCGACCTGCTCCAGGTCGCTGTCGTAGCTCACCCCGACCTGAACCGTGATCGACAGCTCCTGCTCGGGGCGGCTGAAGTTGGTCATGTTGGTGCTCGCCAGCTGGGCGTTCGGGATGATCACGAGGTTGTTGGAGAGCGAGCGGACGACGGTGTTGCGCCAGTTGATGTCCACCACATAGCCCTCCTCGCCGCTGCTCAACTGGATGTAGTCGCCGGGCTGCACGGTCTTCGCCGCGAGGATGTGGACGCCTGCGAAGAGGTTGGCGAGGGTGTCCTGGAGCGCCAGGGCGACCGCGAGACCGCCGACGCCGAGGGCGGTGAGCAGCGGCGCGATGGAGATGCCGAGGGTTTGCAGGACGACGAGGAAGCCCATCGCGAGCACGACGACCCGGGTGATGTTCACGAAGATCGTCGCCGAGCCCGCCACTCCGGAGCGCGACTGCGCCACGGAGCGGACGAGGCCGGTGACGACCCGGGCCGCCGTCAGCGTCGCCGCGAGGATCAGCAGGGCCGTCAGTGTCATCGTGACGTTGCGTCCGGTGCGCGGGGTGAGCGGCAGCGCGCCCGCCGCGGCGGCGAGTCCGGCGGTGATGGCCGCGCAGGGCACCAGCGTGCGCAGGGCGTCGACGATGACGTCGTCACCGCTCCACCGGGTCCGGCTGGCCCGCACGCCCAGCCAGCGCAGCAGGGCGCGCAGCAGCAGTCCGGCCGCGATGCCGGCGACCACCGCGACGCCGGCCACCATCCAGTCGTGCAGTGTGAGGGCACGGGTCATCAGTTCACCCCTGTCGCAGCGGGGGAGTGCGCCTGCGCGCGGCGTATGTGATGTGTCGTCACCTTGGGATACCTGCTCGATTCCGGGAGTTCGGTCGCGCCGGGGCGAAGGTACGGCCCGGCGCGGACGTCATCCTGCCGCATCTGTGCGGAGCGGGTGCGCGTACCCCCACCTGGATCTTCACGGACCGGCCACGCGTGGCGGCCGCCGTGCCGGTGGCATGAATATCGCGGAGGCTGGTACTCGACGCGGCGCGGGCGCTCTTCCTCGGTTCTTCCCGCACCGGTGCCCGACGTGCGGATCCGTGCGCACGGCGTACGACGACGGGCGCGCCACCTGTGGTAAAGCGTTGAGTTCGGTGAGTCGTTGTTTCCTGCGAGCGGAAGCGGTGAGCATGGGCGTAGCGCAGAAACCCGGAATTCCGGTGGTGACCGGCGGTGAGCCCCTCGTGTCGCCGGTCGGTTCGCACAATGAGTGGGACCCGCTGGAGGAAGTGATCGTCGGGCGTCTCGACGGCGCGACGATTCCCTCCAGCCATCCCGTGGTGGCCTGCAACATTCCGTCCTGGGCGGCGCGGCTCCAGGGGCTGGCCGCCGGTTTCGAGTACCCGCGCCGGCTGATCGAGCCCGCCCGGCAGGAACTCGACGGGTTCGTCGCTCTCCTGGAGTCCCTCGGCGTCACGGTCACGCGGCCGGACGCGGTGGACTACAAGCAGCGCTTCGCCACCCCCGACTGGTCCTCGCGCGGCTTCTGCAATTCCTGTCCGCGCGACGGCATGCTCGTCATCGGCGACGAGATCATCGAGACACCGATGGCATGGCCGTGCCGGTATTTCGAGACCCACTCCTATCGCGCGCTCCTCAAGGACTATTTCCGGCGTGGCGCCCGCTGGACGGCGGCGCCTAGGCCCCAGCTCACCGACGAGTTGTACGAGAAGGACTTCCGGCCGCCGAAGGACGGCGAGCCGATGCGCTACATCCTCACCGAGTTCGAGCCGGTGTTCGACGCGGCGGACTTCGTACGAGCCGGCCGCGATCTGTTCGTGACGCGGAGCAACGTCACCAATGCGATGGGCGTCGAATGGCTGCGCCGCCATCTCGGGCCCGGCTACCGCATCCACGAGATCGAGAGCCGCTGCCGCACACCCATGCACATCGACACGACGTTCGTCCTGCTCGCTCCCGGCAAGGTCCTCATCAACCCCGAGTACATCGACGTCGACCGCCTGCCCGACGTGCTGCGCTCCTGGGACGTCCTGATCGCCCCCGAACCCGACCCGATCGACGAGCGCCTGCTCAAGATGACCTCCATGTGCGGCAAGTGGCTCAGCATGAACGTGCTGATGATCGACGAGAAGCGGGTGATCGCCGAGCGGCACCACACCGGCATGCTGCGGGCCCTCGAATCCTGGGGGTTCGAGCCGATCCCGTGCGACCTGCTGCACTACGCGCCGTTCGGCGGCTCCTTCCACTGCGCGACGCTCGACGTGCGGCGCCGCGGCACGCTGGAGTCGTACGTCGACTAGCGCCACCCCCGCGGGGCGGTGACGGAGCCCGGTGGCCGTGACGCGCCACCGGGTTCAGCGTCGTACCCCCACCGCCCCGAGAGGTGCCGTCGAAGGGGTTCCCGGGCCGGGGCGGATATGGAAGTGTCCTACCGAATTCAGCGGGCCGGCAGGGCACCGGGCCGCGAACTGGGCCGGTTCGGCGCGGGACCGAGGTGAAGCACTGGTGCGGAACGCGGCACGGGGGCACGATCTGGTCGCGCTGCGGCGGCTCGACACCACCGTCGTCCCGCGCGCCCTGCACCGCCGCAGCCCCCAGACCCTCGCCGGACTCGCCGGGGGCACCGGCCTCTCCCGGCCCCCCGTCGAAGCCGCCGTGGACGAGCTGACCGAGCGGGGCCTCGTCGGCGAGTCCACGGAGGCGCAAGCCACCGGCGAACGCCCGCCCGGCCGCCCCGCACGGCGCTTCCGCTTCCGCGCCGAGGCCGGGCACGTCCTCGGCGTCGACATCGGGCTGCACAAGATGGTGCTGCTCATCGCCGACCTCGGCGGCACCGTCCTCGCCTCCCAACGCTGCGAGGTGGACCCGGAGTTGGGCAAACGCGACCGCATCGACCTGCTGCGCCACGCCATGGAGACGTTCCTCGGCGCCCATGTGCCGCGCCGGGACGCCGTCCTCGCCCGCTGCGTGGGCGTGCCCGGCGTCGTGGACGCGGGCGGGGCCGTCACCTCCGTCATGGTGCCCGAGTGGTCCGGCGTCGACCTGGGGCGGCTGCTCTCCGACGGCACGCAGGGTCGCACCCTCGTCGAGAACGACGTGAACCTCGCGGTCCCCGCCGAGCGCTGGCAGGGCGCCGCCACCCTCGCGAGCGACGTCGTCTGCGTCCTCACCGGCCACCGCGTGGCGTGCGGCCTCCTCATCGGCGGGCGGCTGCACCGCGGCGGGCGCGGGGGCGCGGGAGAACTCGGCGTGCTGCCGCTGCTCGGCATGAGCACCGCGCACACCGCCCTGCGCGGGCCGGGTACGCGGCGTGCCGGGGAGTCCGAGGTGACCGAGTCCGAGGTGACCGCGCTGGCCCGCGCCGCGGACGCCGCCGACCCGGACGCGCCGGCCGCCGTCGCCGACTTCGCCGGCCGGCTCGGCCCGGGCGGCGCGGGCCTCGCGCTCGCCGTCGACCCGGAACTGACCGTGCTCACCGGCGGTGCCGCCCCCGTCGGCCGGCATCTGGTGCCGCTGCTCGGGGAGCGGCTGCGCCCCGTGACCCCGCACGTCCCGCGCATCGCGCTGAGCTCGCTCGGCGAGCGGGGCGTGGCCATCGGCGCCGTACGCAAGGCGCTCGACCAGGTGGAGGAGGAACTGCTCGCGGACACGGCGCCGTAGCGGCACCGCGGGGCGCCTGCTCGCGCGCCCGCGGCGGCCCGGCCGGCGCCCCACGGCTTCCTGGGAGGCGAAGGCACGTATGCGCAGAAGGACTCTCCTCGGCGGGGCGCTCGCCGCCCCCTTGCTCGCCGCCTGTTCCGGCGGGGGCGGCGGCGCGGACGGCGGGGGCGGCACCACGCTCTCGTACGGGATGTGGGACCCGGCGCAGGTGCCGGGCATGGAGAAGATCATCGCGGCGTTCGAGAAGAGACATCCGCGGATCTCCGTGCGGATCGAGCTCACGCCCTGGGCGAGCTACTGGACCACCCTCAAGACGTCGATGCGCGGCGGCACCGCCCCCGACGTGTTCTGGATGAACGCCGTCAACTTCCAGCTGTACGCGGCGAACGGCGTCCTCGAACCGCTCTCCGGGCACATCGAGGCCGACGCCACACCCGTCGGCCGCCACCCGGACGCCCTGGTGAAGCTCTACGCCTACCGCGGCACGCAGTACGGGCTGCCCAAGGACTTCGACACCATCGGCCTCTGGTACAACAAGGCGCTCTTCGACAAGGCGGGCATCAAGTACCCCGATCAGACGTGGACGTGGGACGACGTACGCGACGCGGCGGCCGAACTCACCGATCCGCACGAGCGCGTGCACGGCTTCGCCGCCGAGATGGACCGGCAGTTCAAGATCTACCCGGCCGTCTGCGGGGCGGGCGGTTACGTCCTGGAGGACGGCCGCTCCGGCTTCGGCGACGAGCGGTCCATCGAGGGCCTGCGCTTCCTCACCGACATGATCGACCGGGGCTGGTCGCCGCCGCAGAGCGCGATGGTGGAGTCCATCGGGCGCGTGCGCTACTGGTCGGAGAAGGTCGCCATGAACTACGACGTCTCCGCGATGTCCGGGCAGATGTACGCCGTGCCCGCGATCAAGGACCACGGCGGCATCGCCGTCCTGCCCCGAGGGCGCCGCAGGGCCACCATCATCCACGGCCTGGCGAACGTCATCTCCGCCAAGAGCCGCAGAAAGGAAGCGGCCTGGCGATTCGTGCACTTCATGGCGGGACGCGAGGCCGCCGAGATCCAGGCGAAGGCGGGCGTCACCATCTCCAGTCACGAGGGGACGCAGGACGCCTGGCTCACATCGATGCCCGAATTCGACCTGAAGCACTTCATCGAGATGCAGGAGTACGCCGTTCCGTACCCGAGTTCCAGGAACACCCCCGTCTGGGAGAACCTCCAATACCCGCTGCTCGGCGCCGCGTTCAGCGGAAAGGGCGGCATCGAGAGCGCCGCCAGAACGCTGGGCGAGCAGATGGACCGGGCCCTGAAGGAGGAACGCGCCTCATGAGTGTCCTTCCCGCAACGGCGGCCGCGAGAGCGAGGGAGCGAGGCGCCGCCGCGCCCGCCACGTCCCGCGGTCGGCGCGCCGCCTACCTCTTCATCGCGCCGCTCGGCCTCGGCTTCGCCGTCTTCTACTTCTGGCCGCTGCTCCAGACCTTCTACTTCAGCTTCACCGAATTCGGCGCCTTCGGCGGCCACACCTTCATCGGCGCCGACAACTACGTCCGTGTCGTGCGCGATGTCACGGTGTGGCAGGCGCTCGGCAACACGCTGATCTACAGCATCGTCGGGCTCACCGCGCTGCCGGTCGCGATCGTCGTCGCGGCGCTCCTGAACCGGCGCGGCCTGCGGGGCGTCGCGCTCTACCGCGCCCTGTACTTCGTGCCGTTCGTGACGCTGCCCGTCGCCGTCGGGCTGGTCTGGAACTGGCTCTACAACGGCGACTTCGGGCTCGTCAACGAGGTGCTGAGCCGGTTCGGCGCCGACCGGCACCACTGGGTCTCCGACCCGTCCACGGCCGTCTTCGCCATCGGCACGGTGATGGTCTGGTCGACCACCGGCTACTACCTGATCATCTTCATGGCGGGCATCAAGGCAATTCCGCGGGACTACTACGAAGCCGCGGAAATCGACGGCGCCGGAGCGCTGCGCAGATTCTTCGCCATCACCCTCCCGCTCCTCAGTCCGACCATCTTCTTCGCCTCCGTGATCTGCATGATCAATTCCCTGCAGACCTTCGACCTGATCTACATCATGATGGGCGAGAAGAATCCCGCGATCGGCGATACGCAGTCCGTCGTCGGCCTCTTCTACAAATGGGCCTTCGTCGAGAACGCACAGGGCGCCGCGGCCGCGCTCGCCTTCCTGCTCATGCTCCTCATCGCCGCGCTGACATTCCTTCAGTTCCGGCTCCAGAAGAGGTGGGTGCACTATGCCTGACACCCGGACACGCGGGCGCGCCGGCTCCATCGCCACCCACGCGGTGCTCTCGCTGGGCGCGCTCGTGATGGTCTTCCCGTTCCTGTGGCAACTGCTCACCGCCCTCAAGACACTCGCCGAGACCTCCCGGGTGCCGCCCACCTTCCTGCCCGACGACTGGGATCCGGCGAGCTTCGACAAGGTCTTCACCGCGCTGCCGTTCCGCGACATGCTGACCAACAGCCTCCTCAACACCGTCGGCCGCACCCTCGGCCAGCTGGTGTTCTGCTCCCTCGCCGCCTACGCTTTCGCCCGCCTGCGCTTCCGGGGACGCAACGCGCTCTTCGCGCTCTTCCTGTCCGTCCTGATGGTGCCGAGCTCCCTGCTCGTGCTCCCGCAGTACGACATCATCCAGGCGCTCGGCCTGCTGAACTCCGCCCCCGCGCTGTTCCTGCCCGGCATGTTCAGCGCGTTCGGCACCTTCATGCTGCGCCAGTTCTTCCTCACGCTGCCCGCAGAGCTGGAGGAGGCCGCCCGCATCGACGGCGCGGGCCCCTTCCGGATCTTCTGGTCCATCATGCTGCCGCTGATCAGACCCGCCCTCGCCGCGCTCGCCGTCATCACCGCCATGTGGTCCTGGAACGACCTGCTGTGGCCCCTGGTCGTCAACACCGACCCGTCGACGATGCCGATCAGCGCCGGACTGACCTCCCTGGAGGGCCAGTTCGAGACCAACTACCCGATCATGATGGCCGGTTCGCTCATCGCGAGCCTGCCGATGCTGCTGGTCTACGTCTTCCTCCAGCGGTACTTCGTCCAGAGCGTCGCCCTCTCCGGTTCCAAGAGCTGACCTCGCCGCCCACGAGCAACGCGTCCACGCAGCGCACAGCGCCCACGAGGAAAGGCGGCTTCCGCCCATGCCATCGCTCCACATCGGCCTGCTCGGCGCGGGCGCCATCGCCCGCGCCCACCTGCCCGGCTGGCTCGCGCTCGGCGCCCGCGTGAGCGTGCACACCGTCGACGGCTCGGCGCACGGGCTCGCCGCCGAGTACGCCGCACGCGGCCACGACGTCCGGGCCGTCCGCGCCGTCGACACCCTGGACGCCCTCCTCGCGGACGCCACGGCCGTCGATGTCTGCACCCCGACCCACACCCACAAGGAACTCGCCCTCGCGGCCGTCGCCGCCGGCCGCCACGTCGTCTGCGAGAAGCCCCTCGCCCTCACCGCCCACGACGCCGAACAGCTCGCCTCCGCCGCCGACGCGGCAGGCGTACGCCTCCACCCCGCCCACGTCGTGCGCTACTTCCCGGCGTACGCCGCGCTGCGGGCCGCGGTCGGCAGAGGCGACCTCGGCGAACCGGCCGTGCTGCGCTTCACCCGCGGCGGGGCGCGCCCCCGGTGGGCGCCGTGGTTCGGCGACCCGGCCCGGTCCGGCGGCATCATCATGGACCTGATGGTCCACGACATCGACATCGCCCGCTGGCTCGCGGGCGACGTGGTGCGCGTGCACGCCAGGACCCGGGGCGTCGAGCATGCCACCGGCGCCCCCGCCGAGGTCGTCACCGCGACCGCCGTCCTCACCCACGCCTCGGGCGCCGTCAGCCGCGCAGAGGGGCTCTGGGGCCTGCCGGACCAGCGGTTCCGTACGACGTTCCGGGTCGCCGGCGCCGACGGGCTGCTGCACCACGACTCCACCGCCGTGCCGGGCTTCCGCGTCACCGCCCAAGGGACCCGCGCGCCGGGCGAGGCCATACCGGCCGGCCCCATGACCGAGAGCCCCTTCCTCGCCGAGCTGCGGGAGTTCGCCGCGTCCTGGGGGCCCCGCGGCCCCGAACCCCGGGTGAGCACCCGCGACGGCGTCGAAGCCGTGCGGATCGCCGAGGCCGCCGTCGAGTCCAGCCGCACCGGCCGCGCCGTCGAACTCCCGCGGACCGAGGGGGCTGCGCGATGAGGGTCGCCGTCCTGTCGTTCGCCCACGTCCACGCGGCCGGATACCTGCGGCTGCTCGCCCGCATGCCCGGAGTCGAGACCCTGGGCAGCGACCCGGACACCGGCCTCGCGGCGCCCGGCGAGGTGCGGGGCCGCGCGCTCGCCGACGAACTGGGGGTCGCGTACGCCCCGACGTACGAGGACGTCTTCGCCCGGAACCCCGACGCGGTGATCGTCTGCTCCGAGAACGCCCGCCACCGGCCCCTCGTGGAACGCGCCGCCGCGCACGGCGTGGCCGTCCTCTGCGAGAAGCCGCTGGCCGCCACGGTCGCGGACGGCGAGGCCATGGTCGCCGCCTGCCGCGCCGCCGGGGTGCGGCTCGGGGTCGCCCACCCCGTCCGCTTCAGCCCCGCGTACGCGGCGGTCAAGGCGGCCGTCGCCTCGGGCGCGGCGGGGCGCGTCCTCGTGGTGTCCGGCGCGAACAACGGCGCCATGCCCAACCGCGCGCGCCGCTGGTTCACCGACCCCGCACTCGCGGGCGGCGGCGCCCTCATGGACCACACCGTGCACATCGCCGACCTCCTCGACGACCTGCTCGCGGACGCGCGGCCGGTGGAGGTGTACGCGCAGACCAACAACCTTCTGTACGCGGATGAGGTCGGCGTCGAGACCGCCGGACTGGTCAGCGTGACGTACTCCGACGGCGTCGTCGCCACGGTCGACTGCAGTTGGTCCCACCCCCGCTCCCACCACTCCTGGGGCGGCCTGGAACTCACCGTCGTCGGTGAGCGGGCCACGCTGGAGATGGACGCCTTCGACCAGAAGGTGCACGGCTTCAGCGAGCGCCGGGGGCGCGGCACCGAGGTGCCGTTCGGCGTCGACCTGGACGAGCGGATGCTGCGGGCGTTCCTGTTCGGGCCGGACGAGGGCGGCATGGACGTCGCGGACGGCGAGGGCGGCCTGCGGACCCTGCGGGTCGTGGCGGCGGGGTACGCGTCGTCCCGCAGCGGCACCCCGGTGGCGGTCGCCGGAGGGTGAGACGCGCGTCCGGACCCACCGCGCCGCTCAAGTGGCCGCCGCGCCGCTCCTGTGGCCTTCGGTGCCGGTCGGGGCTTGCCCTGGAGCGCACTCCAGCTCGTAGGGTCACGGCACCCGAGTGGACCCGAGGGGGGCCACGGCCGAGGAGAGTCGTATGCGTCACCGCGTTCTGGGCGGGACCGGTATAGAGGTCAGCCCCTACTGCCTGGGCACCATGATGTTCGGCCACGTCGGCAACGCCGACCACGACGACTGCGCCCGGATCCTCCACGCCGCGCTGGACGAGGGCATCAACTTCGTCGACACCGCCGACATGTACTCCGCCGGGGAGTCGGAGACCGTCGTCGGCAAGGCGCTCAAGGGCCGCCGCGACGACGTCGTGCTCGCGACCAAGTTCCACTTCCCGATGGGGGAGGGCCCCAACCGGGGCGGCAACTCCCGGCGCTGGATCGTCCGGGCCGTGGAGGACAGCCTGCGGCGGCTGGGGACGGACTGGATCGACCTGTACCAGGTGCACCGGCCGGACCACACGACCGACGTCGAGGAGACGCTGTCCGCCCTCACGGACCTGGTGCGCCAGGGCAAGATCAGGGCGTTCGGCTGCTCCACGTTCCCCGCGGACGAGATCGTCGAGGCCCACCACGTCGCCGACCGGCGCGGACTCCACCGGTTCCGCACCGAGCAGCCGCCCTACTCCCTGCTGGCCAGAGGCGTGGAGAAGCACGTGCTGCCCGTCACACAGCGCCTGGGCATGGGCACGCTGACCTGGAGCCCGCTGGCCTCGGGGTTCCTCACCGGCCGCTACCGCAAGGGCCGGGCCATGGATCTCAGCAGCGGGCGCCCCGCCCTGCACCCGGGCCGCTTCGACCCGGCGGCGCCGCTCACCGCGGCGAAGCTGGAGGCCGTCGAGCAGCTCGTGGCCGTGGCCGAGGACATCGGCTGCACGCTGCCCGAACTGGCGATCGCCTTCCCGCTCGCGCACCCCGCCGTCACGTCAGTGATCATCGGCCCGCGCACGATGGAGCAGCTGCGGGCCACGCTCAAGGGCGCGTCCGTGGTGCTGGACGACGCGGTGCTCGACCGGATCGACGCCATCGTGCCGCCCGGCACCGACGTCTACCCGCCCGACGGGGTGTGGACCCCGCGGGCCCTGACCACCCCGGCGCTGCGCCGCCGCGCGGCAGGGGAGAGGTCCGCCGCCTGACTGCTCTCCGCCGGGGCGGCGCCCGCGAGAGCGCACCGACCACAGCGTAGACCCGTGGCGGAGACGGCATGCGACCGGAGTCGGATCCGGAACGGATCGCGGGCGTATTAGCGTGGACGGGACCAATCGACGACAAGGATCCGAGGTGCCCGGCCCATGCCAAGCCGCAGCGAGAGCCGTACCGAGCTCATCGAGTCACTCATGGAGCGGTTCCCGCACGTGCCGCGGGAAGCCGTGATCAAGGAGGACCTGCTGCGCGGCGGCATCGCCTTCGACGAGTCGGCGCTCAGCGACACCGCCAACGAGGCTTCCGGCGAGGTCAAGCCCAAGTCGTACTTCATCTTCTCCTTCGACCACGGCACGCTCCCCGAGCTGGGCGCCGCCGCCCTGCGCCGCCCGCCGGAGGAGATCGTCCTCACCGGCGGCCCCTACGAGCTGCGCCGCACCGTCGTCTCGGTCCGCGTGAACCCGGCCTCGCCCTACCGGGTCGCCGCCGACGACCACGGCGTGCTCGGCCTGTACCTGGACGGCGTGCGGATCTCCGACGTCGGCCTGCCGCCGATGCCGGACTACTACCGGCACACGCTGGAGAACGGCAAGTCCGTCATGGAGGTGGCGCCCACCATCCAGTGGGGCTACCTCATCTACCTGACGGTCTTCCGCGTCTGCCAGTACTTCGGCGCCAAGGAGGAGTGCCAGTACTGCGACATCAACCACAACTGGCGCCAGCACAAGGCGGCGGGCCGCCCCTACACGGGCGTGAAGCCGGTGGAGGAGGTGCTGGAGGCCCTCGCCATCATCGACAAGTACGACACGAACAAGTCCTCCACCGCGTACACGCTCACCGGCGGCGCGATCACCTCGCAGATCGGCGGCAAGGACGAGGCCGACTTCTACGGGCAGTACGCGAAGGCCATCGAGGAGCGCTTCCCCGGCCGCTGGATCGGCAAGGTCGTCGCCCAGGCCCTGCCCAAGGCCGACGTGCAGCGCTTCCACGACTACGGCGTACGGATCTACCACCCCAACTACGAGGTGTGGGACCCGTACCTCTTCGAGCGGTACTGCCCCGGCAAGGAGCGCTACGTCGGACGGGACGAGTGGCACCGCCGCATCCTGGACTCCGCCGAGGTGTTCGGGCCGCGCAATGTGATCCCGAACTTCGTGGCGGGCGTGGAGATGGCGGAGCCGTTCGGCTTCAAGACGGTCGACGAGGCCATCGACTCGACCGTGGAGGGGTTGCAGTACTTCATGTCGCGCGGCATCACGCCGCGCTTCACCACGTGGTGCCCGGAGCCCACGACGCCGCTCGGCAAGGCGAACCCGCAGGGCGCCCCGCTGGAGTACCACGTGCGGCTCCTGGAGGCCTACCGCGCGACGATGGAGGCCAACGGCCTGACGTCACCGCCCGGTTACGGCCCGGCCGGGCCCGGCAACGCCGTGTTCTCCGTCAGCTCCTTCATGGACAGCCTGCCCGTGGAGGCGGCGGCGCCGGAGGACGCCGTCGCTCCCGCACAGGGGCGGTAGGCCCGCACCGGGCCCCGGGCGCTGCTGGGCCCGGAGTCTCACCTGGCCGCCGCTTCACGGCGAGACGTGCCCACCGCCCCGCCCGCCCGTCACCCCGCAGCGCACGGCGACGGGCCACGCTCCGCAGGCGGGACGCGAGCCGCCCCGGCTGCCCGCATGCGCCCGCGGCAAGACCGCGCCGCGCACGTCAGCCACCAGAACCGGAGGACACCATGAAGCACCACCCCGTCACCGTCGTCACCGGCGGCAGCCGCGGTATCGGCGCGGCTGTCAGCGCCCGGCTCGGCGAGGACGGCCACGACGTCGTCATCGGCTACCGCTCGGACGACGCCGCCGCCGAGAAGGCCGCCGCGGCGGTCCGCGCCGCCGGGCGGCGGTGCGTCACCGTGCGGGTCGACACCGCCGACGAGCAGGACGTCGACCGCCTCTTCGACACCGCCGCGGCGGAACTCGGCCCGGTCACCGGGCTGGTCAACAACGCCGGGGTGAGCGGCCCCGTCGGCCCCCTCGCCGAGGCCGACGCCGAGGGGATGCGCCGGGCCCTGGAGGTGAACGTCCTCGGGTACCTGCTCTGCGCCCGGCGCGCCGTGCGGGACCTGAAGGCGAACGGCGGCGGCGCTATCGTGAACGTCTCGTCGGCGGCCGCGACCCTCGGATCGCCGGGTGAGTACGTCCACTACGCCGCCGCCAAGGGCGCCGTCGACACCCTGACCGTCGGCCTGGCCAAGGAGGTCGCCGCGGACGGGATCCGGGTCAACGCCGTGGCCCCCGGCGTCATCTGGACCGAGTTCCACGCCGACCCCGAGCGTCCCGCGAAGCTCGCCCCCGGCATCCCCATGGGCCGCTCCGGCCGGCCCGAGGAGATCGCGGCGGCCGTCGCCTGGCTGCTCTCGGCCGACGCCTCGTACGCGACGGGCACGGTCCTGCGCGTGGCGGGCGGCCGCTGACCCACCCGCGCCCCGCGCCTCGTGCACCGGCCGCGTGACCGGGGGAGAGGTGACACTCGCGGGCGGCGGGACCGACGCCACCCCGGTGGCCTCCGCCAACCGCCCTGCGTCGATGGGCCGCACGGGGCCGGGCCGCACGGGGCCGGGCCGCACAGTGGGTGTTCGTCGACGGGCGGCGAGAACCGCCTAACCGACGCCCTCCGTGCCCTCGGCCTGCTCGCGGTCGGAGCCGTCCGCCCGCGGGGTGCTGTACGAGCGGCGCGCCACGAACCACCACACCGTGGCCAGGGCCAGCACCGCGGCCAGCGCGAGCGACGCGTAGTTCATCGAACGGACCGTCACCGGCGAGGCCTGCGGCAGGCAGAACAGGACCGTCACGAACGCCACCCAGGCCACCGCGGTCCAGCCGATGGGCCTGCTCCAGCGCCCCAGGTTCCACGGGCCCGGCCGGAAGCGGTCGCCCGCGCGCAGGCGCAGGAGGATCGGGATGGCGTAGGCGGGCGTGATGCCGATGACGTTGATGGCGGTCACGGCGGTGTACGCCGTCGCCGAGTACAGCGACGGCAGGGCGGTCAGGGCCGCCAGGCCCACGGAGAGCCACACCGCGGGCACCGGCACCTGGGTGCGGGAGCTGACCCTGCGCCACAGCGCGGAGCCGGGCAGCGCGTTGTCGCGGGAGAACGCGAAGACCATGCGGCTCGCGGCGGCCGTCTCGGCGTTGCCGCAGAACAGCTGCGCCACGATCACGATCAGCAGCAGCGCCGCCGCCCCGGACTCGCCGACCGCGTCGATCATGATCTGGGCGGGCGGCACGCCGGTGTCCGTCGCCAGCGTGCCCGCGTAGTCCTGGATCGCGAAGGTGAGCCCGGCGAGCAGCACGAAACCGGCGATCCACGACGCCCAGACGGCGCGCACGATGCCGCGCGCCGCGGTCACCGACGCGTGGGAGGTCTCCTCCGACAGGTGCGCGGAGGCGTCGTATCCGGAGAACGTGTACTGCGCAAGGAGCAGGCCGAGCGCCGTGACGTAGAGCGGGTTGTCCCAGCCGGTGCCGTTCTCGTAGCGGGCGAGGACGTCCCCGATCGACTGGTGGTGGTCCGGCACGGCCGCCAGGGCCCCGACGATCACGGCCACGCCCGCCAGGTGCCACCACACGCTGACGGAGTTGAGCAGACTCACCAGTCGTACGTTGCAGAGGTTCAGCAGGGCGTGCGCCAGCAGGATGCACAGGAAGATCAGGAAGGTCTTCCCCGGGGTCGGCTCGAAGCCGAACCGGAGGTTCAGGAACGCCCCGGTGAACAGCGCCGCTCCGTAGTCGATGCCCGCGATCGCGCCGAGCAGCCCGAGCAGGTTCAGCCAGCCGGTGTACCAGCCCCAGCGGCGCCCGCCGAGCCGGTCGGCCATGTAGTAGAGCGCCCCGGACGTGGGGTACGCGCTCGTGACCTCGGCGAGCGCGAGGCCCACGCAGAGCACGAGGAGCCCGACGCCGGCCCAGCCCCAGAGCATGACGGCGGGACCGCCGGTGGTCATGCCGAAGCCGTACAGCGTCATGCAGCCGGAGAGGACGGAGATCACGGAGAAGCTGATGGCGAAGTTGCCGAAGCCGCCCATGCGGCGGGCGAGCACGGGCTGGTAGCCGAGCTCTCTGAGCCTCTGCTCCTCGTCCTGGCGTGGTGCCGGGACGCGGCTCGACGACCAGGTGGCGCGGGACACGGGGCGTACCTCCGGAGGATGAGCGGGGCTGGGGAGCGGGGGCGGGTCCGGGCCGGTCACCGGGCCTAGCGCGTGTCGCGGGTGGCGGCGCGGCAGCGGGAGCGGGCCCGGACGAAGACCTCGGCGGCCGCCTGCGCGTCACCGGGGGAGTGGGTGCGGTAGGTCCACGGCACGACCGTGCAGAAGGGGTCGAGGGCCTCGAACACCCGCGAGGCGTCGTGGAATTGTCGCGCGCCCCACAGCGCGTGCGCCAGGTGGCTGAGGTCGAGGAGCGAGGTCGCCGCGGGCAGGGCGTGGTCGAACCACAGGTGGAGGGCGCGCAGCGTACCGCGCGTCGCGTCCGCGGCGGTCCAGTGCGGGTCCGGCACGCGTTCGCTGCCCGCCTCCCTGCGGTAACGCTCGACGTGCACGTACAGCGGCAGCAGATGCAGCGCCGAACCGGCGGGAGCGGAGGCCGCCGCCCACTGCGCGAAGCCGTACGCCTCGGTGAGCGGGCCACCGGAGCGGCGCCCGTACGCGAACCGGAGCATCCGGTGGTACGCCTCGCGGTTGCCCGGGTCACGCTTGTCGGCCTCGGCCAGCAACGGCCAGGGGCCGGGAAAGAGCCCCGGCTCGGGCGGCGCGACCCGGTGCTCGTCCCGCCGTCGGCCTTCGTCCAGCTGGGCCAGGGAGAGCCGACAGACCCAGGGCACGGGGTCCTCCGGAGCGAGAGAGGACGCGGCGGCGCACGCCGAGACGGCGTCGCGCCACAGGTCGCCGGTCCGCCGGTGGCCCGCCCGGTGCGCGCGCAGGGCCCGCTCCACGAGCACCCGGGTGTGCAGGATGGCCGCCGAGGTGCTGTGCGGCTCCTCGGCGCGCCAGGTGCGCACCACGTCGGAACCGGCGACGGCCGACGCCAGGATCTGCGTCCGCTGGGTCCACAGCCCCCAGTCGGGTGTCTCGGTCAGCAGGTTGCGCGTGGAGGCCCAGTGACCCGCCTTGAGGTCCTGGAGCGCCGCGCGCAGCGGTTCGTCGTGGCCCGCCGGGTGATACACGGGGCGGACTGACGGCATGGGCATGAGTCCTCTGACGGGGGAAGGGTCGGCGAGGCGCGAACTTGGCGCGCACACAGGGGCGTTGACGACGTTGCTCGGCGGTCAGTGTAGATCCGTCTCTTTCGGTTCCCGGGCGCTTCCTGGGTCTTTTGTGACCGGTTTTTGTCAACGCGGCGCGCCGCACCTTCACCTGGCGTTCCGCCGTGCCGTGCCGTCGACGTGCCGCAGGTGTCGTGGCCGTCCCGTTCCCTTGACGCCCTCCATCCCCCTGTAGCAGTCTTCCGCGGTGATCAGCCATGAGCGGCCCCCGACGCGGCGGCCCGTGCTCGCCGTCGACCAGGGCACCTCCGGGACGAAGGCCCTCGTGGTCTGCCCGGAGCGCGGCGTGATCGGCGCGGGCGCGGCCGTCGTGCGGCCCCGCTTCCTCCCCGGCGGCCTGGTGGAGGCCGACCCCGCCGAACTGCTCTCCTCCGTCCTCGACGCCGGCCGGCAGGCCCTGGCCGACGCGGGCGAACCGGTCGCCGCCGTCGGCCTCGCCAACCAGGGCGAGACGGTCCTGGCCTGGGACCCGCACTCCGGGGAACCGCTCACGCGGGCCCTCGTCTGGCAGGACCGAAGGGCCGCGAGCGTCTGCGCCGAACTCGCCCCCCATGCCGCCGAGTTGAAGAACCTCACCGGTCTTCCGCTCGACCCGTACTTCGCCGCGCCCAAGATGGCGTGGATTCGCCGCCACCTCACCCGGCGGGGCGTGGTCACGACCAGCGACGCCTGGCTCGTCCACCGGCTCACCGGTGCCTACGTCACCGACGCCGCGACGGCGGGCCGCACCCAGCTCCTCGACCTCGACGACGTGACGTGGTCACCGCGCGCCCTGGAGATCTACGGGCTCGCCGAAGAACGTCTGCCCGCCGTCGTCGACGCCGCGGGCCCCGTCGGCACCACCACCGCGTTCGGCCCCGAGATCCCCCTCACCGGGCTCCTCGTCGACCAGCAGGCCGCGCTGCTCGCCCAGGACGTGACGGAGCCGGGCAGCGCCAAGTGCACCTACGGCACGGGGGCGTTCCTGCTCGCCCAGACCGGCGCGCGGCCCCGCCGCGGCGACTCGGGACTGGTCAGCTGCGTCGCCTGGCGCCTCGACGGGAAGAGCAGCTACTGCCTCGACGGGCAGGTCTACACCGCCGCCTCCGCCGTACGCTGGCTCACCGACCTCGGCGTGATCGCCGGTGCCGAGGACATCGACCCCGTGGGCTCCGCCGTCCCGGACGCGGGCGGCGTCACCTTCGTCCCCGCGCTCGCCGGGCTCGCGGCGCCCTGGTGGCGCGGCGACCTGCGCGGCTCGCTGACCGGGCTCGGCCTCGACACCACCGCCGGGCACCTGGTCCGCGCCCTGTGCGAGGGCATCGCCGCGCAGGTCGCCTCCCTCGCCGACGCGGTGGCGGCCGACCTCGGGGAGCCCCTGACGAGCCTGCGCGTCGACGGTGGCCTCACGCGCTCGGCGCTGCTCATGCAGACCCAGGCCGACCTGCTGCAACTGCCCGTGGAGGTGTCCGCGTTGCCGGATGTCACCGCGCTCGGCGCCGCCGCCGTCGCCCGCGTCGGCCTGGACCCCGGCCTCCCGCTCGCCGACGCGATCCCCGCGTGGCGGCCCGCCGCCGTGTACGAACCGCGGATCGGCGCGGACGAGGCGGCCGAACGCCTCGCGGGGTTCCGGTCGGCCGTGACGGCACTCCTGGAACGTACGCCCTCATGACCCCGGCCGAGAGCCGCGGGCGGGTCACCAGGCGCGGGCCGGTGCCGGACACGGCGTACGACGTCGCCGTGGTCGGCGCCGGAGTCGTGGGCACGGCCGTCGCGCGCGAGCTGGCCCGCAGACCCGGCCTGCGCGTCGCCGTCGTGGACGCCGCGAACGACGTCGGCGAGGGCACCTCCAAGGCCAACACGGCGATCCTGCACACCGGTTTCGACGCCGTGCCCGGCTCCCTGGAGTCCCGCCTCGTCCGCGAGGGGCAGCGGCTCCTCACCGCGTACGCCGCCGAGTCCGGCATCCCCGTGGAGCCGGTCGGCGCCCTCCTCGTGGCCTGGGACGAACAGCAACACGCGGCCCTGCCGGGCCTGTTGGACAAGGCGGCCCGCAACGGCCACGACGCGGCGCGGATCATCGGCCCCGAGGAGGCCAGGGCCCGCGAGCCGCACCTCGGCCCCGGCGCGCGCGGCGCCCTCGACGTGCCGGGGGAGAGCATCATCTGCCCCTGGACGACGACACTCGCGTACGCCACGCAGGCGGTGCGCGCGGGCGTCGACCTGCACCTCAACTGCGCGGTCACGCACGTCCGGCAGGGCGAAGGGCGGCATGAGCTGACGACGGAACGGGGCGTCGTGCGCACCCGGTACCTGGTCAACGCCGCCGGTCTGCACGCCGACGCCGTCGACCGCCTGCTCGGCCACGACGACTTCACCGTCACTCCCCGCCGCGGCCAGCTCATCGTCTTCGACAAGTTCGCCCGCGGCCTGCTGACCCACATCCTGCTGCCCGTCCCCACCGCGCTCGGCAAGGGCGTCCTGGTCGCCCCGACCGTCCACGGCAACGTCCTGCTGGGCCCCACCGCCGAGGAACTGGACGACAAGACGGCCACCGGGTCGAGCGCCGAGGGCATCGCCGCACTGCGCGAGAAGGGCCGGCGCGTCCTGCCCGAACTGCTCGACGAGGAGGTCACCGCGGTCTACGCCGGACTGCGCGCCGCCACCGGGCACGACGACTACCGCATCAGCGCCCACAAGGAACAGCGGTACGTCACGGTCGGCGGCATCCGCTCGACCGGGCTCACCGCCTCCCTGGCCATCGCCGCCCACGTCGCCGAACTCCTCGCCGCCACGGGCCTCGACCTCGCCGGCCCCGGCGACCTGGCGCCCGTACGCATGCCCAACCTCGGTGAGGCCTTCCCGCGCCCGTACCGGCGCGCGGACCTCATCGCCGCCGATCCCGCGTACGGCACCGTCGTCTGCCACTGCGAGCGGGTCACGCTCGGCGAGATCCGGGACGCGCTCGCGGCCACCGTCCCACCCGGCTCGCCGGACGGACTGCGCCGCCGCACACGGGCGCGCGGCGGACGCTGCCAGGGCTTCTACTGCGGTGCCGCGGTACGGCAACTCTTCGAGCGGGGCGGCGAGTTCGCGCGGGACGGCGTGTCCGAACAGGGTGGGGAGTCGATGTCCGGATGAGGCGTGAGCGCATCGTCGACGTGCTGGTCGTGGGCGCGGGACCGGCGGGCCCCGCCCCCGCGGCGGGGGGCGCCGCGGGCGGCGGGGGGGGGGGGGGGGGGGGGGGACCTGCCCCCGGGGAGGGGGCCCCGCCAGAGACCCTCCGGGCGCGGCCGGGGGGGGAGCGAGGGCCGAGCAGCACCAGGGACCCCCTGGGCGCCCCCGACGGCTCCCCGCCGGTCTGCATGACGGTCACCGAGAAGACCGCCACCGATCTGGACGTGCAGTGGGG
>NZ_JAFEXF010000009.1 GCF_016905445.1 Streptomyces sp. G44
GGACCACGCACCTCGCCGCGTACGCGCTCGGCGGCGGCCGCGGCTTCGCGCTCGGCGTCGCCACGGAGCGCCGCGAACCGGGCGACCACACGATCGCGGGAGCGGCGGTCGTCCTGCTCTCCTTGCTCACCGGTGAACACCAGGGCGCCTCCGAAGCGGCCCGCTCGGCGGCGCTCGTACGGCTGCTCCTGGGGGCCGCACCCGAGGAGACCGGGCCTCTCCTGGGCAGCGACCTGTGGACCGTCGTCCACGCGCGCGGGGAGCGCACCCCCCTGGCCGCCTCCGCGCTCGCCGCGGCGCTCGGCACCGCCCTGGTCGACCCGAGCGGGGCCGTCGTACGCCTGCTCGTCCCGGCCGACCGCGAGATCACCCCCACGGACGGCTGGACCCTGGGCCTCTCCGCCCCCGCCGCCCCCGGCGACCTCGCGGCGGCCGACGCCCAGGCGTCCCGCGCCCTGCGCCGCGCGGAGGCCACCCGCCGCCCCCTCGTACGCCACCACGCGAACGGCCTCGCCGCACTGGTCGCCCCCGACGAGGCCGACACCCACGCGCGCGTACTGCTCGCCCCCCTGGGCGGCAACGCCACGCTGCTGGAGACCCTGCGCACCTGGCTCTCCCTGCACGGCAGCTGGGACCGCACAGCGGTGGCCCTCTCCGTCCACCGCAACACGGTCCGCCAGCGGATCACGCGCTGTGCGGCACTGCTGGACGCGGACCTGGACGACCCGGACGTCCGCATGGAGCTGTGGTTCGCCCTTGACCGGGCCTCATGAGAAACACGAGGACCCGACAACTACACCGCACCCCAGCCCCCAGGGGCGCGCCCAACCCCACCCCACCCGCACCCGAAGAACCACTACACCACCCACCCCCCCCCAGGGGCGCGGGGAACTGCGCGAGCAACCACGCCCCACCCGCACCCGAAAAACCACCGCAGACCCCACCCACCCAGGGGCGCGGGGAACTGCGCGCCCAGCCCCCACTCACCCGCACCCCAAAGCCCCACCGCACCACCACACCACCCACCCCCAGGAGCGCGGGGAACCGCGCGAGCGCGAGCAACCACACCCGACCCGCACCGGACGATCACCCAACCCCGCCCAGCGCCGGGCACTCGTCCCGCACAATAGGAGCCATGCCGATACCCACCCGTCCCGCGCTCGTGGAACACCTCATCCGCACCCGCATCGCGGGCGACGTCGCCACCCCCCGCGAGAACAACCTCAGCCACTACAGGAAGCTCGCGAACGGCGACCGCCACTACTGGCTCGGCCTGGAGCTCGGCGACCGCTGGAGCGACGAGCAGGACGTCCTCGCGGTGATGGCCGAGCGCTGCGGCGTCATCGACGACCCCGGGCACCGGCAGGGGCAGGACACCATCGACCCGGAGCTGACCGTGGACGCCCTGGAGCGCATGGCGGCCCGGCTGCGCAAGGCGGCCGCCGGAAGGGAGAGCGTCCTGTTCGCCACCGGCCACCCCGGGGGCCTGCTCGACGTGCACCGCGCCACGGCCGCCGCCCTGCGCGCGGCGGGCTGCGAGATCGTCGTCATCCCGGAGGGCCTGATGGCCGACGAGGGCATGGTCTTCCAGTTCGCCGACGTGGCGGTCCTGGAGCGCGGCGCGACGCTGTGGCACACGCACTCCCCCGAGCCGATGAACGCCATCCTGGACGGCCTGGAGCGCGAGGGCCGCCCCCGGCCGGACCTGGTGGTCGCCGACCACGGCTGGGCGGGGCGCGCGGGCCAGCGCGGCCTGGACTCGATGGGCTACGCCGACTGCAACGACCCGGCGCTGTTCATCGGCGAGGCCGAGGGCACGGTGCAGGTGACGGTCCCTCTGGACGACCACGTGACGAGCCCGCGCCACTACGACCCGATGACGGCCTACTTGTTGAACGCGGCGGGACTGACCGGCGCCTCCTGACCCGGGCCCGGCGTGGGGTCCAGGTACACCCGCCTGATCGAGGGGAAGCGCTCCTGGAGGCGCCTCGCCATGCGGTCGCAGGCCTGCTCCACCTCCCCGGCCGTCGACACGTCCCGGAAGTCCACCTTCGCGGCCACCAGCGCCTCCTCGGGCCCTTGGAGGAGCGTGGTCAGCTCCAGCACGTCGACGACGTGCGGATCGGCGAGCAGTTCGGCCCGGACCGCGTCCCGCATCTTCTCCGGCAGCGGACGGCCGATCAGCAGTTCGGAGTTGGCGTGGCCGAGGACCCAGGCGACGTACACCAGCAGCACGCCGATGCAGAGCGAGGCGACGCCGTCCCACACGCCGGACCCGGTGAGCTGCCCGCCGAGCAGTCCGGCCGCGGCGAGCACGAGGCCCGCGAGCGCCGCCGAGTCCTCCATGACGACGGCCTTGACCGCCGTGTCCGGGGTGTGGCGCAGATAGCGCTTGAGACGCACTCCGTAGCGGTCGGCTTCGCCGCGCGCCTGCTTGAGCCCGGTGCGCAGGGAGAAGCTCTCCAGGAGGAAGGCCACCGCGAGGACGATGTACGAGATGAGCGGGTCGCCCGGTTCCCGGCCGTGGGTGAGGGTGTGGATGCCGTCGTAGACGGCGAAGACGCCGCCGCCCACGAAGGTGGCGACGGAGGCGAGCAGCGCCCAGATGTAGCGGGCCCCTCCGTAGCCGAGCGGGTGTTCCTCGTCGGCGGGCCGTTCGCCGGCCTTGAGGGAGACGAGCAGCATCAGCTCGGTGACCGTGTCGGCCACGGAGTGCGCCGCTTCGGAGAGCATCGCGCTCGATCCGCTGATGACACCGGCGACCGCTTTGGCCAGGGCGATGCCGAGGTTGGCGACGGCGGCGACGATGACCGTGAAGGTGCTCTCGCCACCGCCCTCGGGCTTCTCTGACGGTTGCTCACTCATGTATCGGACGGTAAGTCCGATCACAGCGGAATGCGAACCTCGCCTTCCGCAACGCGTCACGCCCGTCACCGCGGGACGCGCACCACGCCCTCCTGGATGACGGTCACCGCGAGGCGCCCGTCCTGCGTCCAGATCCGGGCCTGGCCCAGGCCCCGGCCGCCCGAGGCGGACGGCGACTCCTGGTCGTACAGCAGCCACTCGTCCGCGCGGAAGGGCCGGTGGAACCACATCGCGTGGTCGAGGGAGGCGCCGACGACGTCACCGACCGCCCAGCCGCCCCGCCCGTGCGCGAGCAGCACGGAGTCGAGCAGCGTCATGTCCGAGACGTACGTGGCGAGGCAGACGTGCAGCAGCGGGTCGTCCGTCAGTTTGCCGCTGGTCTTGAACCACACCTGGGAGCGCGGCTCGCGCGGCTGCCCGACGGTCGCCCAGGGCGGCACGTCGGCGTAGCGCAGGTCGACGGCTGCGCGCGCCTCGATGAGCCGCTCGGCGACCGGCCCCGGCAGATGGCGGGGCAGCGTCTCGGCGGCGGTCGGCAGCGTCTCGGGGTCGGGCGCGTCCGGCATCACGGCCTGGTGCTCCAAGCCCTCCTCATACGTCTGGAAGGACGCGGAGAGGTGGAAGATCGGCTGCCCGTGCTGGACGGCGACGACGCGCCGCGTGGTGAAGGAGCGGCCGTCACGGATGCGGTCGACGGTGTAGACGATCGGCGCGCCGGGGTCGCCGGGGCGCAGGAAGTACGCGTGCAGGGAGTGGGCATCGGGGCCTCCCCTGCTCGCGCGGAGCCGGGAGCTCGGGGAGCGGTCGGCGGGGACGGTGCGCCCCGCGGCGACCAGGGCCTGTGCGGCGACCTGGCCGCCGAAGACGCGGGGCACGAGCGCCGAACGGCTCACGCCCCGGAAGATGTCCTCCTCGATCTGCTCCAGGTCGAGCAGGTCGAGGAGGGCGTCAAGAGCCTGGTTCATGGGGGTAGTTCTACCGGGCCTCTACGGAGGGAGCCGCTACAGGCCCATGTCCTTGGCGATGATCATCTTCATGACCTCGCTGGTGCCGCCGTAGATGCGGTTGACGCGGTTGTCCGCGTACAGGCGGGCGATGGGGTATTCGTTCATGAAGCCGTAGCCGCCGTGCAGCTGGAGGCACTTGTCGATGACGCGGTGCGCGACCTCGGTGGCGAACAGCTTCGCGGAGGCGGCCTCGGCGGCGGTCAGCTCGCCCGCGTCCAGGGCCTCCAGGGCGCGGTCGACGACGGCCTCGGCGGCGTCCACCTCGGCCTGGCAGGCGGCCAGCTCGAACTTGGTGTTCTGGAAGGAGGCGACCGGCTTGCCGAAGACCGTGCGGTCCTGGACGTACTCCTTGGCGAACCGGACGGCGGCCTTGGCCTGCGCGTAGGCGCCGAAGGCGATGCCCCAGCGCTCGGAGGGGAGGTTGCTGCCGAGGTAGTGGAAGCCCTTGTTCTCCTCGCCGAGGAGGTCCTCGACGGGCACCTTGACGTCGACGAACGCCAGCTCGGCGGTGTCGGAGGTCTTCAGGCCCAGCTTGTCGAGCTTGCGGCCGACGGAGTAGCCCTCGGACTTGGTGTCGACGGCGAAGAGGGAGATGCCGAAGCGGCGGTCCTCGGCGGTGGGCGCGGAGGTGCGGGCACAGACGATCACGCGGTCGGCGTGGACGCCACCGGTGATGAAGGTCTTGGCGCCGTTGAGGACGTAGTGGGTGCCGTCCTCGGAGAGCTTGGCGGTGGTCTTCATGCCCGCGACGTCGGAGCCGGTGCCCGGCTCGGTCATCGCGAGGGCCCACATCTCCTCGGCGGAGACGAACTTCTCCAGATAGCGCTTCTTCTGCTCGTCGGTGGCGAGCATCTTGATGTAGGGCAGGGCGAGCAGCACGTGGACGCCGGAGCCGCCGAAGCTGACGCCCGCGCGGGCCGTCTCCTCGTACTGGATGGCCTCGAACTTGTGGGTGTCCAGGCCGGCGCCGCCGAACTCCTCGGGGACGTTGATCCCGAAGAGGCCCAGCTCGGCGAGCTTGTAGTAGAACTCGCGGGGCACCTGACCGGCGGCGAACCACTCGTCGTGGACCGGGACGACCTCGGCCTCGATGAAGGCGCGCAGGGTCTCCCGGAACGCCTCGTGGTCCTCATTGAAAACGGTACGGCGCACGGAGAACTCCCTCTGCCTACTGCCTACGTCGACTCAGCGGACTAAGCGCTTGCTCATAGGGAGGTTACCCGGCGGTCACCAAGGGCGTCCAGAGACGCACATCACTCCGCGGCCGCCGCCGCGAAGGCCCCGCGCGCGAGGCGGTGCAGCAGCTCCGCCATGCCCGCCCGGCTGGGCAGCACGTCGCGGCGGCTGAGGTGCGGCGTGGAGTTCAGCAGCCCGAAGACGGCGTGCACGGAGACCCGGGCCGCCTTCTCGGCGAGGTCCGGATAGACCTCGCGCACCACCTCCACCCAGATCTCCACGTACTGCCGCTGGAGCTGGCGGACCAGCTTGCGGTCGCTGTCCCGCAGGCGGTCCAGCTCGCGGTCGTGCAGGGTGATCAGGGAGCGGTCGTCGAGGGCGAAGTCGATGTGGCCCTCGATGAGCGCGTCCAGAATCCGCTCGGGCGTCCCGTCCGCGTCGGCCACACACCGCTTGCCGCCCGTCAGGAGCTGCCCGCTGATACCGACGAGCAACTCGGCGAGCATCGCGTCCTTGCCGGCGAAGTGCCGGTAGAGACCGGGCCCGCTGATCCCCACGGCGGCCCCTATCTCGTCCACCCCGACCCCGTGGAAGCCCCGCTCGGCGAAGAGCCGGGCGGCCTCCTTGAGGATCTGCTCGCGGCGGGTGGGGGCGTCGGTTCTGGTGGCCATGGAATTGATTCTAGACAGGTCGGTTAGCGCTCGTTAACCTGAGGGAAACGCGTTAACGCTCATTAACCGATCCGGGCGTGACCGGGCGTCCGGGTGGACCGAGCAAGGGGGCTCGAACTGATGCGGCAGGCACCAGTGCTGACGAGCGCGGCTGATCCCGCGTCGGAGGCGTGGCGGGCGAACGAGAAGGCGCACACCGCCCTCGTCGAAGAGCTGCGGGCCAAGCTCGCGGCGGCCGCGCTCGGCGGCGGCGAGCGGGCCCGCGCCCGCCACGTGGCGCGCGGCAAGCTGCTGCCCAGGGACCGGGTGGACACGCTCCTCGACCCGGGTTCGCCCTTCTTGGAGCTGGCGCCCCTCGCGGCCGAGGGGATGTACGGCGGGGACGCCCCGGCGGCCGGTGTCATCGCCGGGATCGGCCGGGTCTCGGGCCGCGAGTGCGTGATCGTCGCCAACGACGCCACGGTCAAGGGCGGCACGTACTACCCCATGACGGTCAAGAAGCACCTGCGCGCCCAGGAGGTGGCCCTGGAGAACCGCCTCCCGTGTCTGTACCTCGTCGACTCGGGCGGCGCCTTCCTGCCGATGCAGGACGAGGTCTTCCCCGACCGCGAGCACTTCGGGCGGATCTTCTACAACCAGGCGCGGATGTCGGGCGCGGGCGTCCCGCAGATCGCCGCCGTGCTCGGCTCGTGCACGGCGGGCGGGGCGTACGTCCCGGCGATGAGCGACGAGGCGGTGATCGTGCGCGAGCAGGGCACGATCTTCCTCGGCGGCCCGCCCCTGGTGAAGGCGGCGACCGGCGAGGTCGTGACGGCCGAGGAGCTGGGCGGCGGCGCGGTCCACTCACGCACCTCCGGCGTCACCGACCACCTCGCCGAGGACGACGCACACGCGCTGCGCATCGTCCGCAACATCGTGGCCACCCTCCCCCCGCGCGCCGAGCCGCCGTGGGCGGTGCGGCCCGTGGAGGAGCCCAAGACCGACCCCCTGGGGTTGTACGGCGCGGTGCCGGTGGACTCCCGCACCCCCTATGACGTCCGCGAGGTCATCGCGCGCATGGTGGACGGCTCGCGCTTCCAGGAGTTCAAGGCGGAGTACGGCACGACGCTGGTCACCGGCTTCGCGCACATCCACGGCCACCCGGTCGGCATCGTCGCGAACAACGGCATCCTGTTCTCCGAGTCCGCCCAGAAGGGCGCCCACTTCATCGAGCTGTGCGACCAGCGCGGCATCCCCCTGGTCTTCCTCCAGAACATCTCCGGCTTCATGGTCGGCAAGGACTACGAGGCGGGCGGCATCGCCAAGCACGGCGCGAAGATGGTCACGGCCGTGGCCTGCACACGCGTGCCGAAGCTGACGGTCGTCGTCGGCGGTTCGTACGGCGCGGGCAACTACTCGATGTGCGGCCGGGCCTACAGCCCCCGCTTCCTGTGGATGTGGCCGAACGCCAAGATCTCCGTGATGGGCGGCGAGCAGGCCGCCTCCGTCCTCGCCACGGTGAAACGCGACCAGCTGGAGGCGCGCGGCGAACAGTGGGCGGCCGAGGACGAAGAGGCCTTCAAGGACCCGATCCGCGCGCAGTACGAGGAACAGGGCAACGCCTATTACGCCACGGCCCGCCTCTGGGACGACGGCGTGATCGACCCGCTGGAGACCCGCCAGGTGCTCGGCCTGGCCCTGACGGCATGTGCGGGTGCCCCCTTGGGCGAGCCCGGCTTCGGCGTCTTCCGGATGTGAGGGGCGGGACGATGAGCGACTTCCAGACCACCTCGGGGAGAGGGACCATGTTCGACACGGTGCTCGTCGCCAACCGCGGCGAGATCGCGGTGCGCGTCATCCGCACCCTGCGGGCGCTCGGCGTCCGCTCGGTGGCCGTCTTCAGCGACGCGGACGCGGACGCCCGCCATGTGCGCGAGGCCGACACGGCGGTACGGATCGGCCCTGCGCCGGCCACCGAGAGCTATCTGTCCGTCGAGCGCATCCTTCGGGCGGCGGCCGCCTCCGGCGCCCAGGCGGTCCACCCGGGCTACGGCTTCCTCGCGGAGAACGCCGCCTTCGCGCAGGCGTGCGCCGACGCCGGGCTGGTCTTCATCGGCCCGCCCGCCTCGGCGATCGACCTGATGGGCGACAAGATCCGCGCCAAGGAGACGGTGAAGCAGGCCGGTGTCCCGGTCGTCCCCGGTTCCTCCGGCAGCGGCCTGACCGACGCCGAACTGGCCGCGGCGGCCCGGGAGATCGGCACTCCGGTACTGCTCAAGCCGAGCGCGGGCGGCGGCGGCAAGGGCATGCGCCTGGTGCGCGACGAGGCCGTGCTCGCCGAGGAGATCGCCGCGGCCCGCCGCGAGGCCCGCGCCTCCTTCGGCGACGACACGCTGCTCGTGGAGCGGTGGATCGACCGCCCCCGGCACATCGAGATCCAGGTCCTCGCGGACGGCCACGGGAACGTGATCCACCTCGGCGAGCGCGAGTGCTCCCTCCAGCGCCGCCACCAGAAGATCATCGAGGAGGCGCCCAGCGTCCTCCTGGACGAGGCCACGCGTGCGTCGATGGGCGAGGCGGCGGTCCAGGCGGCCCGCTCCTGCGGGTACGCGGGCGCGGGCACGGTGGAGTTCATCGTGCCGGGCAAGGACCCCTCCTCGTACTACTTCATGGAGATGAACACCCGCCTCCAGGTGGAGCACCCGGTCACCGAGCTGATCACCGGCCTCGACCTGGTCGAGTGGCAGCTGCGGGTGGCCGCCGGGGAGCACCTGCCGTGCACGCAGGAGGACATCGCCCTCACCGGGCACGCGGTGGAGGCCCGGATCTGCGCCGAGACCGTGTCCGTCAAAGCAGGCGCGCGCGGGTTCCTCCCTTCGGGCGGCACGGTCCTCGCGCTGCGCGAGCCGCAGGGCGACAGCGTGCGCACCGACTCCGGGCTGAGCGAGGGCACGGAGGTCGGCAGCCTCTATGACCCGATGCTCTCCAAGGTCATCGCCCACGGCCCCGACCGCGCCACGGCCCTGCGCAAGCTGCGGGCCGCCCTCGCCGAGACGGTCACGCTGGGCGTGCCGACGAACGCGGGCTTCCTGCGCAGGCTGCTGGCCCACCCGGCGGTCGTCGCGGGCGAGTTGGACACCGGTCTCGTGGAGCGCGAGATGGACGGCCTGGTCCCGGACGGCGTGCCGGACGAGGTGTACGAGGCGGCGGCCGCCGTGCGCGAGGCCGCGCTCGCTCCCGCGCGGGACGGCTGGACGGACCCGTTCTCCGTGCCGAGCGGCTGGCGGCTCGGGGGTACCCCGGCACCCGTGACGCACTGGCTCCAGGCGGCGGGACACGAACCCGTCACCCACCGGCTGCGGGGCAGCGGCCACACCGTCACCGCCGACCGCGTCTCGGTGACCCTCGACGGCACCCGGCACACCTTCCACCGCGCGGGCGACTGGCTGGGCCGGGACGGCGACGCCTGGCAGGTGCGGGACCACGACCCCGTGGAGGCGAGCCTGACCGGCGCCGCGCACGCCGGGGCCGACGCGCTCACCGCCCCCATGCCGGGCACCGTCACGGTCGTGAAGGTCTCCCCCGGCGACCGGGTGAGCGCGGGTCAGAGCCTGCTGGTGGTCGAGGCGATGAAGATGGAGCACGTCATCTCCGCCCCGCACGCCGGCACGGTCACCGAGCTCGACGTCACGCCGGGGGCGACGGTCGCCATGGACCAGGTGCTCGCGGTCGTGGAGCCCGACGAGTCGCCGGCGAGCGGGGAGGGCGAGCGATGACCACCCCGGGCGCCCCCGCCGGACTGCCGATGACCGTGCCCGACCCGGGCCTGCCGCCCCGCGTCCGCATCCACGAGGTGGGCGCCCGCGACGGCCTTCAGAACGAACAGTCGGTGGTCCCCACGGAGATCAAGGCGGAGTTCATCCACCGCCTCGCCGACGCGGGCCTGACCACCGTCGAGGCGACCAGCTTCGTGCACCCCAAGTGGGTTCCCCAACTGGCCGACGCCGAGCGGCTCTTCCCGCTCCTCGGCGACCTCGGGGGCGTGCACCTGCCGGTCCTCGTGCCGAACGAACGCGGCCTGGAGCGGGCACTCGCGCTCGGCGCCGACCGCGTCGCCGTCTTCGCCAGCGCCACCGAGTCCTTCGCCAAGGCCAACCTCAACCGCACGGTGGACGAGGCCCTCGCCATGTTCGACCCGGTGGTCACCCGCGCGCGGGAGCACCGGACGCACGTCCGCGGCTATCTCTCGATGTGCTTCGGCGACCCCTGGGAGGGACCGGTCCCCGCCGGCCAGGTCGTCCGCGTCTGCCGCGCGCTGCTCGACATGGGGTGCGACGAGCTGAGCCTCGGCGACACCATCGGCGTGGCCACGCCGGGCCAGGTGCGCGCCCTGCTCATCGCGTTGAACGAAGCGGAGGTCCCGACCGACCGGATCGGCGTGCACTTCCACGACACGTACGGCCAGGCGCTCGCCAACACCCTGGCCGCCCTCCAGCACGGCGTGACGACGGTGGACGCCTCCGCGGGCGGTCTCGGCGGCTGCCCGTACGCGAAGAGCGCCACCGGCAACCTCGCCACCGAAGACCTCGTCTGGATGCTGCACGGCCTCGGCATCGACACCGGGGTCGACCTCGGCCGTCTCGGCGCCACCAGCGCCTGGATGGCCGGCCACCTGGGCCGACCCAGCCCGTCCCGCACCGTCCGCGCCCTGACCCACCAGGAGCAGTGAAGAACGATGGACCACCGTCTGAGCCCCGAGCACGAGGAACTGCGGCGCACGGTCGAGGCGTTCGCGCACGACGTGGTCGCCCCGAAGATCGGCGACTTCTACGAGCGCCACGAGTTCCCGTACGAGATCGTCCGCGAGATGGGCCGCATGGGCCTGTTCGGCCTGCCCTTCCCCGAGGAGTACGGCGGGATGGGCGGCGACTACTTCGCGCTCGGCATCGCCCTCGAGGAGCTGGCCCGCGTCGACTCGTCCGTGGCGATCACCCTGGAGGCGGGCGTCTCGCTCGGCGCGATGCCACTGCACCTGTTCGGCACGGAGGAGCAGAAGCGGCAGTGGCTGCCGAGGCTGTGCTCCGGCGAGGTGCTCGGCGCGTTCGGCCTGACCGAGCCCGACGGCGGCTCGGACGCGGGCGGCACGCGCACCACGGCCGTGCGCGACGGCGACGACTGGGTGATCAACGGCTCGAAGTGCTTCATCACCAACTCCGGTACGGACATCACCGGCCTGGTCACGGTCACCGCCGTCACCGGCCGCAAGCCGGACGGCCGCCCGCTGATCTCCTCGATCATCGTGCCGTCGGGGACGCCGGGCTTCACGGTCGCGGCGCCGTACTCGAAGGTGGGGTGGAACGCCTCGGACACCCGTGAGCTGTCCTTCTCCGACGTCCGCGTGCCCGCGGCGAACCTCCTGGGCGAGGAGGGCCGGGGCTACGCCCAGTTCCTGCGCATCCTGGACGAGGGCCGCGTCGCGATCTCCGCGCTGGCCACCGGGCTCGCGCAGGGCTGTGTGGACGAGTCGGTGAAGTACGCCAAGGAGCGGCACGCCTTCGGCAAGCCGATCGGGGCGAATCAAGCCATCCAGTTCAAGCTCGCCGACATGGAGACGCGGGCGCACATGGCCCGGGTCGGCTGGCGGGACGCGGCCTCGCGCCTGGTCGCGGGGGAGCCGTTCAAGAAGGAGGCGGCGATCGCCAAGCTCTACTCCTCCACGGTCGCCGTGGACAACGCCCGCGAGGCCACGCAGATCCACGGCGGGTACGGCTTCATGAACGAATACCCCGTGGCCCGGATGTGGCGCGACTCCAAGATCCTGGAGATCGGCGAGGGCACCAGCGAGGTACAGCGGATGCTCATCGCCCGGGAGCTGGGCTTCGCGGGCTGAGCCACGCCCGGTCCCAATCGGCCGGGCGCGGCGGACGGTGCGTGAGGGGCCCCTGGGACCGGAGTGAGCTTAGGCTAGCCTAAGCTCTACTTCCGGCCAGCGGCTCCGCCGCCGTACCGTCACGAAAGCAGAGACCCACATGTCCCAGCCCCGCTCCTCCCAGCTCTCCCGCCGCGGCATGCTCGCCGCCGGCGGCGCCCTCGGCCTGACCGCCGTCCTGGCGGCCTGCGGCAGCGAGAAGAAGGACGGGGAGAAGGCCGGGGGCGGCGCGGCCAATTCCGGCCCGTGGAGCTTCAAGGACGACCGCGGCGAGACGGCGAAGCGCGAGGCGGCGCCGAAGAACATCGTCGCCTTCACCGGTGTCGCCGCCGCCCTGTTCGACTACGGCATCGAGTGCAAGGGCGTCTTCGGCCCGACGAAGACCAAGGACGGCAAGGCCGACGTGCAGGCCGGCGACATGGACGTCAGCAAGCTGACGGTTATCGGCAACGAATGGGGCCGCTTCAGCATCGAGAAGTACGCGAGCCTCGCCCCCGACGTGCTGATCTCCACCATGTTCGACGCCAAGGGCACCCTCTGGTACGTGCCGGAGGAGAGCAGCGACAAGATCCTGAAGCTCGCCCCGAGCGTCGGCATCAGCGTCTACGACCGCCAGATGACCCAGCCCCTCCAGCGCATCCTCGCGCTCGCCGAGTCGCTCGGCGCGGACGTGAAGTCCGACAAGGTCCTCAAGGCGAAGAAGCGCTTCGAGGACGCCTCCGAGCGGCTGCGCGGGGTCGCCAAGGCGCACAAGGACATCAAGGTCCTCGTGGGCTCCGCCAGCCAGGACCTGTTCTACGTCTCCGGCTCGAACCTCTCCGCCGACCTGGAGTACTTCAAGGCGCTCGGCGTCAACATCATCGAGCCGCCGGAGAAGGCCAAGAAGGCGTCCGGCGGCTGGTTCGAGAACCTCAGCTGGGAGAACGTCGACCAGTACGACGCGGACCTCATCATGATGGACAACCGCACCTCCGCCCTCCAGCCGTCCGTCCTCGACGAGTCCAAGCCGACCTGGCGCAAGCTCCCGGCCGTCAAGGCCGGGCAGGTCATCCCGCGCGTCACCGAGCCGATCTTCTCGTACGACAAGTGCGCGCCGATCCTGGAGGACCTCGCGGACGCGATCGAGAAGGCGAAGAAGCTCAAGAGGACCGCCTGACTCCGCGCCGCCCCACCTCACCGCCTCACCGCCCCACCACCTCACCGGCCCACCGCCTCACCGGCCCACCGCCTCACCGGCCGCCCCTTCCGCGCACGGAGGGGGCGGTTCTGCATTTCCCCGAGCGGACGGGGGTCGGGAGAGAGGACCGGGGAGCCAAGGACCAAGAGATCAGAGTTAGGTTAGGCTTACCTAAGTTGAACTCCTGGAGGACAGTTCATGCGCTCGCACCTGCTCAATGACACCACCGCGGAGCGGTACCGCAGCTCCGTGACCGAAGGAGTCGAGCGGGTGGCCGCCCGACTCGCCACCACCCGGCCGTCCACCGGACTCACCGCCGACGGACTCGCCCGCCGCGTCGAGGCCGTCGACCTGGACGCACCCCTGCACGACACCATCGCCGCGCTCGACGAACTCGACGAGCTGTACCTGCGCGACGCCGTCCGCTCGCACCGCCCCCGCCACCTCGCCCACCTCGACTGCCCGGTCGTCATCCCCGCCGTGCTCGGCGAAGCGGTCGCGTCCGCCGTCAACTCCTCGGCCGGCGCCTGGGAGCACTCCGCGGGCGGGGCCCTCATCGAGCGCCGCCTCATCGACTGGACCTGCGCGCGCCTGGGCCTCGGCCCGGCCGCCGACGGGGTGTTCACCAGCGGCGGCGCCGAGTCCGGCCTGCACGCCCTGCTGCTCGCCCGCGAGAGGACCAAGGAGCACGACCCCGCGCGGATGCGCGTCTTCGCCTCCGAGGCCGGTCGCTTCGGCGTCCAGCGGGCCGCCCGCCTGCTCGGTCTGGGCGAGGACGCCGTCGTGGTGATCCCCACCGACCGGAACAAGCGCATGCAGACCGTGGCCCTCGCCCGCGCGCTGGAGCGCTGCCACCGTGACGACCTCTCCCCCATGGCGGTCGTCGCCACCGCGGGCACCGCCGACTTCGGCTCCATCGACCCGCTGCCCGAGATCGCCGCGCTGTGCGCGCAGTACGGGACCTGGCTGCACGTGGACGCGGGATACGGCTGCGGGCTGCTCGCCTCCCGCAGGAACCGGCACCTCCTCGACGGCATCGAACGCGCCGACTCGGTCACCGTGGACTACGACAAGTCCTTCTTCCAGCCGGTGAGCTGCTCGGCCGTCCTGGTCCGTGACACGGCGCGGGAGCGCGTCCCCGACCAGGTCGGCACGTCCCTTTGGACGGACCGCCGCTTCGACGCCCTGAAGCTGTGGATGACGCTGCGCGTGATGGGCGCGGACGCCATCGGCGACCTCTTCGACGAGGTCTGCGACCTGGCCACGAAGGGCTGGAAGATGCTCGTCGCCGACCCCCGCTTCGACGTCGTGACCGAGCCGCGGCTCGCCACGCTCGTCTTCCGCTACATCCCCGCCGCGATCTGCGCCCCCTCCGCGATCGACCGCGCCAACCTCTACGCCCGCAAGGCCCTGTTCGCCTCCGGAGACGCGGTCGTGGCGGGCACCAAGGTGGGCGACCGCCACTACCTGAAGGTCACCCTCCTCAACCCCGAGACCACCACCGCCGACATCACGGCCGTCCTCGACCTGATCGCCGGCCACGCCGAGCGGTACCTGGGAGGAGAGAACCTTGGCCGCGCCTGCTGACGCCCGCCGACCGGCCACGACGTGCGGCTTCATGCTCCGCCCGCTCGATCCCCTGACCGAGGCCGAACTGGTGCACGGCTGGGTGACGCACCCCAGGGCCGCGTCCCGGCTGCTGCGGGGCACCACGCTGACCGACGTGGAGCGCGCGTACATGGCGATCGCGGCCTCCGGCCACCACGAGGCGTTCCTCGGCCTGTACCGGGGCGTGCCGTCCTTCCTGATGGAGCGGTACGACCCGGCGTACGGGGAGCTGGCCGGCCTCTACGAGCCGCGTCCCGGCGACGTCGGCCTGCACTTCCTCACCGCCCCGCCCGAGGTACGCGTCCCCGGCTTCACGCGCGGCGCGCTCACCGCGGTGCTGCGCGAACTGTTCGCCGACCCGGCGGTCGAGCGGGTCGTCACGGAACCCGACGTGCGCGACACGGCGGTGCTCGCCCGCAACGCGTCCGTCGGGTTCCGCCCCGAGACCGTCGTCCAGAAACCGGAGAGGGAAGCCCTGCTGAGCTTCTGCACCCGGGAGCGCTTCCTCCAGAGCCTCGGCGGTACGGCACTCCGCCGCAGCGAGGCAGCGGCACCGTCACACACCTGACCCCGGGGCAAGCCGTCATGCCGCGGGCCAGGGCACCTGCGGCGACCTGTAGTAGCCGATGCCGAGCGCGTCCCAGCGCGGGGCCTGCGCGGCGAGCCGCACCTTGTACTTCTGCCAGTCGTGCGTGGCCGCGGGCGACCAGCCGAGTTCGGCGATCCCGGGAAGGCGCGGGAAGGCCATGTAGTCGAGGTGTGCGGAGGTCGAGAGGGTCTCCGTCCACAGCGGCGCCTCGACGCCCAGGACCGCGTCGGCGGGCGCGCCCTCCAGGTAGGTCGCCGGGTCCCAGTCGTAGGAGCGCCGCACCTCGACGAGGCCGGCCCAGGTCAGGCCGAGCGGGGTGTCCTTGGTGTACTTCATGTCGAGGTAGGAGCGGTCGGCCGGCGAGAGGACCAGCTTGGTGCCGTTCTTCGCGGCGTTGACGACCTGCTCCCGCTCGGCGGCGCCCGTCCTGTCGTATCCCCAGTACTGGGCGACGGCACCCTCGGCGGGCCTGGCGCCGGTCAGCTGGTGCCAGCCCATCACCTTCTTGCCGTACTTGGCGACGACCGGCTGCACCCTGTCCATGAAGGCGACGAAGTCCTCATGACTGGTGGAGTGCGCCTCGTCGCCGCCGATGTGGAGGTACTCGCCCGGCGTCAGGGCGGCCAGCTCGCGGATCACGTCGTCCACGAAGTCGTACGTGACGTCCTTCTTCACGCACAGCGAGCTGAAGCCGACCGCGGTGCCGGTGTAGAGGGGCGGGGCGACGCCGTCGCAGTTCAGCTCGGCGTACGAGGCGAGGGCCGCGTTGGTGTGCCCCGGCATGTCGATCTCGGGGACGACCTCCAGGTACCGCGCGGCGGCGTACGCGACGATCTCCTTGTACTGGGCCTTCGTGTAGTAGCCGCCCTTGCCGCCGCCGACCTGCGTGGAACCGCCGTAGGTGGCCAGGCGCGGCCAGGAGTCGACGGCGATGCGCCAGCCCTGGTCGTCGCTGAGGTGCAGGTGCAGCTTGTTCATCTTGTACAGCGCCGCCTGGTCGATGTAGCGCTTGACCTGGTCGACGGTGAAGAAGTGCCGTGAGACGTCGAGCATCGTGGAGCGGTAGGCGTAGCGCGGCATGTCCTTGATGGTGCCGCCCGCGATCCGCCACGGGCCGCGCTGCCGGGTCCGCTCCTCGACGGCGGCGGGCAGGTGCTGACGCACCGTCTGGACGCCGTGGAAGAGCCCGGCGTCCGACCAGGAGGTGATGGTGAGGGAGCCGCGGGTGGAGATGACCCGGTAACCCTCGTTGCCGAGGACCTTGTTCGCCGGTTCGGCGCTGAGCCGCAGCCGGATGCCGTCGCCGCCCTGGCCGGTGACGACGGGCAGCTCGTAGCCGGTGGAGGGGCGCAGCACCTGGGCGAGGTACTCGCCGACGCGCCGCTCCTCGGGTCTGTCGACGCGGATGCGGGTCTTGGCGGTGATCTCGTATCCGGCGCCGTCCGGCTCGGCCGACAGGGGCGCGGGCACGATCCGGCCGAGCGGGATGACCGGGGCCCTCGGCTTTCCCGCGGGGCCGGGTGCGGCGGCGAGGGAGGAGATCCCGGCGGCGGCCACGAGCAGCAGCGAGCCGAGCAGCCGGGGCGTCCGGTGGGGCGTTCTCCGGGGCGTTCTGCGGGGCGTTCTCACGAGCGGGGTCCCTTCGACGGGGGCGCAGCTGTGGTGCATACCGTTCGAACGGTTCCCATTGGTAACCCGGCCCTCACGAGGGGTCAAGGGGTGTAGACCGGCTCCCCCCGGGGCGGTGCGAGAATCCCCGCATGGCGGAAATCATCCAGCGCGACGGGACCTGGACCTTCGACGGAGAGACGCTGCGGCTGGTGCCGGGCCACGACAAGAGCGTTTCCTTGCTCCGCAAGACGCTGGGCGAACTGGCCGTGCCCCTGGAGGCGTTGGCGGGCATCGCCTTCGAGCACGGCAAGAAGTCGGGCCGGCTGCGGCTGCGGCTGCGCGACGGCGCCGACCCGCTGCTCCAGGCCACCGGCGGCAAGCTGGCGGACTCCGGCGACCCGTACCGGCTGGCCGTGGAGCCCGACCGGTACGGCGTGGCGGAGTACCTGGTCGACGAGGTGCGGGGCGCCCTGCTGGTCGAACAGATACCGGCCGCCCCCTGCACGGCCTACCTCCTGCCCGGCCCGTCCGTGCCGCTGTCCGTCTCCGCCGGGGACGGCACCGCGAGCTTCGACGGGGAGCACGTGCGCCTGGAGTGGAACTGGAAGACGGAGGAGGCGAAGTCGGCGGCCGGCTCGCGGTCCCTGGCGCTCGCCGACATCGCGGCGGTGGAGTGGCAGCCGGCGCTCGGCCTGGAGAACGGCTGCCTCCGCTTCACCCTCAGGGACGCCCCGGCCAAGACGGCGGCCAGGACCCCGCCGAAGTACGACCCGAACGCGGTCGAGCTCTGGGGCTTCAAGAAGGACCCGCTGATGGCCCTGGTCGCCGCCGCGGTCCAGGCCCGCCTGCCCCACCCCGCGGCGCCCGCCGCCCCGTCGGACTCGCCGCCCGCCGTCACGTCGCCCCCGGCGGCCCCGGCCGAGGACCACGACGCCCTGCTGCGCCGCCTGCGCGAACTGGGTGAACTGCACCGGGCGGGGATCCTCACGGAGGAGGAGTTCACCGCGGCCAAGCAGGCGGTCCTGCGCCGCATGTAGGCCGCACAGGGCCATCAGGGCCATCAGAGCCCTCGGCACCCCCCATCCGCCACGCCCCTGCCCGATTCCGGGCAGGATTCTTGCGAAAGAGGAGAAGATCCCCCAGGATCATCGAATGCACGACGACCTGGTGGACCACCTCACCCGCAGCACCCCGCTCCAGCGGGGCGAAGCCCTGCGGGTCATCCAGGACGTGCTGGCCTACTTCGACGAGACGACCGAAGACTTCGTCCGTCGCCGCCACCGCGAGCTTCAGGGTCAGGGCCTGCTGAACGCGGCGATCTTCCAGCAGATCTCGGCGGACCTCGAATACCGCGCGGTCGCGCCGCCGGAGCTGAGCCTCCGGCAGCTGCGCCGCATCATCTACGGCTAGGACACCCTCTATGTGCGGAATCGTCGGTTATATCGGCAAGCGTGACGTCGCCCCGCTGCTCCTCGAAGGCCTCCAGCGCCTGGAGTACCGCGGCTACGACTCGGCGGGCATCGCCGTCACCGGTCCCAAGGCCACGGGCCTGAAGACCGTGAAGGCCAAGGGCCGCGTCCGTGACCTGGAGGCCAAGGTGCCCGCCCGCTTCAAGGGCACCACCGGCATCGCCCACACCCGCTGGGCCACGCACGGCGCCCCCTCCGACGAGAACGCCCACCCGCACCTGTCCCAGGACGAGAAGGTCGCCGTCGTCCACAACGGCATCATCGACAACGCCTCCGAGCTGCGCGCCAAGCTCACCGCCGACGGCGTCGAGTTCCTCTCCGAGACCGACACCGAGGTCCTCACCCACCTGATCGCCCGCTCCCAGGCGGTCACTCTCGAGGAGAAGGTGCGCGAGGCGCTGCGCCACGTCGAGGGCACGTACGGCATCGCCGTCCTGCACGCCGACTTCAACGACCGCATCGTCGTCGCCCGCAACGGCTCCCCGGTCGTCCTCGGCATCGGCGAGAAGGAGATGTTCGTCGCCTCGGACGTCGCCGCGCTCGTCTCCCACACCCGCCAGGTCGTCACCCTCGACGACGGCGAGATGGCCACCATCAAGGCCGACGACTACCGCACGTACACCACCGAGGGCTCGCGCACGACCGCCTCGCCGACCACCGTGGAGTGGGAGGCCGAGTCGTACGACATGGGCGGCCACGACACGTACATGCACAAGGAGATCTTCGAGCAGCCCGACGCGGTGGACCGCGTGCTGCGCGGCCGCATCGACGACCGCTTCTCCACCGTGCACCTCGGCGGCCTCAACCTCGACGCGCACGACGCCCGCAAGGTGCGCCGCGTCAAGATCCTCGGCTGCGGCACCTCGTACCACGCGGGCATGATCGGCGCCCAGATGATCGAGGAACTGGCCCGCATCCCCGCCGACGCGGAGCCCGCGTCCGAGTTCCGCTACCGCAACGCGGTCGTGGACCCCGACACCCTCTACATCGCCGTCTCCCAGTCCGGTGAGACGTACGACGTGCTGGCCGCCGTCCAGGAGCTGAAGCGCAAGGGCGCCCGCGTCCTGGGCGTGGTCAACGTGGTCGGCTCGGCGATCGCCCGCGAGGCGGACTCGGGCGTGTACGTCCACGCGGGCCCGGAGGTCTGCGTCGTGTCGACCAAGTGCTTCACGAACACCACCGTCGCCTTCGGCCTGCTCGCCCTGCACCTCGGCCGCATCCGCGACCTGTCGGTCTCCGACGGCAAGCGGATCATCGAGGGCCTGCGCAAGCTGCCCGGCCAGATCTCGGAGATCCTCAAGCAGGAGGACGAGATCAAGAAGATCGCCAAGACCTACGCCGACGCCCGCTCGATGCTCTTCATCGGCCGGGTACGCGGCTACCCGGTCGCCCGCGAGGCCTCCCTCAAGCTCAAGGAGGTCTCGTACATCCACGCCGAGGCCTACCCCGCCTCCGAGCTGAAGCACGGCCCGCTCGCCCTGATCGAGCCCGCCCTGCCGACCGTCGCGATCGTGCCGGACGACGACCTGCTGGAGAAGAACCGCGCCGCCCTGGAGGAGATCAAGGCCCGCAGCGGCAAGATCCTCGCGGTCGCGCACCAGGAGCAGGAGAAGGCCGACCAGACGATCATCGTGCCGAAGAACGAGAACGAGCTGGACCCGATCCTGATGGGCATCCCGCTCCAACTCCTCGCCTATCACACGGCGTTGGCGCTGGGCCGGGACATCGACAAGCCGCGCAACCTCGCGAAGTCGGTCACCGTCGAGTAGGGCCACCCCACGCAGCGGACGGCAAGGCCCCCGGTGAACGACCCCCTGCGCGCCACCGGCGCCCAGGGGGTCGTTCACCGGGGGCCGGGGTCGCCCATTCCCCCGACCCGCGCCCCGGCACCCGGCGGCCGTCACCCGCCGGGCCGGCCGGGGCGGCATGCCGGCGACCTCTATGTACCCGCCCCGATGGCGTGAACCACCTCTACGCACGAGTAGACTCGTCCGCGCAACTCGCGTGATACGCAGGAGACTTGGGGAGCCCGGAGAGACCGGCGGTCCGTCAGGTGACGTGAACGCCCCAGGGGCATCCGTCAGGGAACTGCGTCAGGGAATGACGATGACGGGACGCTGCGCGCGCCGCGCCAGCCGCCCCGCGACGGAGCCGAAGATGCGCCCGACGATGCCGTGCGTGGAGCCGACGACGATCGCGTCCGCGCTGTACTCGCGGCCGACCTCTTCCAGCTCGTGGCAGATGTCGCCGCCGCGCTCGACGAGGATCCAGGGCACCTCGGCCAGATAGTCCGCGCAGGCCAGCTCCAGACCCAGCACCTCGGTGCGGTGATCGGGCACGTCGACGAAGACCGGCGGCTCGCACCCCGCCCACACCGTGGTGGGCAGCCGGTTGGCGACATGGACGATGATCAGGCCCGAGCCCGACCGGTGGGCCATGCCGATCGCGTACGCGAGGGCGCGCTCACTGGAGGTCGAGCCGTCGAAGCCGACGACGACGCCGTGCCGGAACGCCGGATCGCAGGAATGACATGGTTCTTCCGCCGCTCGGGGGGTCGCTGTCGGATCGGCGACCTGCCGCTTGCGGTCCGCGGGTTCGAAGAATTCGTGACCGGCCATGGGTGTCTCGGCGAAGGAGTCCTCTGTGGGAGGGTCTGCTTGTTCAGGTGGTGCGGCAGTTCGGGACCGTGGGGTCCGGCGATCGGGCCCGGGAATCTCGTCCGGGAATCACCTTCCCAACCCCATACCCCCAAGGGTACGGCGACACTCCTCTCCTGCCCAGAGCCTGCGGGGAGCCCGTCCGGGCCCGCGCCGGGCCGTGCCACAGGGCCTCCCGGCGTTCACCGGAGCATGCACGAGCCACGTCCGTATGGCAATGGTTGCTGCCCCGTACAGGCGGTTTGCGCACCCGTCCGGTGCCACCCTGTGACCCGCCAGTGACCGGCCGCCCGGCGGCGCGTTGAACCCCGGTACGCCACCCTTACAGGAGCACTCCGTTGCCTGGACCCCCCACCCTGTCCCCGCCGCCCTCGCCCACCCGCAGGCGCCGCCCGGCCTCCGCGCTCCGCGGCCGGGGGCCCCGGCGGACACCCGCGCAGGACTCGGTGGGCGACGTGGTCCGCTGGGCGGCGTTCAGCTGCGTCCTGGTTCCGGTCGTCCTTGTGGGGTACGGGATCTCCCTGGCGGGAGCGGGCGGCGCCGCGCTGGGGCTGGCCGCCGTCACCGGGGTCTGCCGGGTGCTGCTGCGGCACTCGGAGCGGGGTGCCGCGCGGCAGCTCGCGGAGCAGAACGGCGGGCACCGCGGACGGCACAGCAGGACGGGCACCGGAGCGCACCGGGGCGTGCGGTACGGCTCCGAGAGCACGCCGGTCGACTGACCGATTCGCACGCACGATCCCGTAGGTTTTCAGCCAACTTCCGAGGGTCGGCCATTCCTTGGCCGAACAGCCCCTCAACCCCGGTCCAACCAGGACTGAAAGGTGCTCAAAGGGCCTGCGCACCCTACGGGGACCGGCCATGGAGCAGAGGCGCACTTCCCTGCCGGGCCCACGAGTGCCACGCTTCGTGATCGAATGCTTCACGCCAAGTTGCCATGTCGACAATCTGCCGGGTGCTGAACTGGTCACCCCGGCAGCACGGGACACAGTAGATTCGATCTTGACTGTATTACGGCGGGGGACTGGTGGAGGACCGAGGGGAAACGTGCAGGAGCGACAGGCCCAGCAAGCACGTCAGGCACGTACAAAACGTCAAGCACGGCAGGCACAGGGAGCCGCTACGACCGAGGGGGGTTTAGCACCATGAGTCACGACTCCACTGCCGCGCCGGAGACCACGGCTCGCAAGCTCTCCGGGCGCCGCCGCCGGGAGATCGTATCGGTGCTGCTCTTCAGCGGTGGTCCCATTTTCGAGAGTTCCATACCGCTCTCCGTCTTCGGCATCGACCGCCAGGACGCCGGCGTCCCCCGCTACCGGCTGCTGGTGTGCGCCGGCGAGGACGGACCGCTGCGGACCACCGGCGGGCTCGAACTGACGGCGCCGCACGGCCTGGAGGCGATCGGCCGGGCGGGCACGGTCGTCGTACCGGCCTGGCGGTCGATCACGTCTCCACCACCGCCGGAGGCCCTGGACGCGCTGCGCCGCGCGCACGAGGAAGGCGCCCGCATCGTCGGGCTCTGCACCGGCGCGTTCGTGCTCGCCGCCGCGGGACTCCTAGACGGCCGGCCCGCGACCACCCACTGGATGTACGCGCCGACGCTCGCCAAGCGCTACCCGTCCGTCCACGTGGACCCGCGCGAGCTGTTCGTCGATGACGGGGACGTCCTGACGAGCGCCGGCACCGCGGCCGGAATCGATCTCTGTCTGCACATCGTGCGCACGGACCACGGCAATGAGGCGGCGGGCGCGCTCGCCCGCAGGCTCGTCGTGCCGCCGCGCCGCGCCGGCGGCCAGGAGCGCTACCTCGACAGGTCTTTACCCGAGGAGATCGGCGCCGACCCGCTCGCCGAGGTCGTCGCCTGGGCCCTTGAGCACCTCCACGAGCAGTTCGACGTGGAGACCCTCGCCGCACGGGCGTACATGAGCAGGCGGACCTTCGACCGCAGGTTCCGCTCGCTCACCGGGAGCGCTCCCCTCCAGTGGCTGATCACCCAGCGGGTGCTCCAGGCACAGCGGCTGCTCGAAACCTCCGACTACTCCGTGGACGAGGTGGCGGGACGCTGCGGCTTCCGCTCGCCGGTCGCGCTGCGGGGACACTTCCGGCGCCAGCTGGGCTCGTCCCCCGCCGCCTACCGGGCCGCCTACCGCGCCCGCAGGCCGCAGGGCGAGCGCGCGCTGGAGTCCGCCCCGGCGTCGTCGCAGGCCATGCCCGCGCTGGTGGAGGCGGGCCCGGTGCCGACGCAGACGCGCCGCACGGCAGCAGCGGGCGCGCTCAGCTCCGCGGCCTCCCTGGCCGCCGAGCCCGGCAGGCCGCACTCCGACGCGTACGCGCCGAGCCGTACTCCCCTGCCCGGCCAGAGGAGCGCGCCGTAGGGTTGGACGCATGAACGATCGCATGGTGTGGATCGACTGCGAGATGACCGGGCTCTCGTTGACGGATGACGCACTTATCGAGGTGGCCGCACTGGTCACCGACTCGGAACTGAACGTGCTCGGCGAAGGTGTGGACATCGTGATCCGCCCGCCGGACGCGGCGCTGGAGACCATGCCCGAGGTGGTGCGCGCGATGCACACCGCCTCGGGGCTCCTCGACGAGCTGGCCGGCGGCACCACGCTGGCCGACGCCGAGGAGCAGGTCCTGGCGTACGTACGCGAGCACGTCAAGGAGCCGCGGAAGGCTCCCCTGTGCGGAAACTCGGTCGGCACCGACCGCGGCTTCCTGCTGCGGGACATGGCGACGCTGGAGGAGTACCTCCACTACCGGATCGTCGACGTCTCCTCCATCAAGGAGCTGGCGCGGCGCTGGTACCCCCGGGCGTACTTCAACAGCCCGGACAAGAACGGCAACCACCGCGCGCTCGCCGACATCCGCGAGTCCATCGCCGAGCTGCGCTACTACCGCGAGGCGATCTTCGTCCCGCAGCCCGGACCGGACTCGGACACCGCGAAGTCGATCGCGGCCAAGCACGTACTGGCCGCGGAGTAACCTCCGCGGCCCCCCTTTGTACGGGGTCCGGAAAAGGTGTGCGCGAGCACCCCTTCGGACCCTGTACACTTTTTCTCGGCCGGTCGGAAGAAAGACAGACGACCGGACATGGTGGGTGTAGCTCAGTTGGTAGAGCACCTGGTTGTGGTCCAGGTGGCCGCGGGTTCAAGTCCCGTCACTCACCCTGGTGGAAGGGCCCCGGTTCGCGAGAACCGGGGCCCTTTCCGTATCCCCGGGCGCGCCCCGCGGGTTCCCGGCCGCGCCCTCGCCCCCTCAGGAGGAATCCCGCTCCACCAGCTCCGTCGGGAGCACCAGCTGACGCCGCTCCAGACGGCGCGCGGCGACCGGGCGGTCGTCGGCGATCTCCGCGAGGAGCAGGTCGATCATGGCCCGGCCCATCTCCTCGATCGGCTGGCGGACGCTGGTGAGCGGCGGGTCCATGTGGCGGGCGATCGCCGAGTCGTCGAAGCCGACCAGCGCCACGTCGTCGGGTATGCGGCGCCCCGCCTCCCGCAGCACCTGCCGGGCGCCCGCCGCCATCACGTCGGAGCCCGCGAAGACGGCGTCCACCTCGGGGCACGTCTCAAGCAGCTCCCGCATCGCGCGCCGCCCGCCCTCCTCCGTGAAGTCGCCCGGCGCGATCAGCCGCTCGTCGACCGGGCGGCCCGCGTCCCGCAGGGCGGTGCGGTAGCCGTCCAGGCGGCGCTGGGCTCCGTACACGTCGAGGCGGCCGGTGATGGTGGCTATGGAGGTGCGCCCGCGTGACAGCAGGTGCTCCACCGCCGAGCGCGCCCCGGCGAAGTTGTCGGAGTCGACGGAGGGCAGCGGCTCCTCGGCACAGCGGCGGCCGCTGATCACCGAGGGGATCTCCAGCTGGCTCAGCAGGTCCGGCAACGGGTCGTCGGCGTGCACGGAGACCAGCAGCACGCCGTCGACGCGGTGGGCCGCGAGGTATTGGGCCAGGCGCTGCCGCCGCTGGTCGTTGCCCGCGAAGATCAGCAGCAGCTGCATCTCGGTCTCGCCGAGCTGGGCGCCCACCCCGCGCAGCACGTCGGAGAAGTACGGCTCGGCGAAGAACCGGGTCTCGGGCTCGGGCACGACCAGCGCGATCGCGTCCGTGCGGTTGGCGGCCAGGGCGCGGGCCGCGGTGTTGGGCACGTACCCCAGCTCCGCCACGGCGGCCTCGACGGCCGTCCGGGTGGCCGCGCTGACCCTCGGCGAGCCGTTGATCACGCGGGAGACCGTCCCCCGGCCCACTCCCGCCCGCGCGGCGACCTCCTCCAGAGTGGGCCGTCCACCGCCACGGCCGCGCGCTGCGTGACCTGCCATTGTCCGCCTCCCGTCACCCGTCCCCCGGCCAGGAATGTAACAGCCTGATCTTCGCCGGGTGCCCGGCCCGGAACCAACGGGAGACCCGTAACGGCCCGATAACCGTGGACATGACTCCCTGCCGGGTCCCTTGACACCCCCGTCCCGAGCCACGAGTCTTCAACCCATCACCTGTGGGAGCGCTCCCACACTACCTGGCACGTACACATCCCGCACGTTCCCCGCCCGAGCCGCAGAGTGAATCAACGGGCCCTACAGTGCAGTTGGCCGGGGGGTCGGCACGTCAGGCAACAGGAGGACGTCATGCACAGCAGTTCCCGCCGGATCCGCCACATCGTGACCTACGCGGCCGCCACCGCGCTGGCCACGAGCCTGCTGGCCGCTTGTTCGAGCGATGACGACAGCGGCTCAGCGGGCGGCGACGGCAAGATCACGCTCAATGTGGGCACGTTCGGCGTGCTGGGCCTCAAGCAGGCAGGGCTGTACGAGGAGTACGAGAGAACCCATCCGAACATCCGGATCAAAGAGAACGTCATCGAGCGGAACGACGCCTATTACCCGAAGCTCCTCACCCAGTTGCAGTCCGGCGCCGGGGTCAATGACGTCGCCGCCATAGAGGTCAGCAACATCACCGAGGTCGTGCAGACCCAGGGCGCCAAGTTCGAGGACCTGGGCAAGGCCGAGGGCGTACAGAAGTCGACGTATCTCGACTGGAAGTGGAAGCAGGCCACCACCGAGGACGGCAAGACGATCGGCCTCGGCGTCGACATCGGCCCGACCGCGCTCTGCTACCGCAAGGACCTCTTCGCGAAGGCCGGGCTGCCCACCGACCGCGAGAAGCTCGCGAAGGAGTGGGCGGGCGACTGGGACAAGTACGTCGCGCTCGGCGAGAAGTACATGGAGAAGGCGCCGGACGGCACCAAGTTCGTCGACTCCGCCTCCAGCGTCTACCACGCCGTCTTCGCGGGTGCCACCGAGCGGTACTACGACAAGAAGGGCGAGGAGATCTACGAGGAGAGCCAGGGCCGCAAGGACGCCTGGGACGCGGCGATGAAGGTCGCGCGGGGCGGCATGTCCGCCAAGCTCAAGCAGTTCGACCCGACGTGGGACCAGGGCTTCGCCAACGGCAGATTCGCCACCGTGGCCTGCCCCGCCTGGATGGCCGGTTACATCCAGGAGAAGACCGGCCCGGACGGCAAGGGCAAGTGGGACATGGCCAAGGCCCCGACGGACGGCAACTGGGGCGGCACGTTCCTCGGCGTGCCGAGCGCGGGCAAGCACAAGAAGGAGGCGACCGAGCTCGCCGTGTGGCTGACGCGGCCCGAGCAGCTCGCGAAGGTCTTCGCCAAGCAGGCGAGCTTCCCCTCCACCCCCTCGGTCTACGACACGCTGAAGCCGTCGCCGGCGACCAAGGCGTACTTCAGTGACGCCCCCATCACGGAGATCTTCGCCGGCATCGCGAAGAACACCCCCGCGGCCGTCTACGGCATCAAGGACGCCCAGATCGGCCAGTCCATCGCGGACATCGGTGTGCTCCAGGTGGAGCAGCAGGGCAAGTCCCCGGAGGAGGGCTGGAGCGCCGCCCAGAAGGAGATCAAGGATGTTCTGGGACAGTGACGCCCATGTCCGAGACCGCTGAGTACGCCGAGACCGCGCCCCCCGGCAAGGGGGACGCGGCCCCGGCCGCCTCCGGGAGCCGCAAGGCCTCCCCCACGTCCTCGTGGCGCAGCCGCCTGTACCGCTGGGACATCAAGGCGTCGCCGTACATCTTCGTCGCGCCCTTCTTCCTCTTCTTCGGCGCCTTCGGCCTCTTCCCGCTCCTCTACACCGGGTGGGCCTCGCTGCACCGCCTGGAGCTGACCGACCTCGACGGCAGCACCTGGCTGGGCCTGGAGAACTACACCAACCTGCTCCGGAGCGACTACTTCTGGAACGCGCTCGGCAACACCTTCACCATCGGCGTCATCTCCACCGTGCCCCAGCTGGCCATGGCACTCGGCATCGCGCACCTGCTCAACTACAAGCTGCGCGGTTCCACCCTGTGGCGGGTGGCGATGCTCGCGCCGTACGCCACCTCCGTGGCGAGCGCCTCGCTGGTCTTCACGCTGCTGTTCGCGTGGGACGGCGGGATGGTCAACTGGCTGATCGGGTCGGTGGGCATCGATGCCGTCAACTGGCGTGAGTCGTCGTGGGGTTCGCAGTTCGCCGTGTCCTCCATCGTCATCTGGCGGTGGACCGGGTACAACGCGCTGATCTACCTGGCGGCGATGCAGGCCGTGCCGCACGACCTGTACGAGTCGGCCTCGTTGGACGGCGCCTCGCGTTGGCAGCAGTTCCGGCACGTGACGATCCCGATGCTGCGGCCGACGATCCTGTTCACGGTGGTCGTCTCGACCATCGGCGCGACCCAGCTCTTCGGTGAGCCGCTGCTGTTCGGCGGCACGGCCGGGTCCAAGGGCGGCGCGGACCACCAGTTCCAGACGCTGGGGCTGTATCTGTACGACCAGGGGTGGATCAACGGCCATCTGGGCCGGGCGTCGGCCGTCGCCTGGCTGATGCTCGTACTCCTGCTGCTCATCGCCGCGGTCAACCTGCTGATCGCCCGACGCCTGAGGAAGGACCGATGAAGGCCCGCACCCTGGGACGGCCGTCCCGCCCCATGGGCCGGAGGGCCGGCCGCACGATGCACGCGGGGCCGCTGACCTACCTCGTCCTCGCGGTGTTCACCGCCGTCTCGCTGGCCCCGCTCATCTGGACGGCGGTCGCGGCCTCGCGCACCAGCGGGCGGCTCGCGCAGACGCCACCGCCCCTGTGGTTCGGCGGGAACCTCGTCAAGAACCTCGAACGGGCCTGGACCGAGGCGAGCCTCGGTGACGCGATGCTCAACACCACCATCGTGGCGGGCAGCATCACCGTCGGCACCGTGCTGTTCTCCACGATCGCCGGATTCGCCTTCGCCAAGCTGAAGTTCCGGTTCAGCGGGGCGCTGCTCCTGCTGACCATCGGCACGATGATGGTGCCGCCGCAGCTGAGTGTCGTACCCCTGTATCTGTGGGTCGCCGACCTCCAGTGGACCAACCAGCTCCAGGCGGTGATCCTGCCGACGTTCGTGAGCGCCTTCGGTGTCTTCTTCATGCGGCAGTACCTGCTCCAGGCGCTGCCGAGCGAGCTGATCGAGGCGGCGCGGATGGACGGGGCGAGCAGCCTGCGCGTCATCTGGCACGTGGTGTTCCCGGCGGCGCGGCCCGCGATGGCCGTGCTGGGCCTGCTGACGTTCGTCATGGCCTGGAACGACTTCCTGTGGCCGATCATCGCGCTGAACCAGTCGAACCCCACCGTGCAGGTGGCGCTCAACTCCCTCGGCACGGGCTACATCCCGGACCGGGCGGTGATCATGGCGGGCGCGCTGCTCGGCACGCTGCCGCTGCTGCTCGCGTTCATCCTGTTCGGCAAGCAGATCGTGAGCGGCATCATGCAGGGCGCGGTCAAGGGCTGAGGCTCCGGGAGCCTCCGGGCTCCCGGGCTTCCCCCCCCGCCCTCACCTCCCCTTCGCCTTTCCCCGTACCCCTTTCCTCTCTTCCGTGGGAGCGCTTCCATGTCCGAATCCCTCGCCTTTCCCGCCGGTTTCCTCTGGGGCGCCGCCACCTCCGCGTACCAGATCGAGGGCGCCGTGCGTGAGGACGGCCGTACCCCCTCCATCTGGGACACCTTCAGCCATACGCCGGGGCGCACGGCCGGTGGTGACACCGGTGACGTCGCCGTCGAGCACTACCACCGCTACCGCGACGACGTGGCGCTCATGGCGGAACTCGGCCTGACCGCCTACCGGTTCTCCGTCTCCTGGTCACGGGTGCAGCCCACCGGGCGCGGCCCCGCCGTCCAGCGCGGCCTGGACTTCTACCGGCGCCTGGTCGACGAGCTGCTGGCCAAGGGCATCGCGCCCGCCGTGACGCTCTACCACTGGGACCTGCCCCAGGAGCTGGAGGACACGGGCGGCTGGCCGGCGCGCGAGACGGCGTACCGCTTCGCCGAGTACGCGAGCTTCGTCGCCGAGGCGCTGGGCGACCGCGTCGAGTCCTGGATCACCCTCAACGAACCGTGGTGCAGCGCCTTCCTCGGCTACGGCTCCGGCGTCCACGCCCCCGGCCGCACCGACCCCGCGGCCGCCCTCCAGGCCGCGCACCACCTCAACCTCGCGCACGGCCTCGGCACCCAGGCGCTGCGCGCCGCCCTGCCGGCCCGTGCCCGGGTCGCGGTGAGCCTCAACTCCGCGGTGGTCAGGGCGGTCTCCGGCTCCGCGCCGGACATGGACGCCCGGCGGCGCATCGACAACCTCGCCAACGGCGTCTTCCACGGCCCGATGCTGCACGGCGCCTACCCGGCGGACCTGCCGGCGGACACCGCGCGGGTCACCGACTGGTCCTGTGTCCGGGACGGCGACCTGGCCGCCATCCACCAGCCGCTGGACGCGCTGGGGCTCAACTACTACACGCCCGCGCTGGTGTCGGCCGCTCCCGAGGGCGGCAGTTCGAGCGCCGACGGGCACGGGGCGAGCGACCACTCCCCCTGGCCCGCGGCCGAGGACGTGGCGTTCCACCAGACGCCGGGCGAGCGCACCGCGATGGGCTGGACCATCGACCCGACCGGGCTGCACGAGCTGATCATGCGGTACACGCGGGAGGCGCCGGGGCTGCCGCTGTACATCACGGAGAACGGCGCGGCCTGCGACGACAAGCCCGATCCGGACGGCCGCGTGCACGACCCGGAGCGCATCGCCTACCTGCACGGCCATCTGGCCGCCGTCCGCCGCGCCCTCACCGACGGCGCCGATGTCCGCGGCTACTACCTCTGGTCACTCCTGGACAACTTCGAATGGGCGTACGGCTACAGCAAGCGGTTCGGGGCGGTGTACGTCGACTACGAGACGCAGGCCCGCGTCCCGAAGTCCAGCGCCCACTGGTATGCGGCGGTCGCCGCTGCGGGGGCGTTGCCGCGGGAGCCGGTGCTGGACTGAGGTGGGTCCCTTCACTGCGGGTCCGCGGGGGCTGCTCGCGCAGTTCCCCGCGGACCTGAGGGGCGAAGCCGAACGCCCCGTCAGGGGCGCCCCCGATGCCTCCGCCGCCGTCCCACCACACCCCCACGGCCCCGCTCACCGCCTCCCCGCTGGATCCACACCCGGACCTCCGCCCCGCCCAGCACCGAGCGGCCGACCCGCACGTCACCCCCCGTCGACTCGGCCAGCCGGCGCACGATGTCCAGGCCGAGGCCCGTCGACCCGTCCTCCCCCGAACCCGCGCCCCGCGCCAGCGCCGCCTCGGGGTCGGGGATCCCCGGCCCCGCGTCGGAGACGAGGACGATCACCGCGTCCTCGGCGCTGTGCACGTCCACCGAGAACGCCGTGCCCTCGGGCGTGTGCCGGAAGACATTGCCGAGCAACGCGTCGACGGCGGCGACCAGTTCACCCCGGGACACCGGGATGCGCACGGGCCGCTCCACCCCGGCCACCCGCGCCTCGCGCCCCTCGTCCTCCGCCAGCGCCGACCAGAAGGCCATCCGCTCGCGGATCACCTCGGCGGCGTCGCACCCCGGCCCGGTGCCGGCCGCCGCCCCGGTCCGGGGCCTGGCCTCCCGCGCCGTGCGGATGATCGTGTCGACCTCGCGCTCCAGCGTCTCGACGGCCGTCCGCGTCTGCTCGGCCGCCGGGCCGTCGCCGAGCGAGGCCGCGTTCAGCCGCAGTACGGTCAGCGGCGTCCGCAGACGGTGCGAGAGATCCGCCGCAAGCTCCCGCTCGTTGGCGAGGAGCTGCACCACCTGGTCCGCCATGGAGTTGAACGCCACCGCCGCCAGCCGCAGTTCGGTCGGCCCCTCCTCCGGCACCCGCGCCCCCAGCTTCCCCTCCCCGAGGTCGTGCGCGGCGCCCACCAGGCGCTTCGCCGGCTGGACCATGCGTACGCCGAGCCGGTCCGCGACCGCCACGGAGCCGATGACGAGCGCGACGCCGACGCCCGCGAGGACCAGCCACGCCGTCGTCACGCCGTTGCTGACCTCGGTCTCGGGCACGTAGATCTCCACGACCGCCGTCCCGGAGCTGAGCGCGGTCGGCTGGAGGACCACGAAGCCGCCGGGCACCGCGGTGGTCCTGGCCCGGCCCTCCTCACGGGTGGCCGCCACGGCCCGCACGTCGGCCCGCGGGTCACCGACCTCGAAGGCGGGCGCGCCGCCGACCGCCGGTACGTGGACGGCCATCCGCCCCTCACCGCCCGCCTCGGAGGTGGCGACGGCCCGGGTCAGCTCCTCGCGGTCGGTGGTGACGGAGAGCGTGGGGGCCATGCCCGCGCCGTGCCGCTCGGCGTTCGAGAGGGCGCGGTCCCTGGCCATCTCCTTGACGACGAGGCCGAGCGGTACCGCGAAGGCCACCACGACCATCGTCGTGACGGCCAGGCAGACCTTGACGAGCGCCCACCTCACAGCGGCGCGTCCGCCGCCGGCGGCTCCAGCTTGACGCCGACGCCGCGCAGGGTGTGCAGATAGCGGGGCCGCGCGGCGGTCTCGCCCAGCTTCCGCCGCAGCCAGGACAGGTGCACGTCGATGGTCTGGTCGTCGCCGTAGCTCAGCTGCCACACCTCGGCGAGGAGTTCCCTGCGCGGGACGACGACGCCGGGCCGGCCGGCGAGGAAGGCGAGCAGGTCGAACTCGCGGCGGGTCAGGTCGAGCCGTGCCCCGTCCAGTTCGGCCTGGCGGCGCAGCGGGTCGATGCGGAGCCCGCCGACCCGGAGGACTCCGCTCGGCGGCGCCTCACCGGCCGTGCCGCGGGCGCGGCGCAGCACGGCGGCCATCCGCGCCGACAGGTGTTCGACCGAGAAGGGCTTGGTGAGGTAGTCGTCGGCGCCGTCGTTGAGGAGCCGCACGATCTCCGCCTCGTCGTCCCGCGCGGTGGCGATGATCACGGGGACGTCCGTGATGCCGCGCAGCATCTTCAGCGCCTCCGACCCGTCGAGGTCCGGCAGGCCGAGATCCAGGATCACCACGTCGAAACGGAGATGGGCGACCTCCCGCAGCGCCTCCAGGGCCGTGCCGACGCTGCGCACGGTGTGCGAGGCGTCGGTCAGGTGCCGGATGAGGGCGGAGCGTACGAACTGGTCGTCCTCGACGACGAGCACACGTGCCATGGGCGGCACCGTACGCCATACGGGGGAACGCGGTCCTCGCGGGACAACGCCGCGCCGCGTGGTGCAGTATGGCCCGCGATGCGCAGAGGATTCGTACACGCGGTCGCATGGTCGCTGGCCACGGGCGCGGCGGTCACGCTGTCGTGGTGGGGCGTCCACACGGTGCTGACGGGTACCGCCTACGACCCGCCGCGCGCCCTGCCGCTGGCGGCCGACGGCGGCGGCGCGGAGGCGCTGTCGTCCTCGACGCACCGCCCCGCCCCGTCACCGGCCGAGAAGTCACCGCGCTCGCCCGGGCCCACGGACCCCCCGCGAGCCCCGAGGTCCCCCGAACCGTCCAAGACCCGCACCGAAGCGACGCGGGGGGACCCGCCGCCGTCGGTCGCGCCGGGAGCCGGGACGGTGAAGAGCTACCGCACCAAGGGCGGCCGGGTCGTCCTCGACCTCGGTGCGCACTCCGCGAGCCTGGTCTCGGCGACCCCTGCGGCGGGCTGGTCGGTGCAGACGTGGCGGCAGGAGGCCTGGATCCGCGTGGAGTTCAGCTCGGGCACGGACCGGCTGACGGTCTTCTGCACCTGGCACGACACCGCGCCCCGGGTCGAGATCAACACGTACTGAGCCGAGACCGGCACGGCGTGGCGCGCGACGGGCGGCACGTACCGACGCGCGGCGTCACCTGAAGACGGACGGCGGCGGCGCCGGCGAGGCGACCGCGCCGGCGTCCGTCACGACGGCCGCTCCCCCGCTGAAGTCCCGCAGCCCGCGCCCGTGTTCGACCCTGGCGGGGTGCGGGTCGCTCGCGCTGCGCCGGGTCAGCTCGGCGACGGGCAGCGCCGCGGCGCAGCCGAGGAGCACGGCGTTGCCGAACCGCTTGCCGCGCAGCACGGCGGGGTCGGCGACGAGCGCGAGTTCGGGGAAGAGCGCGGCGGCGGTGGCGAGCTGACCGCGCAGATGCGCGAGCGGCGGCCCGTCGGCGAGGTTGGCGACGTAGTACCCGCCGGGCGCCAGGACCCGGCGGACATCGGTGAGGAACTCCGTGCTGGTGAGGTGCGCGGGGGTGCGGGCGCCGCTGAAGACGTCGGCGATGACGAGGTCCGCCCAGCCGTCGGCGATCTTCGCGAGGCCTTCGCGGGCGTCGGTGCCGCGCACCCGCACCCGGGCCTGCGGGTCGAGCGGCAGCTCGCGCCGGACGAGCTGGATGAGCGCCGTGTCGCGCTCGACGATCTGCTGGGTGGAGCGGGGGCGGGTCGCCGCTATGTACCGGGCGAGGGTGAAGGCGCCGCCGCCGAGGTGCACCGCGCGTATCGGCTTGCCCGCGGGTGCGACGAGGTCGGCGATGTGACCGATCCTGCGCTGGTACTCGAAGTCGAGGTACGCGGGGTCGTCGAGGTCCACGTGGGACTGCGGGGCGCCGTCCACGAGCAGCGTCCACGCCCGCGGCCTGTCCCGGTCCGGCAGGAGTTCGGCGAGCCCGCCGTCCACCTTCTCGACGACTGCCTCGGACGCCGCTTCCCGGGCTCGCCTGTTCCTTGCCATCAGACCATTATCGGCGTACGCGGACGAAGCGGCCCGGCGGCGGTGCGGGGACGAGGGGCCGGCGCGGGGGCGGGGCGGCGGGAGCGGTCAGCGGCAGTTGTCGGCGGCCTCGATGGTGCGGGCCGCCTGGCCGAGCGCGGCCCGCAGGACGGCGGGGTCCGTGACGGGGTCGGTCCCGCCGCCGGGCGGCAGGAGCCAGCCGGTGCCCGCGACCGGTGGCTCGGGGACGGCGGGGGCGGGGCCCGGCTCCGTGGACACCTGTGCGGGGCCGGTCGCCGCGGTCACGCGGGTGCCCCGCCCGAAGGTCTGTGTGCAGGCGCTGCCCGGCAGGTCCCAGCCGTCCGCGGTGCCGGGCGGCACCAGGAAGCCGAGGGTGTCGCAGGTGCCGTCGTGCAGGACGGGGCCGATGGTGTCGCCCGCGCCGCGGCGCAGGATGTCGACCGCTTCGAGCCCCTGCCGGGCCGGGACGGTGACCAGGTCACAGCATTCCTCGCCGCAGGGGTCCGCGTCGGGGGGCGGCGCGCTGCCGTCCTGGGTGGGCCGGTGCCGTGCCGTCGTCCGTGAGGCCGGGGACGCGCCGCTGTCCGTACGGGAGTCGCTGTTCTGCATGCCGATCTCCAACAAGGGGACCCCTCCTCGCGAATGCGGGAGCTGTTCGGATCTCCCACTCCACATGGTTCAACGCGACTCTGCGTCAACAGGCACTGCGGCACGCCGCCGCAAAGGATGGCAGTTCATGGCAGATCGTGGGTGAGATATCCGGTTTGTAGCCAAACCCCGTGTGTCGGCCTCGTCACAGCGGGTACGTTCGTGCTCCGCCGGAACAGGGGTCGCCCCGCGAGATCCCGAGCGCGGGCGCGGCGTCCAGTGCGCCAGCGTGTGCGCGGCCCGGCACGCTCCGCACGAGAGGGTCCGGCCATGGCGTCGTCACCGGTGGCATCGTCAACTCAGTCCCCGCGACCGAACCTTGCCTTCCGGCAACTGCGCGGACAGCGTTCGCCCGGCGAGTTCGCCGCGGCGGTCCGGCGGGCCGCGCGCGAGATCGGCGAGCGTGTCAGCTGTGATGCGCGCTACGTCGGACGCGTGGAGGCGGGTGATATCCGCTGCCCCAACTACGCCTACGAGCGTGTGTTCCTGCACATGTTCCCCGGCCGGACCCTGGCGGATCTCGGGTTCGCGCCTCGTGCGCAGGTCCGCGGCAGGGGGGCGCGCGCCGACACCGGGGCGCCGCACGGGCCCGGCACCCCCCGGAGCACCCGGAGCACCCGGAGCACCACTGACACCACTGACACCCCCGACACCTCTGACACCTCTGGCATTACCGGCACCACGAAGACCCCCCACACCACGATCCACTTGTACGAGTCCCATCCGTCCGGGTCCGACCCCCGCGCCTGCGATCCGTACGCGATCCAGACTCACGAGGAGAGCGACGTGCGACGTCGCGCGTTCATGACCGGCTCCACCGCCACCGTGGCCACCGCGTCCCTGGGCCCCGTCGGGCTCGCCCTGAGCGGACCGGCCGAGGCCGCCGCCCGGCGCGGCCGCGGCATCGGCGAGGCCGAGGTCGACGCGGTCGAAGAGGCCGTACGCAAGATCAGACTGCTCGACGACCGGCACGGCGCCGACGGTCTCTACCGGCGCGCCGCCGCCCCGCTGCGCACCGCCTACGCCCTGCTCGACGCGGGCACCACCCGGCAGTCCACCTCGGACCGGCTGCACGCGGGCGCCGGAGAGCTGGCCATCTCGGTGGGCTGGCTGGCGCACGACTCGGGCCGCCTGGACGACGCCCGCTCGCACTACGCCGAGGCCCTCGCCACGGCCCGGGTCTCCTCGGACTCCGCCCTGGAGGCGCACGCCTTCTGCAACACCGCCTTCCTCGCCCGCGACGCGGGGCGTCCCCGGGAGGCCGTGCGCGCCGCGCAGGCGGCCACCAGCGCCGCCCGGCACGGCGGTTCCCACCGGCTGCTCTCGCTCCTCGCGCTGCGTGAGGCCGGGGGCTGGGCGGGGCTCGGCGACCGGGCGGGCTGCGAACAGTCGCTGGCCCGCGCGCACGCCCTCTTCGACCGCGGCCCCTCGGACGCCGACCCGGAGTGGATGAGCTTCTACGGCCCGGCCGAACTGGAGGGCCTGGAGGCGCAGTGCTGGTCGGCGCTCGGCGAGTGGGAGCGGGCGGCCCGGCACGCGCGGCGCGCGGCGGCCACGGCCTGCGCGCAGACCCCGCAGTTCACCCGGAACATCGCGCTCTACACCGCCGAGCTGGCCGACGACCTGGCCCGCGCGGGGCGCCCCGACGAGGCGGCGACGGCGGGCCTGCGGGTGCTCGCGCTCCTCGACGAGGTGCAGTCGTCCCGCGTCCAGTCGATGCTCGCGACGACCGCGCGGGTGCTCCTGCCGCACCGCAGGGCCTCCGGGGTGGGCGGCTTCCTGGAGCGGCACGCCGCGCTGCCGCGGGCCGTGTAGGCGCCGGGCGGTGCCGGTCAGGTCAGGTGGCCCGTCTCGTTCCACGACTCGATGGCGGGCTCTCCGTAGGCCCAGCCGAGGACCGACAGGGACGTCGGGTTGAGGCGGACGCGGGCCGCGAAGCCGATGTCGAGGCCGAGCCAGCGCGCGCCGATGACCCGCAGGATGTGGCCGTGCGCGAAGACCAGCACGTCGCGGTCGGCGCTCCTGGCCCACTCCACCACCTCGTCCGCGCGGGCGGACACCTGGGCGAGGGTCTCGCCGCCGGGGACGCCGTCGCGCCAGATGAGCCAGCCGGGGCGGACCGCCTGGATGTCGGCCGGGGTCATGCCGTCGTAGTCGCCGTAATCGAACTCCATGAGCGTGTCCCACGGGCGGGCGCGGTCCCCGAAGCCGGCGAGCTCGCAGGTCTCCCGCGCGCGGGAGAGCGGGCTCGTGCGCACCTCGACGTCCGGGAGGCCGTCGTAGGGCGCGCGGTGCAGGCGCTCGCCCAGGAGCTTCGCGCCCCTACGGCCCTCGTCGAGGAGCGGGATGTCCGTCCTGCCGGTGTGCTTGCCGGACAGTGACCATTCCGTCTGTCCGTGCCGGGCCAGCAGGATGCGGGGTGCCATGGGTGGATCTCTCCAAGCTGTCGCGCTGTTTCGTGCGGTGCGCGGACCGGGCGTGTCGCCCTCCCACTGGGGGCGTGTCCGCCCTCCCACCGGGGACGTGTCCGCCCTTCCATCATCACCCACCTGTGATCGACGGCTCGTCCGGGCCCGCAACCCCTCGGTCGATCTCTGCGTCTCCCACCACCGGGGGGGCGCCCCCGTGGTCCTCGCGTACGCCGTAAAGTGACGCGGCGGCCAGCACCGAGTGAACAGAGATGATGGGGGACCGACCGGATGCCGAAGAAGGACGTGCCAGGCACCGGCCGCACGATGGACCACCGGCTGCGCTGGTGGACCGAACTGCCGCTGATCGTGCTGGTGTACGCCGCGTACTCGGCGGGGCGGCTGCTCGCGCGGGGCGATGTCTCCAGCGCCGTCGACCACGGCATCGGCATCCTTGAGGCCGAGCGGTTCCTGCGACTCGACGCGGAGAGCCCGCTGAACCGTCTTTTCACCGCGCACGCCTGGATCGGCGTCCCGGCGGACTTCTGGTACGCCTCGCTGCACTATCTCGTCACGCCGGCCGTGCTGGTCTGGCTCTTCCGCAGCCGCGCGGTGCACTACCGCGCGGCACGCGCGTGGCTGATGACCTCCACCCTGATCGGTCTGGTCGGCTTCACGCTCCTGCCGACGTGTCCGCCGCGGCTGCTGAGCGCGGGCCACGGCTTCGTCGACACCATGGCGCAGTACAGCGACTACGGCTGGTGGGGCGCAGAGGCGAGCGCGCCGCGCGGGCTCGGCGGCATGACCAACCAGTACGCGGCCATGCCGAGCCTCCACGTCGGGTGGGCGCTGTGGTGCGGCGTGATGCTGTGGCGGCACGGGCGCTCGCCGCTGACGCGCGCCGCCGCGGTCGCCTACCCCCTCATCACCACGGTCGTCGTGATGGGCACCGCCAACCACTACTTCCTCGACGCGGTCGCGGGCGCGGTCGTGATGGGCGTCGGGCTGCTGCTCGTACGGCCCGTGCGGCGGCTCACGGACCCGGTGACGGAGCGGCTGCGGGAGCGGTTCCTGCGGCCCGCCGCGGTCCCGTCCCTCGTGGTCCCGCCGGCCCCGCGGCCCGGCACGCCGTCCGGCCCGCGGACCGTTCCCCAGCCCGTCGCCCGGTCCGTCGCTCCGGCGGCCACGGCGGCGTCCGTCACCGCCCCTTCCGCCACAGAGTCCTCGATTGTCAGTGGCGGATGCCAGACTTCACCGGGTGAGCGATTTCCCCGACAGCGCAAGCACAGTGCCCTCCCAGGCGCCGCCGAGCCCAGCGCCCACCCCGCCGGCGCGGGGGAAGGCGCTGCGGCACCGGCTCGCTGAGCTGCGCGGCGGCGGCGACGTACCGGCACAGCCGCTGGACGCCCGCGCGCTCGCCGCGCTCGCGGCCAACCCCGGTTGCAGTCGGCGCGCGCTGCTCGACGGGGCGGGCGTGGACAAGACGGCGCTGGCCCGTTCGCTGGGCTCGCCCTCCGGCTTCGGGCAGTCCCAGTTCGCGTTCATGCGGGGCAACGCCTTCGAGGCGCGGGTCAAGGCGGACGGCGGCGCGGAGCTGCTGCGGCTGACCCAGGGCCGCCTCGGCGGCGGTCCCGAGCCGGTGCCGGGCGAGTCCGCCGTCCCCGACCTCGCGGCGGCGGGCCCCGAGGGCCGGGCGGCGCGCACGGCGCTGGCGCTGCGCGAGGCCACGGAGTCCGGCGGCTGGACGCTCCTCGACCACCCCATGCTCGCGCTGGACGTCGCGGGGACGCCCGCCTTCCTGGAGCCGGACGCGGTGGTCGTCCATCCGGACGGCGGCTGGACGGTCGTGGAGATCAAGTCCTTCCCGATGATCGACGGTTCGGCGGACGCGGCGAAGGTGGGCGCGGCGGCCCGCCAGGCCGCGGTGTACGCGCTGGCGCTGGAGCGGGTGGCCGCGCGCCTGGACCCGGCGCCCCGCATCCGGCACCACGTCCTGCTGGTCTGCCCCAAGGACTTCTCGAACCTCCCCACGGCCTCCGCGATCGACGTCCGCAAGCAACTGGCGGTGACCAGGCGCCAATTGGCGCGCCTCACCCGGGTCGAGGACATCGCGGCCCGGCTCCCCGAGGGCACGACCTTCGATGTGCGCCGCCCCGCCGCCGAGCTGACGGCGGCGGTCGAGGCGGTCCCCGCGACGTACGCCCCCGAGTGCCTCTCCGCCTGCGAGCTGGCCTTCCACTGCCGCACCCGCGCCCGCGAGCAGGGCGAGGTGACCTCCCTGGGCCGCTCGGTCCGGGGCGAGCTCGGCGGCCTGACGACGATCGGTGAGATCCTCGCGGCGGCGGAAGGCGCCTCGGGCGACGCCGACGACCCCGCGGTGGCGACGCTGCGGCGGGCGGCGGCGCTGCGGCACGAGGCGCTGGCGGGCGCGGGCGCGGGCGCAGGCGCCTCGGGGAGGCCGTGATGAGCGCCCGACGCCGGGTGAACCGGTCGGCGGGCGGGCAGAATCCGCCGCGAAGCGGCGGGCCGAGGACCGTTGCCCCGCAGACGAAGAAAGGCCGCACGTGTCGCTGATCGACAGCCTCGCCCGGCTGGAGGCCGTGCACACCGGACGCGCGCAGCCGCGCGCGACGGTGCGCCACCGGCATCTCTCCGAGCGCCCGCTGGTCCTGGTCCCGCTGACGACCGCGGGCGAGGCGGGCGCACCGCTCGGCGCGCTCGTCGGCACGGAGCGCACCTCGCCCCGCCTCCTCGTCGTGCCGCAGCCCCGCGACCGCGACCTCCGCTTCGCGTTCCTGGCGCGGCTCGCGGAGACCGTCCTGCCGTACATCGACGCGTACGCCCACGAGGTGGAGGCGGCCGAGCGCACCGAGACCGACCCCGAGACCGGCAAGCGCGTCAAGGTCGAGGCCGAGCTGTGCGCGGACGCCCCGCAGCTGATCGTCCCGAGCCGGGCCGGCATCGAGTTCGTGCGGCTCCTCGGCCGCTCCATGCGGTTCCGGCGCACCGCCGAGCAGGACCCCGACGCGCCCTACCCCGCCCCGCCCCGCGTACCCCTCCTCGGCCGCTGGCTGACGCACTTCGGGGAGCGGGCCCGCGTCCCCGGCTCGTCCCTGCTCGTCGCCATGACCGACCTGCTCTCCCGGCACTGGGCCACCGGCCAGTCCAGCCTGGAGGACCAGCACCTGGGCGCCCTGCTCGCCTGGATCGAGGCGCCGGAGGGCACCTCGGGCGCCGAGGCCGCGCTCCGCGCCGAGCTGGCGCGCGACAAGGACGGCCAGTTGCTGTGCCCGCCCGCGGGCCCGGCCACCGACCCGGCGTTCGACAACGACCTGCTGGCCCCCGCCATCGAGCGCTACGACCGCGCGCGCACCGCCCTGGCCGCCGCGGCGGACGGCGTCGAGGCGGACGCCCGGCTGGCCGGGCTGACGGCCGCCGAGCGGGAGATCCACGCCCTGATCGAGAGCAGGACCCGCCCCACCTGGGACGCCGTGTGGCGCGGCCTGGACGCCCTGTGCACCCTGCCCGCGGCCGCGCACGACGCCGACCGGTGGACCCGGGACCGCTGGTCGTTCACCGGGCACCGGGACCGCGTGACGGCGGGCGAGCCGCCGCAGCCCCGCGTCGACGACGCGATCACCGCGGCGAACAAACTGGCCACGCGCGAGCGCGAGCAGGCCCGCCTCGACGCCCAGGAGGCCCTCGACGACCCGCTGGTGATGGCGGGCCGCCGCCTCGCGGGCGAGGCCTTCGCGGGCGAGGTGACCGAGGTCGTCATGGCGTACAGCGAGGCCAAGAGCCCGCGGCCACGCCCCCTGATCACCGTCCGCACGGACGACCGCCCGCACCTCGGTCAGCGGACGAAGGTGTACCGCGCGCTGCAAGGCAAGCCGCAGACGGCCGAGTTCGTGGCGTACGAGGGTGAGGGCGCCCATCCCGTCGTGGTGCTGCGTCTCCTCGACAAGATGGGCCGGGGCAAGGAGCCCGACCCCGGGTCGGTCCCGGAGAAGGGCGACCGGCTCTGCTGGACCCTGTTCGAGCACGAGCAGCGCGGCGGCCCGAAGCTGCCGGACCCGGAGGCGACCCCGTGGACCCACGGCGGTCCGCCGTCACCGACTCCGGAGAGCCCTGACCCCGTGACCGCGGAGGACACCCTGTGATGCAGCTCGCACCGCCCGCGGGCCACGCCTTCGACCCCGGCGCCGAGGCCGCGCGCGCCACGGACGCGATTCTCCAGGACACGCTGCACGGCACGCACCGCGGCGTCGTCGTCGACTCCCCGCCCGGCGCCGGGAAGTCGACGCTGGTGGTCCGCGCGGCCCGGGAACTGGCCGCGGCGGGCCGCCCGCTGATGGTGATCGCGCAGACGAACGCGCAGGTGGACGACCTGGTGCTGCGGCTCGCCGAGCAGGACCCGGAGCTTCCGGTGGGCCGCCTGCACAGCAGCGACCCGGACGCGTACGACAAGGCGCTCGACGACCTGCCGAACGTCCGCAAGTCGACCAAGGCGGGTGACCTCGCGGGGCTCGACGTGGTCATCTCGACGGCCGCGAAGTGGGCGCACGTCAAGGCGGACCAGCTCGACGCGCCCTGGGGGCACGCGATCGTCGACGAGGCGTACCAGATGCGGTCGGACGCGCTGCTGGCCGTGGCGGGGCTCTTCGAGCGGGCGCTGTTCGTGGGCGACCCGGGCCAGTTGGACCCGTTCTCGATCGTCGGCGCGGAGCAGTGGGCGGGCCTTTCGTACGACCCCTCGGCCTCCGCCGTGGCGACGCTGCTGGCCCACAATCCCGACCTGCCGCAGCACCGCCTGCCGGTGTCCTGGCGGCTGCCGGCGTCGGCGGCGCCGCTCGTGTCCGGCGCGTTCTATCCGTACACGCCCTTCCGCAGCGGCACGGGTCCCGGGGACCGGGCGCTGAACTTCGCGGTGCCGTCGGACGGTTCGGCGGCGGACCGGGTGATCGACGAGGCGGCGCGGGCGGGCTGGGGGCTGCTGGAGCTGCCCGCGCGGAACACGCCACGTACGGACCCGGAGGCGGTGCGGGCGCTGGCGCGGGTGGTGCGCCGCCTCCTGGACCGGGGCGGCGCGGCGACCTCGGAGCGGGGGCCCGGCCCCGCGCCGCTCACGGCCGACCGGATCGCGGTCGGCACCGCCCACCGGGATCAGGCGGCGGCGGTCCGCGCGGCCCTGGCGGAGCTCGGCGTCGCGGACGTCACGGTGGACACGGCCAACCGTCTCCAGGGCCGTGAGTACGACGTGACGGTCGTCCTGCACCCGCTGTCGGGGCGCCCGGACGCCACGGCGTTCCACCTGGAGACGGGGCGGCTGTGCGTGCTGGCGTCCCGACATCGGCACGCCTGCATCGTGGTGTGCCGTGCGGGCGTCGACGCCCTGCTCGACGACCACCCCTCCACGGAGCCGGTCCAGCTGGGCGTCACGGTGAAGTTCCCGGACGGCTGGGAGGCAATGATGTCCACGTGGGATCGCTGGTCGGAACACCGGGTCGTCTGGCGTCCTTGAACCATTGCTCCGGCGCCTGTCCGACAGGCGCCGGAGCACGGCGCCACCCATCCGCCGGACGGCTGGGAGGCGAACCACGCGGTTCTCGCGCGGCTCGCGGAGCATCGGGTGGCGTGGCGGGACACGTGAGACCGCGCCGGCGCCCGCGTCAGGGGCCGGGGGGGAACACAGACGAGTCTGCCGGGTCCTCGGTGGTGGCGGGGGCGGGCCCCGCTGCCTACTTGTGCGGCGGGGGAGAATGGGAGATGGCCCAACGCCGCGCGGGCGGCACGCACCGTACGAGGAGGACCCATCATGGCGGAGCCCGAGCGGCCCCGGACCGAGCAGCGCATGCGCCCCGCGCCCCTGCTCTTCGAGCCGGCGGAGGCGGCGGCCGACCCCGAGCACTTCTTCGACCTGGAGTCGATCGAGGACCCCCGCGAGCTGCTGGACCGCGCGACGGAGCTGACGCACGCGTTCCGTGCCGCGACGGACCGGTCCATCGAGTTCCAGGCGATGGCGGCCGCCCAGCTCGCCGACCCCCGCCGCTTCGACCGGCTGACGACCGCGGTGATCGCGGAGCGCGCCGAGTGGACGGAGGACTACGCGAAGAAGATGGTCGAGTTCGGCCGTGGCCTGCTGCGCGGCGGCGCCGACCGGCAGGCGTAGGGAGAGAACAAAACTCCGTCCGGCATATGCCGGGAGGGCAAGGTACTCCTCCCCGCCCGCCGCTGTCCCCGCTTTCGGCAACTCTGTGAAAGGGCACGCTCACCCCCGGTAGATGTACCGACATGAGCGCCCCCACCCGTTCCCGCACCCCCGCAGCCCCGTCCCCCGCCGCGACCGCCCGCCGTCCCCGTGCCGCCTGTCACGTCACCGCCGAGGGCGCCGCCTGGCTCGCGTCGGCCGACTCCCATCCGCGCAGCGCGCTCGCCCACTGGCGTGGCCGGCCCACCGCCCCCGCCGTGCTGCCCTGCGGTTCCGCCTTCGACGTGGTGAGTGTCCCCGCGGTCTTCGGCCGCCGGATGCTCGACCGGTTAGAGGAGGAGGGCCCCGGCTCGGGTCCGGTCGCCGCCCACCGCGGCCGCATGCTCCTGTTCGCCGCGCCCGGCACCGCCTCCCGCCTGCCCTCGCTCCTGGAGTGGGAGGAGTGGGGCCGCGCGGTGCCCTCCGTGCTCTGCCACGGCACGGGCGACGCCGTCACCGTGCCGCCGCTGACGACCGCCGCCGGTGCCCCCGCGCCCGAGGACACCCAGGACACCCGGCTCGATTCGCGCTGGCTGGTGGCCCCGGCGACCCGCCATCCCTGGCTGCCGGGTCCCGAGGTGATGCTCTGGGCGTGCGTCCGGGTGGCCCGCTCGATGGCCTCCTCCACGGTCCGCGTATCGATTTTTCCTGGCGCCGATCAGGATGCTAAGGTCTACGACGTCAGCAGGCGCCGCTAGCTCAGTTGGTTAGAGCAGCTGACTCTTAATCAGCGGGTCCGGGGTTCGAGTCCCTGGCGGCGCACAGACAGCAGGAAGCCCCTCGCGAGAGCGAGGGGCTTCCTGCGTATGCGGGCCCCGCCACCTATGCGGGCCCCGCCACCTCTCCGGTGTCCGGGCGTCGTCAGCCCACCGTGACCTTCACCGTCCAGGAACCCGACGCCGTGCGGCCCTCCACCTCGACGCGGATCGCCTCCCCCGGCACCGTGAAGGTCTCCCCCGTCCGCACCGGGGCGTCCGCCAACTGCGGATACACCGAGTCACCCCAGCAGGACTCCGACTCCGGATGGGCGTCGACGACCTCCACGGGTCCGTCGCCGGAGGCCGTCTCGCCCCGCACCTCGTAGACGAGCACGCCCTCCGTGCACGTCGCGTGGTCGTTGCCCGCGGCGGCCCGTGCCTCCAGGACGATCGCGGAGTCCCGTCCCGTACGGACCACCGCCAGCTTCGTGCCGCCGAACGCCCCTCGCGGGGGCGGCGTCGCCAGCGGCTCCAGGGTCAGCCGCTCGGTGCCCGCCGCCACGCAGTGGACCTGCCGCCGCTCCAGCCAGCCCAGCTTCCACTTGTGCCAGCCGAAGAGGTCGGGGGCGAGGCCGAACTGGCTGCCCATGACGTCCCAGTCGCCCACATGGGTGTCCCAGTCGCCCGCCCCGTCGGTGGGTCGGTGGTAGAGGTCCGGCAGGTCGAACACGTGGCCGGTCTCATGGGCCAGGACGTTGCGGTCGGGCGGATGGCGTTCGAAGACCGTGACGATGCGCCGGATGTCCGCGCCGTCCGCCCGCATCGGCCGGTCGAAGTTCACGACCTTCGTGGCGTCCGAGTCGACGCCGGGCGCGTCCGGGTCCGCGACGAAGTAGACGATGTCGTACCCGGAGAAATCCACGTGCGGATCGGCGGCGGCCAGCGCGTCCCGCAGGTAGGCGGCGCGGCGCTGGGCGTTCCAGTCACGCTTTATGGCGTACGCCAGGGAGCTGCGCGGCATCTGGACCCACTCGCGCTGCGGATGCGGCCGGAGCCGGAACTTCCCGTAGGAGGCCTGTTCGAAGAAGCGGCTGGTGGCGGGGAAGTGGTCGGCGGCCAGCGCCTCGGGGGTGGCCAGCGGCGGGGAGTCCGGGAAGGACAGGAAGACCATCACCGCGTCGAGGGTCCTGGCCGGGCGCGGATAGGCGGCGTTCCAGGTGTCGAGACCTTCCGAGTGGTGCGCGGCGGTGCGGCGCAGGGCGCACGGTTGCGCGACGGACTCGGCGACGGCGGGGCCCGCGACGAGCGAGGTGGCGGCCAGGGCGGTCAGCGAGGTGAACATCGCCCCTGTGCTGCGCAGCCGGTGGTTCCCTCCTGGCCTGGGGTTCCTCCCTCCACGGGTGAGTCCCCTAGGGGGGAGCTGACGCGGCACGTCGACCTCCGGGTGCGGAATGCGGGACACCTCACCCACCTTGTGATGTTTTGTTGTACTCCGCCCAGTTTGTCTGGCCCTTCCGGGTGAGCGGGGGGCCGCGCCGCGACACCCCGACCGCTCACGGAACGTCACAAGTGATCGGGCCCGGCGGCAACCAGTTCACCGCCGAGCAGAAACGATCTGTCATCGCCCACGGAGTCCACTCGGTCCGGTGGCATGGCTGGATAGCCCCTGATGTGGGCCTCTATGATCGGCACACTTTCCAGCGCGGGCCCGGCCCCACACCGCCGCCCGCACCCTGCCCGCCGCCCGACGAGACCTGTTCGAGAACAACTGCACTGCGGGAGCAAGCGGTGAACGGAACGTCCCAAGGGCCCACCTCCACGGCGGCCACAGCACCCGGCCGAGCCCGTCCTGTCGTCACGGAACGTCGCGGCCCCGAGCGGGTCGACTACCGCGGCGCCTTCGCGCACGCCCCCCTGGCCCTGGCCGTCGTCGACGGCGAGGGCCTGGTGGTCTGCGCCAACGACGCCCTCGCCGCCCTCCTCGGCACCGGCCCCGCGGGGCTCGACGGGCGCGTCGCCGCCGACCTGGTCGACCTCGCCTCGGACACCCGTACGTGGCACGCGTACCGCGAGGTGCTCCGCGGCCGGCAGGCCAAGCTGCGCTGTACACGGCGTCTGAAGCACCCCGACGGGCACTCGCTGTGGGTGCAGATCACCGTCACGCCGATGCCGGAGTCCGCCGAGCGGTGCGAGGGCAGGACCGTCCTGCTCTCGGCCGCCGACATCAGCGCGCGCCGGGAGCTTCAGGCCCGGCTGCGGCACGTGCAGATGCACGACCCGGTGACCCGGCTGCCCAACCGCAACCTCTTCTTCGAACGCCTGGCCGCCGCCCTGGAAGCGGGGGCGTACGACGACACGAGCACCGGCCGGATCGGCCTGTGCTACCTGGATCTGGACGGCTTCAAGGCGGTCAACGACACCCTCGGCCACCGGGTCGGCGACCGGCTGCTCGCCGCCGTCGCGGAGCGGCTCACGCGCTGTGCCGACCGGGCCGGGTACGGCGCGGTGACGGCGCCGCTGGTGGCGCGCCTCGGGGGCGACGAGTTCGCGCTGCTCGTGGAGGACTCGACCGGGACGGAACAGCTGGCGGACCTCGCCGACGCGGCGCTCAAGGCCCTTCAGGAGCCGTTCGACCTCGCGGGGCAGCGGCTCTCCGTCTCCGCCTCCATCGGCGTGGTGGAGCGGCGTGCCGCGGGCACCACCACGACGGGGCTGATGCAGGCCGCCGACACCACGCTGTACTGGGCGAAGACGGACGGCAAGGCCCGCTGGACGCTCTTCGACCCCGAGCGCAACGCCCACCGCATGACCCGGCAGACGCTCTCCAGCTCGCTGCGGCCCGCCGTGGAGCGCGGCGAGTTCGTCCTGGACTACCAGCCGCTGGTGGGCCTCGACGACGAGGGCGTGCGGGGTGTCGAGGCGCTGGTGCGGTGGCGGCATCCGCAGTTCGGGCTGCTCACGCCGAATCGGTTCATCGGATTGGCGGAAGAAGACGGGTCGATCGTGCAGCTCGGCCGCTGGGTGCTGCGGACCGCCTGCCGGCAGGCCCGGCGGTGGCAGGTCGCGCACCCCGAGCGGGAACCGGTGTTCGTGAGCGTGAACGTGGCGGTGCGTCAGGTGTGGGACTCCGACCTGGTCGCGGACGTGGCGGAGATCCTCGCCGAGACCGGGCTGCCGGCCCGGCTGCTCCAGCTGGAGCTGACCGAGTCCGCCGTCATGGGGTCGGCGGGCCGCCCCCTCCAGGCCCTCCAGGCGCTCAGCGACATGGGGGTGCGCATCGCCATCGACGACTTCGGGACGGGGTATTCGAACCTGGCGTACCTGAGCCGGCTGCCGGTGTCGGTCCTGAAGCTGGACGGGTCTTTCGTACGGGGCTTCCAGTACGAGGAGGGGGAGACGCACACCAACCCCGCCGACGAGGTCATCGTCGAGGCGCTGGTGCGGCTTGCCCACCGGCTGGGGATCACGGTCACCGCCGAGTGCGTGGAGACGGCGGCGCAGGCCGCGCGGCTTCGGCGGATCGGCTGTGACACGGGGCAGGGCTGGCTCTACTCCCGCCCGGTCCCGGCGGACCGCATCGCCGCCTTGCTGCGCAGCGACGCCCCGTAAGGGGCGCCCCGAAGGGGCGCGGGGAACCGCGCGCTCAGCCCCAGCACGATCCGCACAGGCCGGCGCACAGGCCCACGCAGACGCGTCTGCCCACTACGGCACGCCCGCGGGTGCGGGCAGACAAGGGTTGCTCGCGCCGTTCCCCGCGCCCCTTGCGGGCGCGTCTGCCGGCGACGGGCTACGCCGGAGGCAACCCGTACGCGTCGGCGATCAGTTCGTACGACCGCAGCCGGATGTCACCGCTGTGCGCGTTGCCCGTGATCATCAGCTCGTCCGCTTCCGTCCGCTTGGCGAGGTCGTCCAGGCCCGTGCGGACCTGGTCGGCCGTGCCGTGGATGACGTTGGCGTTCCAGCTCGTGATGAACTCCCGCTCCATCTCGTTGAACTCGTACGCCTCCGCCTCCTCCGGGGTGGGGACCAGTCCGGGGCGGCCGGTGCGCAGGCGGACCATGTTCAGGGCCGCGGCCATGACCTGGCGGCGGGCCTCGTTCTCGTCGTCCGTGGCGAGCGCGGAGACGCCGATGAGGGCGTAGGGCGCGTCGAGGACCGCGGAGGGCTTGAACGACTCGCGGTAGAGGTCCAGCGCCGGGATGGTGTTCTGCGCGGAGAAGTGGTGCGCGAAGGCGAAGGGCAGACCCAGGACCCCGGCGAGGCGGGCGCTGAACCCGGAGGAGCCGAGCAGCCACAGCGGCGGGCGGTGCGGGGACTGGACGCCGCCGGGCGAGGTCGCCTGGACGGGGCCGGGCACGGCGTGGATGCGCCGGTAGGGGTGGCCGTCCGGGAAGTCGTCGTCCAGGAAGCGCGTGAGCTCGGCCAGTTGCTGCGGGAAGTCGTCGGCGCCCTCGCTCAGCCGGTCCGAGCGGCGCAGCGCGGCGGCGGTCGCGCCGTCCGTGCCGGGGGCGCGGCCGAGGCCCAGGTCGACGCGGCCGGGGGCCATCGCCTCCAGGGTGCCGAACTGTTCGGCGATGACGAGCGGGGCGTGGTTGGGCAGCATGACGCCGCCGGAGCCGAGCCGGATGCGGTCGGTGTGGGCGGCGAGGTGGGCGAGGATCACGGCCGGCGACGAGGACGCGACGCCCGGCATGGAGTGGTGCTCGGCCACCCAGTAGCGGTGGTAGCCGCGGGCCTCGGCGAGCCTCGCGATCTCGACACTGGTGCGCAGCGCGTCGGTGGCGGTGCGCCCGGCGCCGACGGTGACGAGGTCGAGGACGGACAGCGGGACGGGCGCGGTGCCGTGCCGCTCGCCGCGGATGCCGTCGTCGCGTCGGCCGTCGCCGGTCGGGTCCACTGTCACTGGGGTGCCTCCTGCACTGCGTACGTACGTCACATGGGTACGGGAGCGTCAACAGGAGGCACACTCCGTTTATTCCGTGACCGTCGCCGCCCCCTGCGCGGCACCCCCCAGGGGGTACCGTGCCCGCCATGGCAGATCCCCTGAAGACGCTGGTCGACGGAGTCGAGGTCGAGGTGCCCAACACCATCCCCGACATCCGCGCCGCCCTGCCCGAGGACCGGCGCGCGGAGTTCGACCGGGCCATCAACGCCGCCGGGGTCGACGAGATCCACGCCGTGATGCGCCACTGGATGCTGGAGGCGGTGCCCGATCCGGACGCCGAGGCGCGGCTCGCGCGGCTCGCCTCCGACGAGGCCGAGCGGCGGGGAGCGTCGTGAGCCCCCGCCACCGCCGGGCCCACCGGGTCACCTACGCGCCGCCCGCGGACGACACCCTCGCCAAGATGGGCGACGCCGAGGCGTTCCGCGCCGCGCTGGCGCGCACGATCGGCCGCGACCCGTACGGCCACGGCTCGACACCCGTACGGGGCGAGCAGGACCGCAGGGAGGCGACCGTGCGGGGCGCCATCGTCCTGTATTACGTCTCCGGGTCGGTCCAGACGTTAACGGTGGTCAGACTGATCCTCAGCCCTTAGGGGGTGCCGTCAGCCCCTAGGGGTGCCGTCGGCCTGGACCAGCGGTTCCTTCGTGAACAGGGTTCCGAGTTCGGGGGCGTTGACCCGGCGCTCGGCGAGCCGCAGGGCCTCCCGGACCGTGACCTGGTTGGCCGTCAGGACCGGTTTGCCGACGGCCGCCTCCAGGTCGCGGACGTACGCCGCCGTGTGCAGGGCGGTGTCCGGCAGGAGGAGCGCCTCGGCGTCCGGGTGGTCGCCGTCGCGGGCCAGCGCGAGGACCTCGTCGCGGCCCCAGGTGCCGACCTCCGCCGCCGTGACGATGCCGCTGCCCCGCGTCGAGACGACCTCCAGGCCCGCCGACTTCAGGAACGCCGTGAAGTGCGCGGCCACGTCGTCCGGGTACGTCGCCGCGATCGCGACGCGGGCCGCGCCCACCTCGCGTACGGCGTGGACGAAGGCGAACGACGTCGACGAGGCGGGCAGGCCCGCCGCGCGGGCGAGGCCGCGCACCTGTTCGTGCGCGCCCTCCCAGCCGTGGACGAAGCTGCCGCTGGTGCACGCCCAGACGACGGCCTCCGCGCCGGAGAGCCGCAGCTCCTCGACGCCGGCGGCGAGCCGCGCGGGCGAGCCCATCTCCCGGAGCGCGTCGACCCGGTGCGCGTCCTCGCCGATGTCCGTGTGGACGACCTGAAGCCGGACATCGCTGCCGAGCATCTGCTCCATGCGGGGGTAGTCGTCCTCGGCCGAGTGCCCCGGGTAGAGAAATCCGAGTGCCGTCACGTCCAGCCTCCTCCTTCTGCGGATGGTCCTGCGGGCGGGGCTTCGGGCAGGCCCTGCGGGGGCGGCGGACGCAGCGGACTCGCGCCCGGCCGCGCCCCTGGGTCGATCAGTGCCTGACAAGGCCCTACCGCACGCGTACCCAGCCGGCGCAGGGCCGACCACATCGTCACCTGGTTCGCCGAGATCACCGGCATGCGCAGTTCCGCTTCCAGTTGCGGGATCACGTCGTACGTGGGGAGGTTCGTGCAGCTGATGAAGAGGGCGTCCGCCCCAGCCGGCACCGCGCGGCGCGCCATGCCGGCCACATTCCGGTAGGGGACCTTCCAGATGTGCCGGGTCAGCCCGAGGCAGGCGCGGGCCGTGACGACGACGTCCGCCTCGGCGAGGTACTCCTCCAGGGCCCGCGTCACCGACCAGGTGTAGGGCGTGACGAGGGCGATGCGCCGGGCGCCCAGGACCTCCAGGGCCTCCAGGAGCGCGCCGGAGGTGGTCACGGAGGCGACCGCGCCCTCGCGGGTCATGGCCTCGCACATCGCCCGCTCCCCCGCGACGCCGCCGACGAAACTGCCCGACGTACAGGCGTACGCGAGGACCTCGGGCTCGGCGGCGGTCAGCGCGCGGACCGCGTCGGCGAGCGTCTCGTGCTCGCTGACCAGGCGCGCCAGGTCCAGGCTGACCTCGACGGGCACGTACGGCGTGCGGGTGAGGTGGAGGGAGACCTCGTCCGGGACCCAGCGCCACAGTTCGCGGTCGAGGGCGAAGTCGAACGGGGCGACGACACCGACACCGCGCTGGGGGTGGGGATACCTGCCACGCCGTCCAGGCAGTGGGGGAGGTCCCCCGAGGAAAGAGACGTCCATGAGCAGGCCCCACGTTCGTGCGTGGTGGTCGGGGACCGGCCGGAGGCCGGGACGGGCTGCCCGGCGGGGGCGCCGGGACCTGCGGTGCGGCACCGCTGCCGCAGTGCCTCTGTTGACGAAGGTAGGTTCGGGTGCCAGCGTGGTCAATCAGGTAGCCGTACCTCTTCAGGGAAGCGGAACGCCATTGTCCGGTACCACCGTTCTCGTCCTGGACGCGGCGCCGCCCGCGCCCCCGCCACGCCTCGGCGCCCTCACCGGCCGCGCCCGGATCCTGCACACCGACGGGGCCGGCCTCGCCGCCCGACTCCCGCTCGCGGACGTGCTGTTGGTGTGGGACTTCACCTCGGACGCGGTGCGCCGCGCCTGGCCCGGCGCGGGCCGCCGGCCGCGCTGGGTGCACACCGCGAGCGCCGGCGTGGACCACCTCATGTGTCCCGAACTCGCCGCCTGCGAAACCGTGGTGACGAACGCGCGCGGCGTCTTCGACCAGCCCGTCGCGGAGTACGTCGCCGCGCTCGTCCTCGCCCTGGCCAAGGACCTGCCGCGCACCCTGGAGCTCCAGCGCGAGCGCTCCTGGCGCCACCGGGAGTCGCGGCGGGTCGCGGGCACGCGTGCGTGCGTGGTGGGTTCGGGCCCGATCGGCCGGGCCGTCGCGCGGACCCTGAAGGCGCTCGGCGTCGTCACCGCTCTGGTGGGCCGCGCGCCGCGCCCGGGAGTGCACGGCGCCGAGGAACTCGACCGGCTGCTCGCGCGCGCCGACTGGGTGGTCTGCGCGGCGCCGCTCACCGACGGCACACGCGGCATGTTCGACGCCCGGCGCTTCGGCGTCATGCAGCCGTCGGCGTACTTCGTCAACATCGGGCGCGGCCCGCTCGTCGTTGAGGACGACCTGGTGGCCGCCCTGTCGAAGCGGTGGATCGCGGGCGCGGCCCTCGACGTCTTCGCGCGGGAGCCGCTGCCCGCGGACAGCCCGCTGTGGACGGCGCCGGGGCTGCTGGTCTCCCCGCACATGAGCGGTGACACGGTCGGCTGGCGCGATGAACTGGGCGCACAGTTCCTTCGGTTGTACGAGTCGTGGGAGGCGGGCCGGCCGCTGCCGAACGTGGTCGACAAGGAACGTGGGTATGTCCCGGGACACTGATCACGACCAGGAGGCCGGATGTCCGAGCTCACGGATCTCACCGCCGTACGACTCGTCGAGGGGTACCGCGAGGGCGAATTCAGTCCGGTGGACGTGGTCCGCGCCGCGCTGCGGCGGGCCGAGGAGACCCAGCCCCTGGTCAACGCCTTCGTGCGGATCGAGGCACGGTCCGCCCTGGAGCAGGCCGAGGCCAGTGCCGGGCGGTGGCGGCACGGGGAGCCGCAGGGGCTGGTGGACGGCGTGCCGGTTTCGGTGAAGGACCTCCTGCTGCTGCGCGGCGGCCCGACCCTGCGGGGCTCGCGGACCATCCGCGCGGAGGGGACGTGGGAGGAGGACGCCCCTTCGGTGGCACGGCTGCGGGAGCACGGCGCGGTGTTCATCGGCCGCACGACGACCCCGGAGTTCGGCTGGAAGGGCGTGACGGACAGCCCGCTCAGCGGCGTCACCCGCAATCCGTACGACACCTCGCGCACCTCGGGCGGCTCCAGCGGGGGCAGCGCGGTGGCCGTGGCGGTCGGCGCGGGTCCCTTGTCGCTGGGGACGGACGGCGGCGGCTCGGTGCGGATCCCGGCGGCGTTCTGCGGGATCTTCGCGCTGAAGCCGACGTACGGCCGGGTGCCGCTGTATCCCGCGAGCCCCTTCGGGACGCTCTCCCACGTGGGGCCGATGACGCGGGACGCGGCGGACGCGGCGCTGATGATGGAGGTGATCAGCGGGCCCGACCCCCGGGACTGGTCCCAGCTGGGAGCGGTGACGGACGGCTTCCGCGCGGGTCTGGAGGGCGGGGTGCGCGGGCTGCGCGTCGCCTACTCGCCCTCGCTGGGCGGCCAGGTCGCGGTGCGGTCCGCCGTCGCGGCGGCCGTGCGGCGGGCGGTGGAGTCCCTCGCCGCGCAGGGGGCGTACGTCGAGGAGGCCGACCCCGACTTCTCGGACCCGGTGGAGGCCTTCCACACCCTGTGGTTCAGCGGGGCGGCAGGCGTCGCGCGGCATCTGGCGTCCTCCCGGCGGCAGTTGCTCGACCCCGGCCTGCGGGAGGTCTGCGGGCAGGGCGCGCGGTACAGCGCGCTGGACTACCTCGCGGCGGTCGACGTCCGCACGGATCTCGGGCGCCGCATGGGCCGCTTCCACTCGACGTACGACCTGCTGGTCACACCGACGCTGCCAGTGACGGCGTTCGAGGCGGGCGTCGAGGTCCCCAAGGGCTCCGGGCACCGGCGCTGGACGGGGTGGACGCCGTTCACGTACCCCTTCAACCTCACGCAGCAGCCCGCGGCGACCGTGCCCTGCGGGGTGGACGAGGAGGGACTGCCCGTCGGGGTGCAGATCGTCGGCGCGCGGCACGCCGACGCGGTGGTGCTGCGGGCGGCGCACGCGCTGTACGAGGCGGGGGCGGGCGGTGTGGCGCCGCCCGTGCTCGACTAGGCGCGCCGGAAGGTCAGCGTCTCGCCCTGGGCGCCCGCGCGCCACAGGTCGTTGCAGGCCTCGGCCATGCGGTCGAGGCCGTCGACGACCTGGCCCCAGACGATGCCGGGCACCCAGCCGACGTCGCCGTTCAGGAGCAGGTTGTTCCGTTCGTAGAACAGGGCGAGGTCGACGACGGTGGTGCCCGCCCGTACGCCGGCCTCGGGTTCGTAGCCGTACGCCTGTGTGCCCAATTCCGTACCGGAGAAGGAGAAATAGCAGAGATCTCCTGGAATAGGGGTCACTGTCGGATTCTCCAGGGGCGGCTCGCGGTCCGCGAAAGCCGGGAAGAGGGCGTAGATCTCATTGCGCGCGTATTTCGCGTGGTAGACGTCGGACCCGAGCGGAAGCGCCTCCCACACCGCCGCGCAGGTCACCGGGGCCCGGTCGTCGAGCAGCCGCGCCGTGCACTGGATTCCCCGCTTCGCGAGGGAGACGTCGATGTGTCGGTCTGCCATGAAATCCATGCTCCTCCCGGGGTCAAGAGCGCAACGATCGCATCAGGGGCCGGAATTCGTCGGCATATCCCGCGTCGAGTCGGGTAGCCGCGCGCCCATGGCTCCACCACTTGGGAACAACGAGGGAACAGCCGGCAGAGCGGTTCGCCGCCGCGCCCTGCTCACCGGAGCGGGCGCGGCGGCTTTCGGCGCATTCGGGATCTCGGCATGCAGCCGGGTGCCCGAGGAGGGGAAGGTGCAGGGGGGCGACCTGCTGGAGCGGCTGCGGGACAGCGGCACGGTCAGGATCGGCGTCGCGGGCGAGGTCCCGTTCGGCTACATCGACGAGGACGGCGAGGTGACGGGCGAGGCACCGGAAATCGCCAAGGTCATCTTTCCCCGCCTCGGTGTGCCCGAGGTCAAGGCGGTGCCGACCAAGTTCGGCGCCCTGATCCCCGGTCTGACGCAGGCACGGCAGTTCGACGTGGTCTCGGCGGGCATGTACATCAACCCGACGCGGTGCGAGCAGGTCCTCTTCTCCGACCCGGACTACCGCATGCTCGACTCCTTCCTCGTGCGGAAGGGCAACCCGCACGGCGTCCGGACCTACGAGGACGTCGCGGAGAAGGGCCTGCGCCTGGCGAGCGGCACCGCCTACGCGCAGATCGACTACGCCAAGGCCGCGGGCGTGCGGGACGTGCTCGTCCTGCCCGACCAGGTGGCGGGGCTCGACGCCGTGGCACAGGGCCGCGTCGACGTCTTCGCCGGCACCAACGTCACCGTACGCATGGTGGTCGGCAAGAACCCGCGGGTCGAGGCGACGAAGCCCTTCCAGCCCGTGGTCGACGGCGAGCCGGCCTACGGCGCGGGCGGCTTCGCCTTCCGGCTGTCCGAGAAGAACCTGCGGGACGCCTTCAACAAGGAGCTGCACCGGCTCAAGAGGAGCGGCGAACTCCTGCGGATCGTCGAGCCGTTCGGTTTCACCGAGGCGGAGATGACGGATCTGACCGTGCGGAAGCTGTGTCCCCCGGCGAAGGGCTCCTCCTCATGATGTCGTCGCAGTTCTTCGGCAACTGGTTCCTGCCCGGCCTCTGGATCACCCTCCAGGTCACCTTCCTCAGCGCGGCCCTCGCCTTCGTGATCGCCTTCCCGATCGGCGTGCTGCGCACGCACCGGCTGTGGATCGTGCGGTTCCTCGCCGGGGCCTACTTCGAGATCTTCCGCAGCACGTCGTCGCTGGTCTTCATGTACTGGATCGCGTTCACGGTGCCGCCGGTCTTCGGCATCGGCTTCCAGCCGATGTTCGCGGGCGTGCTGGCGCTCGGCATCACCTACGGGGCCTACGGGTCGGAGATCGTGCGCGGCGCGCTCGCCGCGGTGCCGCCCGCGCAGCGCGAGGCGGGCATCGCCCTGAACTTCACGCCGTTCCAGCGGCTGCGCCGCATCGAACTGCCCCAGGCCTGGCCGGAGATGATCCCGCCGTTCAACAACCTGCTCATCGAGCTGCTCAAGGGCACCTCACTGGTCTCCCTCATCGCGGTGGCCGACCTGACGTTCGCCGGTGACCTGCTGCGCCTCGTGACGAACGAGAGCGCGCCGATCTACACGCTGCTGCTCGTCCTGTACTTCGTCCTCGCGTTCGTCCTCACGCGCGGCATGCGGCTCCTGGAGCGGCACGCCAAGAAACGGGTCGGCCGGGCGCCCGAGAGGACGGGCCTGTTCGGCGGGGTGCGCGCCACGTCGTCGATCGACGTCGTCACCGGTACGGGGGCTGCCAAGTGAACTGGAACTGGTCGCACGTCGACGCCTTCATGCCGCTCTTCTGGGACGGCGTGGTCCTCACCCTCCAGGCGCTGTTCTTCGGCACCCTGATCGCCTTCTCGCTCGGCCTGGTCTGGGCGATCGCGCAGCGCTCCGGGAAGAGGTGGATCCGGTGGCCGGTCACGGCGGTCACCGAGTTCATCCGCAGCACCCCGCTGCTGGTGCAGCTGTTCTTCCTGTTCTACGTGGTGCCCCAGTGGGGCCCCGCCAGCCCCTCTATGTCTCCCCTCACCACGGGCGTCGTCGGCCTCGGGCTGCACTACTCGACGTACACCTCGGAGGTCTACCGCGCCGGGATCGAGGGTGTGCCGGCCGGTCAGTGGGAGGCGGCGACCGCGCTGAGCCTCTCCAGGCGCCGCACCTGGACGGCCGTCATCCTGCCGCAGGCGGTGCGCCGGGTGATCCCCGCGCTCGGCAACTACGTGATCATCATGCTGAAGGAGTCGCCGCAGATGGCCGCCATCGGCGCGCTCGACATGCTGGGCCAGGCCCAGGGTTACAGCCAGGCGACCTTCACCTACGAGGCGATCAGCGTGGTCGGTGTCGCCTTCATCGTCATCGCCTACCCCGCCTCTGTCCTCCTGCGAGCCTTGGAGCGTCGTCTTGTCCGCTGACAGCAGCACTTCCCCGGAAATCCGCAACCCCGCCGTCGACGGCAGCGAGCTGATCCGCTTCGACAAGGTCGTCAAGCGCTACGGCTCGAACACCGTCCTGGACGAGCTGGACTTCTCCGTCGCCTCCGGCAAGCACGTGACGCTGATCGGGCCCTCCGGTTCCGGGAAGACCACGATCCTGCGGCTTTTGATGACACTGGTGAAGCCGGAGCAGGGCACGATCAAGGTGGGCGACAAGTACCTCACCCACGAGGAGAGGAACGGCAGGCTCGTCCCGGCGGGCGAGAAGCACGTCCGCGAGGTACGCAAGAACATCGGGATGGTCTTCCAGCAGTTCAACCTCTTCCCGAACATGAAGGTCCTCCGGAACGTCACCGAGGCGCCCGTCAGCGTCCTCGGCCTGTCCAGGGACGAGGCCGAGGCGCGGGCCCGCGAGCTGCTCGACCTGGTGGGGCTCGGCGACCGCTGCGACGCCTACCCCTCGCAGCTCTCCGGCGGCCAGCAGCAGCGCGTCGCCATCGCGCGGGCCCTGGCGATGCGCCCGCAGGTGCTGCTGCTCGACGAGGTGACGTCCGCGCTCGACCCCGAGCTGGTGGCGGGCGTCCTGGACGTCCTGCGCGACATCGCGCACACCACGGACATCACGATGCTCTGCGTGACCCACGAGATGAGCTTCGCCCGGGACATCTCGGACCAGGTGCTGATGTTCGACGCGGGCCGGGTCATCGAGTCCGGGACCCCGGAGAAGATCTTCACCGAGCCGGAGCACGAGCGCACCCGCGAATTCCTCGGCGCGGTGCTCTGAGCCGGGCCCCGGGCCCCGGGCGCGGGACGGCGGGCGGGTCCTGCGTCCGGGTCCTGCGTCCGGGGCATACCAATGGCATATGACGGAGCGGTGCGTTCCTGCTGACGGGGGCGGAGCGCGCCGACCGATCTCGGCAACGGACGCCCCTCACCGGGCACTTGGCGGCTATCGTGGAAGGTGCCCGACTGTCCGGAACCGCTCCACGCAGGGGGAAGCCGTGGCGTTGAAGCACAAGGCGAGCGCGCCGCACGACTCCGTCCAGAGCGCGCTGCGGGTGCTCGAGATCGTCGCCCGGCACGGTTCCGGCGTCACCACCGCCGAACTCGCCCGCGAGACCCGCCTCCCCACCGGCCGGCTGGGCCCCCTGCTCCGCATGCTGCGCCGCGAGGGATACGTCGAGCAGACGGCCGACGGGGCCCACGTCCCCGGGCAGTGCCTCAGCCGGCTCACCTCCGCCGCCCACCACGACGAGGCGCTGCGCGACAAGCTCCGGCGCACCCTGGCCGGCCTGCGCGACTCCATCGGCGCCGCGGTCTACATCAGCCGCTACGTCGACGGCGAGGTCCGCGTCACCGACGTCGCCGCCGGGCCCCGCACCCCGGCGGTCAACGAATGGGTGGACTTCCGCTCCTCCGCCCACGCCAGCGCCGTCGGCAAGAGCCTGCTCACCCAGCTCGACGTGAACGGCCGCCGCGACCACCTCTCCCGCCACAAGATGGCCCGCCTCACCTCGCGGACGATCACCAACGAGCGGGTCCTGCTCAACCGCCTCGCCGCCCAGCCCGCCACGGTCCCGGTCCTCGACCTCCAGGAGTACGCCGTCGGCACCGTCTGCGCGGCCGTCCCGATCACCGCGGGCTCCTCGGTGGGCTGCCTCGCGCTGTCCCTGCCGGTCGAACACGCGCACCGGCTGCGCGAGGCGGCGGACACGCTGAACCGCGGGGCGGCGCCGGTGCTGCTGTCGCTGGCCATCTGATCCCGCCGTGGTCATGAGCACCCTTTTGGGCCAGGTAGTATTTACATGTCAGCAGGCGCCGCTAGCTCAGTTGGTTAGAGCAGCTGACTCTTAATCAGCGGGTCCGGGGTTCGAGTCCCTGGCGGCGCACTTGCGAATGCCGAAAGGGCGTTCCCGGTCTCCGGGGACGCCCTTTCGCGTACCCCCGCCACATCAGGGGTGCGGAAAACCGCACCCCCACTCAACGGCAATCCTCATACCGCCGCCGACCCGCGCTTTCTAGCGTCTCTGCCATGGACCTCATGACTCTCGCCCTCTCCCAGGAACCCGCCGGCGGCATCGCCGGGTGGGCCGCCGATCTCGTGGACACCCTGGGCGGCCCCGGTGCCGGGCTCGCCATCGCGCTGGAGAACCTCTTCCCGCCGCTGCCCAGCGAGGTGATCCTGCCGCTCACCGGCTTCGCCGCCGGGCAGGGGGTCATCAGCCTGTTCTCCGCGCTGTTCTGGACCACGCTCGGCTCGGTGGTCGGCGCCGCCGCCCTGTACGGGATCGGCGTCCTGTTCGGGCGGGAGCGCATGCACGCCCTGTGGGCGAGGCTGCCGCTGGTCAAGGCCTCCGACCTGGAACGCACCGAGGCCTGGTTCGCCAAGCACGGCACCAAGGCCGTCCTCCTCGGGCGGATGGTGCCGATCTTCCGCAGCCTGATCTCCGTGCCGGCCGGGGTGGAGCGCATGCCGCTGCCGGTCTTCCTGGCGCTGACCACGGTGGGCAGCCTGGTCTGGAACTCCGTGCTCGTCCTCGCCGGGTACTGGCTGGGTGATCAGTGGGACGTCGTCGAGACGTACGTGGGCGTCCTCTCCAAGGCCGTCCTGCTCCTCGTCCTGGTGGCCGTCGCCGGGTATGTGGCGGTGCGCGTACGGTCCCGTGGCCGAGGCCCGGCGGGTGCCGCCGCCCGCCACCGCCGCGGCGACTGAGGTCCGCTAATGTCGGACGACGTGAAGCAGCCCGTGGCCGCCCCGTTCCTGCTCCGGGTCGCCGGTGTGCTCGTCGGCTGCCTCACCGCCGTACTCGGCCTGCTGTACTTCGCCGTCGCGGGCACCGCTCTCGGCGCCTTCCTGCTCTGGCCGCGCACCCGCCCCCGCGCGCACGCCCTGCTGGCCGCGGGCGCCCGCGTGCTCACCGGGGTCGAGCGGCGCCGCCGCTCCGTCTTCTTCCGCGACACGTTCCCCGACCACCGGGCCTCCGACCAGCAGATCCTGCGCTACCTCGCGGCCCGTACGTACTCCGGACTGCTCTGCGCGGTCGTGGTCGGCCTCGTCGACTTCGGCGCGGTGCTCGCCGGGATCTTCGCCGTGTCGCTCACCCACACCTCGATGACCTGGGTGGACCTGCTCAGCCAGGTCGTCCTCGGCGGCACCCTGCTCTTCCTCGCCGTGCAGGGGCTGCGCGCCCTCACCGAACAGGACGCGCGCCTGGCCCGCGAGTGCTTCGGCCCCTCCGAGCGGGACCTGCTCCGGCGCCGCATCGACGAGCTGGCCACCAGCCGTGCCGCGGTGGTCCGTGCCGTCGACGTCGAGCGGCGCCGGGTCGAACGCGACCTGCACGACGGCGTCCAGCAGCGGCTCGTCGCCCTCGCCATGCTGCTGGGCAGAGCGCGCAGGGGCCGCACCCCCGAGCGCGCCGACGCCCTGCTCGAACAGGCCCACAAAGAGGCCCGGGAAGTCCTCACCGAACTGCGCGAGGTGGCCTGGCGGATCTATCCCACCGCCCTCGACAGCCTGGGGCTCCGCGAGGCGCTCGGCGGGGTGTCGGAGCGGTGCGCGGTGCCGGTGCGCATGGAGTACGACGTGCCGGAGCCGCTGCCCTCCGCCGTCGAGACGGCCGCCTACTTCGTCGTGTCGGAGGCCGTGAACAACGCCGCCAAGCACGCCTCGGCCGACGAGGTCTTCGTCCGCGTCCACGGGGACGGGACCTCCGTCGTCGTCCTCGTCCGGGACACCGGTGTCGGCGGCGCCGACCCGTCGGGCAGCGGCCTGACCGGGCTCGGCAGCCGGGTCGCCGCGCTCGACGGCACACTGCGTGTCGACAGCCCCCTCGGGGGACCCACCACGATCACCGCGGAGCTGCCGTGCGCGTAATCCTCGCCGAGGACTCGACCCTGCTGCGGGAGGGCCTGGTCCGGCTGCTCGCCGAGGAGGGCCATGAGGTGCCGGCCGCCGTGGGCGACGCCGAGGCGCTCCTCGCGGCGGTCGAGGCGGACGCGCCGGACGTCGTCGTCACCGACATCCGGATGCCCCCGGACCACACCGACGAGGGCTTGCGCGCCGCGGTGCGGATCCGCGAGGCGCGCCCGGAGATCGGGGTGGTGGTCCTCTCCCAGTACGTGGAGCGCACCTACGCGGCGCAACTGCTCACGTCCAGTGCCGAACGGGTCGGCTACCTCCTCAAGGACCGCGTCGCCCAGGTCGAGGAGTTCCTCGACGCGCTGGAGCGGGTGCACGCCGGGGGCGCCGCCATCGACCCCGAAGTGGTCCGGCAGCTGCTCATCCGCACCACCCACGCCGACCCGCTGACCCGCCTCACCCCGCGCGAGCGCACCGTTCTGGAGGCGCTGGCCGAGGGGCACACCAACGCGGCGATCGGGGAGAAGCTGCACATCTCGCTGAGCGCGGTCGAGAAGAACCTCAATGCCATCTTCGACAAGCTGGGCCTGTCCCGGACGACCGGCTACAGCCGCCGGGTCCTCGCGGTGCTGCGGTATCTGGAGTCCTGAGCGGTCCTGAGCCGGGCGGCGCGTACCGCCGCGCCGCCGACGTCACGACAGGACCACGCCGTCCATGACCAGGGCCGCCGCGAGCCCCGCCGCCAGGAGCCAGGTGCCGAGCCGCGTCCGGCCGCGGCGGCTCAGCTCGATCACCACGCCGCAGAGGATGAGCAGCAGCCCGTAGACCCCGACGACCAGCACCGACGAACGGCTCGCCAGCCGCAGCGCGAGGACCACCGCCGCCACGGCCATCAGCAGCCCGGCCGCGGCGATGCGGGCGCGGCGGGCGCGGGCGGCGGGGGTGGGGCCGTGGGTGCCGGTCTGGTCGGGGGCGCTCATGAGAGTGGATCGTAATCGCTCAGGCGAACGGGCCCGTGTCATCCCCTGAGGTACGCGAGGACCGCCAGCACCCTGCGGTGGACGCCGTCCGCCGGCGGCAGGTCCAGCTTCCCCAGGATGTTGCCGATGTGCTTGCCCACCGCCGCCTCGGAGACGACCAGTTCGGCCGCGATGGCGCCGTTCGACCTGCCCTCGGCGACCAGCGCCAGCACCTCCCGTTCGCGCGGCGTCAGCCGCTCCAGCGGGTCGCGGCGCCGCCGCAGCAACTGCCGTACGACTTCAGGGTCGACGACCGTGCCGCCCCCGGCGACCCGCGTCAGCGCCTCGGCGAACTGCTCGACCTGGCCCACGCGGTCCTTGAGCAGGTAGCCGACGCCGGTGCCGTCGCCGGTGTCCAGGAGCTCGGCCGCGTACGACCGTTGCACGTACTGGCTCAGCACGAGCACCGGCAGCGCCGGCCGCCGCTTCCGCAGCTCCACCGCCGCCCGCAGCCCCTCGTCCTGGAAGCCCGGCGGCATCCGCACGTCGGTGACGACGATGTCCGGTTCGTACGCCGACACGGCGTCCCGGAGCGCGTCCGCGTCGCCGACGGCGGCGACCGTCTCGTGGCCGAAGCGGGCGAGCACGCCGATCAGGCCCTCGCGCAGCAGCACGCTGTCCTCGGCGAGTACGACTCTCAGGCGTGGGGCGGGGGTTGGCGGCGGGGCCGGGGGCGGGGCGGGGTGGGGGGGGGGGGGGGGGGGTGGGGGTGGGCTTGGCACGGGATCTCCACTGACAGGACTGTCGGGCCGCCCGGCGGGCTGGTGACCGTCAGTGTGCCACCGAGGACCGCGAGCCGGTCGGCGAGTCCGGTCAGGCCCGTGCCGCGGGCCGGGTCCGCGCCGCCGCGGCCGTCGTCGCGCACCTCGACGCGGAGGACTCCGTCGGTGTGCGCGGCGGTGACGCGGGCCCTGGTCGCGCCGCTGTGCCTGCCGACGTTCGCCAAGGCCTCGCGGACCGCGAAGTACCCGGCGGATTCGACGGGTTCGGGCAGCCTGGGCAGCGGTACGCCGTCCGTCTCCATGGTCACTGTCACGGGCACGGCGGAGCGGTCCGCCGCATCCTCTGTCGCCGCGGCGAGGCCGTAGTCGGTGAGGACCTGCGGATGGATGCCGCGGATCAGCTCCCGCAGCTCGGTCAGGACCTGGCCCGCCTCGTCGTGCGCGGCGGCGAGCTGCCCGGCGAGGGCGCTGCCGGGCTCGGTGTCGAGCCGCGCCAGCCCCAGGCGCATCGTGAGCGCCACCAGCCGCTGCTGCGCCCCGTCGTGCAGGTCCCGCTCGATCCGCCGCCGCTCCGCCTCGAATGCGTCGACCAGCCGGGCCCGCGAGCGGGTCACCTCGGCGAGGCTCGCGGCGAGTTCGGACTCCCGCGGGGCGAGCAGGAGGCGGGCGAACGCGGCGCGGGCGGCGGCGTACGCGCCGAGCGGATACGCGAGGGCGGCGAGCAGGAGCGGGCCGAGGAGCGCGGTCCCGCAGGCCGCCGGGTAGGCGTCGACGACCCACAGCTTGGCGGGGCGGATGTCGTGGCCCGGGCCGCCGGTGGCGGCGAGGTGCGCGGGGGCGGCGAGGAGGAGGGCGGGGAGCGCGACGGTGGCCGCCAGGACGAGGAGGTCCAGGGGCCACAGGACGAGGGCGAACAGGGCGGCGTGGGCGAGCTCGCGCCAGGTGGCCTGCTCCGTCAGGCGGAGCCGGAACCAGGCGTGGATGCCGGGGGCGGGCGGGGTGCGGTGGGGGGTGGGCGCCGGTTCGGGGTCGACGAGCAGCATGCGGCGGCGTTCCAGGGCGGCGACGGGAACGCCGGAGAAGGCGAGTGCGGCAAGGAGGGGGATGCCGATGAGTACGAGCGCCAGGGCCGCCGCCACGGCGGTCAGGGTGGCGCCGACGACGAGCACGGCGGCGCCGAGGAGGGCTCCGCCGAGCAGGTAGAGGGCGCTGCGCCAGGGAGCGCTGCTTCCCAGGTAGCGGTGCCGCCGCAGGCCTTTCCACACGCTGTCCTGAACCATGGGGTTCACGGTAGGGGCGGTGGGGTGGGTTGCAGGGTGTGGGTGGTGTGGCTGGTGCGGGTGGTGTGGCTGGTGCGGGTGCGCGGGTGCCCGGGTGGGCGCCTCGGCTCGGTTGTGGGGCGGGGCCGCGGGGGTATGTCCGTGCTCGCCATCTCGGCGCGGGCGCATTGTCGCTTCGGGGCCCAGATGACCACCCCTGTGCTCCGCGCGCACATACCCCCACGTCCCCTCGGGCACGCGGGCGACCGCGGGCCGTCGTCGCCTGCTCTACGGCCCCGGCGCGGCTGTCAGAACTTGACGTCCGAGCAGGCGTAGAACGCGTTCGCCGTGTCCGCCACCGTCCAGACCGCGACGATCACGTGGTGCCCGCTGCGGCCGCCGGGGATCGTGCCGCTGTGCGAGAGCGTCGCGGGCGGCTGCTGGCTGTTGTACGGGACGCTGAGGAACGGCGTGGTGTCCAGGGCGGCCCTGGTCACCGGCTTGCTGTCGTCCCAGCCCTGCTTGGTGATGTAGTACTTGAAGTCCGTGGTGCGGTGCCGGGCGGTGAACTGCCAGCGGAACGTGTAGTTCTGTCCGCCGCTCACCTGGGTCGCGGGCCACGCCCCGCCGTTCGGCGTCTTCGGCGAGTTGAGCTGGTTGAAGCCCGCTATGCCCGCCGAACAGATCTTGCCGTCCGCCGGTCCCCCGGCGGGGAAGCCCTTGAGTCCCTCGACGCTCTGCGGTTCGTACTGGATGGAGCCGCAGTTGGTCACCACGCCCTTGGCGCAGTTGATCTGCCGGCTGGCCGGCAGATCCGTGTAGCCGTGGCTGCTGGCGCCACCGGCGGAGAGCGCGAACGCGCCGACCGTGGTGAGGCCTACCATGGCCGCGTACACCTTCTTCTTACGCATGTGCCGCTCCTGACCGAACGTGGGGGTGTTCCGTGAGACGTGCGCGCACTGCGGTCTAGACCAAGTTCAGGTTATGGCCGTTAGTTGAACATGTCCATACCAATCGCAGATTCAACTGTCGCGTGGGACGCGGCAGTTGCGGGAGAGTGCCGTCAGCGCTGCTCGGCGCGCCCCGTGCAGAACGCGACCGTCAGGTCCTTCACCAACGCCTTGCGCTCGTAGTCGTCCAGCTCCACCAGGCCTCGCGTCGTCAGCCGCGTCACGGTGTCCTCCACGGAATCGACCACCGAGGTCAGGACCGTGTCGCGGTGCCGCGCGTCGAGCGCGGCGACCCTGCTGCGCTGCATCACTGCGGCGACCTCGGGCGCGTACTCGATACGCGTCGGCTGCGCCGAGAACACCTCCACGCCCACCGCCTCCGCCTCGGCCGCGAGCACCCGGGTCAGCGTGGCGCCCACGGCGTCCGCGTCGCGCAGGGTGGGGGCGTCGTCGTGGAACGCGTCGGCCGGCAGCCGCGAGAGCACCCGCGCGGTCGTCGCCTCCACGCACTCCCGCAGGTACTCCTGGTGGTCCGCCACCGCGAGCGTCGCCCGCGCGGTGTCCTTGACCCGCCAGACCAGGAGGACGACGACGCGCAGCGCGACCCCGTCCCGGTCCACGGCGGGCATCGGTTCGCTGCGCCAGTGCCGCAGGCGTACGTCGACACGGCGGCGCAGCAGCAGCGGGTTCACCCACAGCAGGCCGGTCCGGCGGACGGTGCCCCGGTAGCGGCCGAAGAGGCTCAGCACCCACGCCCGGCCCACGCGTCCCCTCGCCAGGCCGCCGAACCCGAAGAGGCCGAGCGTCCCCGAGCCGGCGAGCGAGGCCCACTGCGCCGCCCCGAGCCCGGCGCCCGTGTACCCGGGCAGCCCCGTCAGCCGCAGCGCGGGCTCCGGCAGCACCCCCGCCCACCACAGCGAGAGCGCGCACCCCGCGGCGCCCGCGCACCCGCCGAGCACACCGGCGAGGCCGGGCAGCACCCGTGCCCGGCGCTCCACGAGCGCCGGGTCGATGTCGGGCACGGGGCGCGGCGCGACCTCGGCGGGAGGCGCCGCCGGGCGCCGTACCGCCTTCGGCTGCTCTCCCGTGCCTTGCCTGCGCCGCACCACGGCGGGCGCCAGGGGGACGCCCGTCACGTCGTCCGGGTCGTCGCGGAAGAGGAGGTGGACGGGGATCTCGGTGGTGGCCTCGGTCTGGATCACCCGCGCCGGCCGCGCGGCGGCCACCTCGGACACCCCACCGAACCACGGCCCCTGCCCCTGCCCCTGTCCCTGCGCCTGCGAAGCCGCCGTCACAATCATCCGTGCCTCCGCCTCATTCGCACCCGGGTCCCACGCCTCATCCACACCACGGGCTCGCGCCTCATTCACGCCATGGGCTTGCGCTTCATTCACGCCTCGATCGCGCGTCCCCTTCGTGCCTGGGCCTCGCGCCTCGTGCACGCCTTGAGCCCGCGGCTCGGACACGCCTTGAGCTCGCGGCTCGCGCGCGTCTGGGTCTCGCGCCTCGTACACGTCTTCAGCTCGCGCCCCAATCACACCCTGGGCCCGCGCCTCATTCACGCCTCGATCGCGCGTCCCCTTCGTGCCTGGGTCCCGCACCCCGTGCACGCCTTGAGCCCGCGGCTCGGACACGCCTTGAGCTCGCGGCTCGCGCGCGTCTGGGTCTCGCGCCTCGTACACGCCTCCAGCTCGCGCCCCATCCGTGCCTGGGTCCCGCACCCCGTGCACACCTTGAGCCCGCGGCTCGGACACGCCTTGAGCTCGCGGCTCGCGCGCGTCTGGGTCTCGCGCCTCGTACACGCCTCCAGCTCGCGCCCCATCCGTGCCTGGGTCCCGCACCCCGTGCACGCCTTGAGCCCGCGCCCCATTCACATCCTGCGCCCACGCCCCATCCACGCCTCCAGCTCGCGCCTCGTCCACGCCACGGGCTCGCGCCTCATCCGTGCCACGCGCCCCCGTCTCATCCACACCCCGGGCCCTCGCCTCGCGCACGCCTCGATCGCGTGCCTCGCCCACGTCACGAGCCCGCGCCTCATCCCTGTCTAGGCCTCGCGCCCCGCTCACGCCACGAGCCCGCACCTCACCCACGCCCCCAGCTCGCTCGCGCGCCGGTTTCGTCTGCACGTGCGGTGGACCCGTCTGCACCTGCACCGGGTCCGACGGCACGTCCACCCGGCCCGTCCGCGCGTGGCTCGCCGGTGTCTGTCCGGGCGGCCGCCCGCGAAGCGGGCTCATCCGCGCCCGCGTCGATCTCGTCCTCACGCGCGCCGATCCCGTGCGCCGGCGGCCCCGCCTGTCCCACCTGCCCCGCACCGCCCCGGCCCTCACCGGAACAGCCTCCGCCACGTCTCCGGGCCCGGATGGCCGTCGGCCGCCGCGCCCCGCCAGCCCTGGGCGCGCTGGAACGCCTCCACGTTGCGGCGGTCGCTCTCGCTCCAGACGGGGCCCGGGCCCCGCGCGTAGTGCCTGCCGAAGCCCTTCCGCACCAGTTGCCTGCCGAGCTGCTCGATCGCCGCGTGCGACCTGCCGGGGCGGAAGACGCCCCGTCCGGGGTATGCGGGCGCACCCCGCGCACCGGCGGCCGTGCCCGGCGGGATGTCCCGTCCCTCCGCCCTCATCAGGTACGACCACGTCGTCGGCCCCGGCAGCCCGTCCGCGTCCGCGCCCCGCCAGCCCTGCGCCAACTGGAACGCCTGCGTCGCCCTGCGGTCCGCCTCCGTCCAGCGCGGTCCGGGGCCCGAGCGGTAGAACCGTTTGCCGCCGCGGGCGGCCAGGGCCTTGCCGAGCCGCGTCACGTACTTGTTGTTCGCCCCGGGACCGAACGCCCCCGCGCCGGGATACCGCGTCACCGTCGAGCCCGGGCCGCTCGCCTTGCCGCCCGCCGGGTCCTCCACGACCCCCTCGCCCAACGGGTCCCCGGCGTCCGCCACGCCCTTGAAGCGATAGGCCAGATAGCGGTCGGGGTTCGACCAGTAGGCATAGGGCGTCGGCTGCTTGCGGGCGTGCGGCCGGGCCTGTTCGTACGCCACGTACATCGTCTGCGCACTGTCCGTCCACCCCCCGAAAAGCGTCACGTGAGAACCATGGGTGGGGTTCGCCGGATTGTGGAAGAGGAGCATGTCGCCGGGTTGCAGCTCCTCCTTGGAAATGCGGACCCCGTACTTGTCGAGGCTGCCCGTCCATTCGTTGCCGCTCAGGTTCCAGGCCATCGAGACGAAGCCGGAGCAGTCCTGGCGGTAGCCGTCGGTCCAGTACTTGCTCATGCTGTACGGCACCCGCGCGGCGAGCCACGTCTTGGCCCGCTCCAGGATCTCCGTACGGGTGATCGCCCGGTAGGTCGAGGCCGCCGGGGCGCCCGAGCCGCCGTGCAGCGGGCTGACGCCGCCCTGGGGCGTGTCCGGTCCGTCCTCGGCCGGCCGGGCATCGGGCCTGGCAGACCGGGTCTCCGTGTCCGCGACGGCCACGGCCGGCAGCGTCTGGCCGCCGAGCACCGTGCCGGCCGCCGCCGCGAGGACCAGGGCACGGCGCGCGCCGTGCGCCGCCGGGTGGCCCCCGAGACCCAGCGGCAGCGCGTGCGCCATCGAACGCCGCCGATGGACACAGCCGGGGCAGTCGCAGTCACTCTCGGGATCGAATTCCACGAATACCGGAGCGTCGTCCATGCGATTTCCCTCACACTCCTGAAAAGAATGTCCGCGAATCTGCATATCCGTCAGTTTCCCAACTGTCCCGCGATGCCGCATGTTGACGGTCCGAATGATGTATCGGCCCCCGTCCGCCGTTCCGAGTGCGCCTTCGCCGCGCGCGCCGGGAAGGCGGGTCGGTCGGGAGCACCCCGGCACATCCGGTAGAGTTCTCCAGGTCAGCAGGCGCCGCTAGCTCAGTTGGTTAGAGCAGCTGACTCTTAATCAGCGGGTCCGGGGTTCGAGTCCCTGGCGGCGCACAGACAGCGAAGGCCCTCCGTTCACGCGGGGGGCCTTCGTCGTGTCCACGGCCCGCTACGGTTGCGCCATGGCGCGCGACATCCAGGAGCGGATCAAGAAGCTCATCATCGATTCCCGGCTGCCCTCCGGGGCCTCGCTGCCCACCGAGCCCGAGCTGATGGCGCGCCTGGGGGTCAGCAGGAACTCCGTACGCGAGGCCCTGAAGGCGCTCCAGGCGATGGGGATCGTCGAGATCCGGCACGGTTTCGGCACGTATGTCGGTCCGATGTCGGTCGCGCCGATGATCGAGGGCCTCGCGTTCCGCACGGTCGCGGGCCACTACCGCGGCGAGGACAGCCTGCTCCAGCTCCTGGAGCTGCGCGAGGCCGTGGAGACCGGGCTGATCGCGCGCCTCGCGGGCCGGGTCCCGGAGGCCGACCTCGCGGAACTCGACGCCCTGGTGGACCGCATGGACGCCGAGGCCGCCTCCCCCGAGGGCGCCGTGCGCGCCGAGACCGACCGCGCCTTTCACGCCGCGCTCTACCGCGGCCTCGGCAATCTGCTCCTCGGCGAGGTCCTGGAGGCGTTCTGGGACGCCTTCCACAAGGTCCGCACCGACCTGGTGGACCTACCGCAGGATCCCCGGATCACCTGCCGCCAGCACCGCGAGATCCTGGAGGCGGTGCGCTCGGGGGACGCCGTGCGGGCCGAGCGGGCCATACGGGAACACTTCGGCAATATTCGAACACGTTTGGGCACTCCTGCCCCAAGAGACACCTCAAATAGCTCGTTTGACCGGTAAACGCCTTGTATCGCCCTTGCGATCACGCTGAGGGGCGTAGAACTCTGTTCTGGAGCCACTGGCTCTCATGAGGCGGACGGCGCAGGGCGTTTGGGGGCTCGCGGGTCCGCGGCGGGGCAGGGTCGGGGGCCCCGTTCGTGAGGCGATGTCGAGGGGGGCATCAATGCGTTCGGAGGCGTGCCGGTCCCCGCGCGAGGGGACGGCGGCCTGCCGCTGACACGTCCGTGCGGGTCGTGGGGGACCCGGCGGGCGGATGGAACCGAGAACATGCGGGCGACCGCGTGCCGGGGGGATGACCATGACGTCGACGCCGACGGGGGCGCGGCAGAACGACCCTTCAGAAACGGTCCGGCTGCGCGTGCCACCGCACCGGACGGGCGGCTTACGCCGCATCAGGAAGACCCTGCCGCGGTACGACTACGAGCACTACAGCCGGCTCGCCGGGCCACTGACCCGGCCCGACCCGGGCACGCCGTACCGCGTGAGGTACCGCTCGCTGCTCTCGCAGGAGCCGCACAGAGTCCGGGCCGCGCTGATGCTGGGCGCGGCCCCCCTGCTCTCGCTCGTCCTGCTCGGCTGGCTGCTCCAGCCCGAGCACTGGACGAGGCGGGACTACGTCGCGAACGACTGGCTGCCCGTCCTCGACATCGTCATGCTCGTGTCGATCGGGCTGATCGAGTTCTTCCGCTGCATGAACGTCCTGTCCAACGCGCACGCGACGCTCGTCGCCCGCGACCCCGTTCCGGTGGTGCCCGAGACCGGCACCAGAGTCGCCTTCCTCACCTCGTTCGTGCCCGGCAAGGAGCCGATCGAGATGGTGACGAGGACCCTGGAGGCCGCGGTCAGGATCCGCCACCGCGGCCTGCTGCACGTCTGGCTCCTCGACGAGGGCGACGACCCGGAGGTCAAGGAGGTCTGCCTGCGGCTCGGCGTGTGCCACTTCTCCCGCAAGGGCGTGGCGAGGTGGAACACGGCCAAGGGCCCGCACCGCGCCAGGACCAAGCACGGCAACTACAACGCCTGGCTGGACGCGCACGGCGACGACTACGACTACTTCGCCTCCGTGGACACCGACCACGTGCCGATGCCGAACTACCTGGAGCGGATGCTCGGCTTCTTCCGCGACGAGAACGTCGGCTTCGTGATCGGCCCGCAGGTCTACGGCAACTACGACAACGTCGTCACCAAGGCCGCCGAGTCGCAGCAGTTCCTCTTCCACGCGCTGATCCAGCGGGCGGGGAACGCCTACGGCGCGCCGATGTTCGTCGGCACCAGCAACGCCGTACGCGTCAGGGCGCTGAAGCAGATCGGCGGCCTGTACGACTCGATCACCGAGGACATGGCGACGGGCTTCGAGATCCACCGGGCGACGAACCCGCGGACCGGGAAGAAGTGGAAGTCGGTCTACACGCCCGACGTGCTCGCGGTCGGCGAGGGCCCGAACGCCTGGACGGACTTCTTCACCCAGCAGCTGCGCTGGTCGCGGGGGACGTACGAGACGATCCTCAAGCAGTTCTGGAAGGCGCCGTTCTCGCTGCCGCCGGGCCGTCTCTTCAACTACACGATGATGGTCATCTTCTATCCGATGTCCGCCCTGAACTGGATCCTGGCGGCGCTGAGCTGCGCGCTGTTCCTGGGGCTCGGCGCATCCGGCGTGAACATCGACCCGGCCATCTGGCTGATGCTGTACGGCAACGCCTCGGCGCTGCAAATCGGCCTCTACGTCTGGAACCGCAGGCACAACGTCTCCCCGCACGAGCCGGAGGGCTCCGGCGGTGTGGCGGGCATGGTGATGTCGGCGCTCTCCGCCCCGGTCTACGCGCGCTCGCTCCTGGACGCGGTCCTGCGCCGCAAGAGCACGTTCGTGGTGACCCCCAAGGGCGACTCGGCGAGCCCGGACACGCTGTTCGGGACCTTCCGGATCCACCTGTTCTTCGTCCTGGTCTTCGGCGGCTCGATGGCCGCCTCCTTCGTGTACGGCCACTCCCACCCGGCGATGCTCGTCTGGGCCTCCTTCGCCCTGCTGATCACGGCGGCGCCGGTCTTCGCGTGGCGCTGGGGCCTGCGGGAGGAGCGGAGGAAGGCCGCGGTGCCGCAGGACGGAGACGCCTCGTGGCCGCCGTCCTGCGCGGTCCCCGCCCTCCCGCAGCGGCGCGATGCCCTGGCCGCGCTCCCGCCGGTCCCCGCGGCCCCGTCCGGCCGGCGGCCCGCCCCGCACGCGCCCCGGCCGAAGCCCAGCTGGGCCTCCGCCGAGCAGACGACGCGGATGCCCCGCGAGGAACTGGGAGGACTTGGGGGACGTGACAAATGAAGGACCCTTCCGGTCACCGCCGCGCCCGCCGCGTCGCGGTGGGCGCGGCGGTCGTCCTCGCGCTGGCGGGGATGAACGGCCCCTGGCTGTGGCGCGTGGGCTCCGAGAAGTACCACGACTACAAGATCAACCAGTCGGAGTACAAGGCGGACAACGGCCGCTGGGAGATCGTGGAGTTCCCCGAGGAGTACCGGCAGAACACCATCCACGCGGCCCTCCTGCACACCGGAAAGGTCCTGCTGGTCGCCGGTTCCGGCAACGACCAGGACAACTTCGACAAGAAGAAGTTCGACACCCGGCTGTGGGACCCGGTCAAGGGGACGGTCAAGAAGATCCCGACGCCCACCGACCTGTTCTGCACGGGCCACACCCAGCTGGGCAACGGCAATCTGCTGATCGCGGGCGGCACGCAGCGCTACGAGAAGCTGAAGGGCGACGTCACGAAGGCGGGCGGCCTGATGATCGTCCACAACGAGGACCCGGACGAGCCGAAGACGATTCCCGCGGGCACCGAGTTCACCGGCAAGAAGAACGGCAAGACGTTCGTCTCCCAGGACAACATCCTGGTCGAGAAGGCGAAGAAGGTCTTCGACAAGCGGACGGGGAAGTTCCTGCGTACGGAGCCCGGTCTGAGCCGGGTCTACGTCGAGGCGGCCAGGAGCGGCGCAAGGTACGAGACGGGCACGCAGGACAACTACCGCGTCCACGGCATGCAGGGCACCGACAAGCGCAACGTCTACGGCATGGCGCAGAAGCTCGCCCTGGACAAGAAGGACTTCCAGGGGATCAAGGACGCCTTCGAGTTCGACCCGGTCGCCGAGCGGTACATCAAGGTCGACCCGATGAACGAGGCCCGCTGGTACCCCACGCTGACCACGCTCGCCGACGGCCGCGTCCTCTCCACCTCGGGCCTGGACGAGATCGGCCAGCTGGTGCCGGGCAAGAACGAGGTGTACGACCCGAAGACCAGGAAGTGGACGTACACCAAGGGCGTCCGGCAGTTCCCGACGTACCCGGCGATCTTCCAGATGACCGACGGCAGGCTCTTCTACTCCGGTTCCAACGCGGGCTACGGCCCCGACGACGTCGGCCGCACGCCCGGCATCTGGGACCTGCGGACCAACACGTGGAAGGGCGTCCCGGGCCTGAGCGACCAGAAGCTCCTGGAGACCTCCGGCACGGTCGAACTGCCGCCCGCCCAGGACCAGAAGTACATGGTGGTCGGCGGCGGCGGTGTCGGCGAGTCCAAGGAGTCCAGCGCGAAGACCCGCATCGTCGACCTGCGGGCGGACGAGCCGAGGTTCGTCGACGGGCCCTCCCTGGAGAAGGGCACGCGCTACCCGCAGATCTCGACGCTGCCGGACGACACCGTCCTGATCTCCGGCGGCTCGCAGGACTACCGCGGGCGCGGCGACTCCGACATCCACCAGGCCCGGATCTACGACGCGAGGACCGGGGAGATGCGCAGGGTCGCCGACCCGCTGGTCGGCCGCAACTACCACTCCGGGTCGATCCTGCTGCCGGACGGCCGCGTGATGTTCTTCGGCTCCGACTCGCTCTTCGCCGACAGGGCCGACACCAAGCCGGGCGTCTTCGAGCAGCGCATCGAGATCTACACGCCGCCCTACCTCTACCAGGGGCCGCGGCCGGGCCTCGGCGAGGGCCCGGGGACGATCGGGCGGGGCGGGTCGGGGACGTTCCCGACGCGGCACGCGTCGTCGATCAGGACGGCGCGGCTCATCCGGCCCAGCGCGTCGACGCATGTCACGGACATCGACCAGACGTCGATCGCGCTGGCCCTGGAGAAGTCGAAGGGTGCGGTGACGGTGACGGTTCCGAAGAACCGGAGCCTGGTGGAATCGGGCTGGTACATGCTGTTCGTGACGGATGACCAGGGTGTTCCCAGCAAGGCGCGGTGGGTCCGCGTGCCGTGACTGCCGCCCCGTAAGGGGAGGCGACCCCTACGAGGCATTCCTCACCAGGCCCAAGGCATACTCCGGCCACCACTCCCCCGCCTTGGGGCCGCCCCGGCACGTCCCGTCGGACTCCCCCGGCCGCTTGACCCACAGGTACGCGTCGACGAGCGGATCGTCCGTCTCCGTCGTCGGCTCCTCGCCGAGCGCCCGCCCCGGCGGGTTGCACCACGGGTCCTTGCCCTCCTCGTAGGGCCCGTTGCCGTTGCGCCCCGTGTCGATGACGAACGGCTTGCCGCCGACCTTCGCCGAGAGCCGCTTGCCGAACTCCGTACTGGCCTCGGTGGTCTGGAAGTTGGAGACGTTCACCGAGAAGCCGTCGGCCCGCTCGACGCCGGACCGCTTCAGGGGCTCCCAGAGCGAGTCGGGGTCCTGCCAGCCCGCGTTGCCCGCGTCCAGGTACACCGTGGTGTCCGGCAGGGACTTGAGCTTTCCGATGGCGCCCCGGAGGAGGTCGTAGCGCTCCTCGTGGAACTGCTCGGGCGTGCAGTTGTCGACCATGTGCAGCACCGCGTCCGGCTCCAGGATCACCGTGGCGCGCCGGTCGCCGATGCCCCGGGCGACCTCGTCGACGAACGCGCGGTAGGCGTCGCCGTCCGCCGCGCCGCCGCCCGAGTACTGGCCGCAGTCGCGGTGCGGGATGTTGTAGAGGACCAGCAGGGCGTCCCGGTCGGCCTTCTCGGCGGCCTCGGTGAAGCCGCGCGCCTGCTCCTCGGCGTTCTCCGGGACGAGCCACTCGGCGACCGGCTGCCGGGCGATCCTCCGGATCAGCTCGGCGTCGTCCTTCGCGCCGTCCTTCTCGTACGCGGCGACCTGCCTGGCCGCGTTTCCCTCCGGGTTGACCCAGTACGGGTCCTTGCTCCTGGGCTGCTGCTTCGGCGGCCCCGGCGCGTTCTCCCCCGCGTCACCACCGGAAGCGGAGCACGCGGAAAGGAGCAGCGCGGCCCCCGCCAGCGCCACCCCCGTCCGCACCCCCCTGGCCGCGGCGCGACGTCCGCGGCCGGTGCCTTGTCGGTACATCCACTCCCCCTTGGGCGCACTGTCCGTAGCTCAATCCTGACACAGCGCACCCGCACCCCGGGGGTGTTGACAGGGACGCGACCTGCTGGGACTCTCCGTGACGACAAGTCCATACATCGAGGCGACGGTTGACAGGAACCCGGTGCGAATCCGGGACGGTCCCGCCACTGTGACCGCGTACGCACACCCGTACGCGGAAGTCAGGAACTGACCCGTCGTCCTCCTGCCATGGGGCGTGGAAACCCCAGAAGGAGGCCCACCGGTATGTCCCTGCACTCCGCAGCTCCGCACACCGACACCACGGCGAGCCAGGCCGCCGTGACGCAGACCCGCGACTGGCTGATCGCCTCGGCCGCCGCGGTCGTCGCGCTCATCGCGCTCTACGCCGTGTTCATGGACAACGGCTCGCTGATCTCGGCGACCGGCGACTACCTCCACGAGTTCGCGCACGACGGCCGGCACCTCTTCGGTGCCCCGTGCCACTGACCGGGCGGACGGACACCAGCACCATGCCCTCAGCACCTTCCTCCCCTGTACTTCCCCTGCTCGGACGCGGCCTGGCGGCGGGCGGAGCGGCGGGTCTCACGGCCGGCCTCTTCTCCCTGCTGCTCGCCGAGCCGTTGATGGACCGCGCGATCCGCGCCGAGGAGAAACGCGCGGCCGCCCAGGAGCACGCGCACGGCGCGGCCCAGGCCGTCCAGCACCACGAAGAGCTGTTCAGCCGCTCCACCCAGCACGGCGGCCTCGTCGTCACCGCGGTCGTCGCGGGCCTGGCCCTCGGCGTGCTGTTCGCCGTCGCGTACGCCGCGGTGCACCGGCGCGATCCGCGCGCCCTGCCGTGGCCGCGCGCGCTGGCCTTCTCCGCGGCGGCCTTCCTCGCGGTCTCGCTCCTGCCCGGCCTGCGCTATCCCGCGAACCCGCCGGGCGTCGGCGACGCGGGCACCGTCGGCAACCGCCAGGCGCTCTGGCTCGCCGCGGTCGCCATCGGCGTGCTCGGCATGTTCCTGGTGCGCCAGGTGTACGTCCGCCTCGCCGCGCGGCCAGAGCCGGTGCGGCACATCGCGACGGCCCTCACCGCGGTCGCCGTCCTCGCGGCGCTCTTCCTGCTGCCGGGCAACCCCGACCCGGTGCCGGTCGACGCGTCGCTGCTGTGGGACTTCCGCATGCTGTCGCTGGCCTCGCACGCCCTGCTGTGGGCGGTGTTCGCGGCGGTCTTCGGCGGCCTCGGCGTACGCGCCGCCAGAGGTGCCGCGACGACCGCTCCGGCGCCGTCACTGGCCGGGCGGCAGGCCGCCTAGCGCAGCCCCTCAGCGGCGTACTCCCGTGAGGTACGCCGAGACGATCACGTTCGCCGTGTAGGCGCGGGCGGCCCGGTCGAAGGTGCCGCCGCAGGTGATCAGGCGCAGTTCGGCGCGGCCCTCCTCATGGGGGCCGTAGGCCTTCTTCGCGTCGAAGCGGTCGCTGGTGACGACCTGGACGTCGTCGATCGTGAACTCGGCGACGGTGCCGTCGTCGCGGGTCACGTCGATCCGCTCGCCGGGGCGCGCCGCGCTCAGGTCGTAGAAGACGGCGGGGTCCGTCTCGGTGTCGACGTGGCCGACGAAGAGGGCCGCGCCGGGCGCGCCGGGGCGGGTGCCGCCGCCGTACCAACCGACGGTGTCCCCCTGGGCGAACGGCGGCGGGTCGATCGCGCCCCGGGCGTCCAGGCCGCGGGCGGTCACCGGGGCGCCGACCTTCAGGGACGGCACCTCGACGCGCTGCGGCCGGGCGGGCGCCAACGGCTCGTGGGCGGGCGGCAGTTCGACGGCGTGGGGGCGGCCGACCGCCGCCACGTCGCCGGTCGCGGGCCCGGAGAGGCCCCCGGGCAGATTCGCGACACCGCTGCCCCACAGTCCGAGGCCCACCAGGAGGACCGCCCAGGCGACGCCGGTCAGCAGGCGTCCGGTCCCGGACGGGCGTTCGCCGCCGGACACGCTCACGGCCCCGTCACTCCGAGCGGCGCCGGCGGACGCTGCGGAACGCCACGGCGACCGCCGCGACCCCGGCGAGGATGAGGCCGATCACGGCGTGCCGGGTGCCTGGGCCCGCCTCGTCGGCTCCGTCGGCCTCCGGGGACACCGCCGAGGTGAGGCGGGCGGTGCCGCCGCCGCCGGCGCGGACCGGGGCGCTCGGCTGGACGTTCCGCTGGATCACGCGGACGGTGCCGACGCCCTGGTGGGGGTGGCCGTCGCAGATGACGGTGAGTTCGTAGGAGCCGGTGACGCCCTTGCGGATGGTGGCGGTGCCGTGGAGGTCGTCGCCGCCCCGCCCGGTGAGCTTCGCCTCCCCCTCGAAGGCTCCGGAGCCGGCCGATCCGGTGGCGCCCTCGCAGCCGGTCACTCTCACCTCCACGGAGGCGCCGGCCGCCGCGCTCGCGGGGGTGACGGTGGCGTCCACGGAACCGTTCTCGTGGGCCGCGGCCGTACCGCCGGGCAGGGCGACCGCCAGCACGACGGCCACCCCGGCGGCACGAGGAGCGAGGGAACATATACGCATCGTGAACCTCCTGTCCTACGAGGTTCACGCCGCGCCGCGCTCCCCGCATCCCGGCAGCGGTCAAACGGGGGGCCGTGCGGTGGTGACAAGTACCCCTTCCGGCCCTCCACCGTCGTGGACTCCATCGCCGACCTGGTCGACTGGGTCTGACGGGGGAATACCTTTATGGTTTTGGGCAGGACCCACTCCAGAGAGGGGGCCAGGACGCACCTGCCTACACCTGGAAATCCTTGCTAAACTCGACGAAATCGGCCCAGGAGGAGTCCGGGAAGTCCAGAACTGCCCCCTGTCGGCGCTTGGAGTCCCGGACCAGAACCTTCTTCGGTAGGTTATCGGCGACTTCGACGCATGTATCCGACTTCGTGTAGCTACTTGTGTGCCAATTCGGCTCTTCATTCACGGTTTCCCCTTCCCATGCGCTCAAAATGCTGGATGGCCTTTAGGATCAGCTCCCTCGCGGGCTGCCCGTAGACGGCGGACCGTCGGTGAAACTCGAATGCCTTCCGGTATTGCTCGACTTCCCGCGGCTGCGTCACTGACATCTCCGCGGAGTAGGTCTCCACCATCACGAGCTTGTCGTCGAACATCGAGAAGGCATGGCCGATCCAGAGTTCGAGGGGGGCCGACCGTGGGACGATGCCCAGGCTGAGTCGAGGTAGCGCCATCACCGCTATCAGTCGGTCGAGTTGCGCCCTCATGACCCCCGACCCGCCGTGGTTCGAGTAGAGGGCCTGCTCGCCAAGGAGCACGTTGAAGATCCGATCACCCTTATAGAGGTACGACTGTCGTTCAAGGCGCTTGGCCACGGCAGCCTCCGTATCGGCCGGCGATTCATAGAAGTTCGACACCTGTTCGAAGATGACTTCCGCGTAGCCGGAGGTTTGGATGGTGCCCCAGATCGTGGAGGGGTCCCAGATCCTGAACACCTTCGTCTTCTGGTAGAGCGGCAGGGACTTCTTCTGGCGGTTCTCAGTGCCTTCCTGGAGCTGCCGGCGCCATTCCATCCACAGCTCGTCTATGTGTCGGACGGTGGCGACCAGGTCCGAGATCTCGCCCGAGCGGCCGGTCTTCTCGCACCAGACCCGGATGTCGTCCTCACTCGCGTTCTGCTTGCCGTTCTCAATGCGAGAGACCTTCGACTCCTGCCAACCGGTGACAGCAGCGAAGGCCCGGCCGCTGGTGAACCCCGCGTCCTTGCGGAATCCACGCAGCCGGGCGCCCAACGCCTCGCGGGTCTCCTGTGCCTGGTTGTTCACTGCTCGGTCAGGGCTTGTACTCGGAGTGCTGGATTGCAGATTCCCAGAGGAGGTCCCGGACACGGACGCATTCGGCGACCGTCTCGGGGTCGTCGATCACTTCGGAACCGAGGACCCTTCCGTTCGCGTCGAAGTGCCCGACTGCCAGGAGCTTTTCGTCGAAGAGCCACCAGTCGTTGCCTTCGACCGGAAAGACCAGGCCCTCGGGCAACGCGTGGCGCGGCAACCATCGGATCTGCTCGCCGGCTTCCTCGTTGAGCGGAGTTCCCTCGTGCTCCCAGCGGATGTACGGAGTGTGCGGCTCAGTCACCACGCGGACCCGCCGCACCGTCTTGCCCTCCTGGGTGAGCCCTCGGACCATCGTCAGCCACGAGTCCATGAAGGCGTTGTCGACCACTCCCCCGAGCCACTTCTCGTACGGCCCGTCCTCCAATGGCACTGAGTAGTCGTCCCTCAGCTCCAGATGGAAGGCATCGTGCGCGACAGCTTCAATGAGCCGGTTGCGCTCGGCGCTGGAGATCAGCTCCACGTGGTTCCTCCAGTAGGGCTGTGATCGCGGCCTTGGAGACCTCGACCACTGTCTCGTAGTCCGGAATCGACATCTGCGCCAGGGCCTCGGGATCGGTCACCTCCTGGCCCTGCACAACGTACGTACCACTCGGTGTGAGGACCACGAGCGGGTCCTCACACCGCATGAACTGTCCAGAGGGAAGACCGTCCTTCCCCAGGTGCTCGAACAGCTCGGCGGGGACCTCCACCGCGGTCTTCCCCGCGGGGATGTCGAGCTGCACCCGAGGGTCGTCCCAGGCAATCCTCCAGCCTTGGACGAGATACGTGTCCTGGTCGGTGGCGTAGAGGGTAGGGCAGTCGCCCACTTTGGAGTCCTTACCAAGGAACCGTAGCTTCATGGTCGTTCTCCTGTCGTCTGCCTTGCATGAGATTGCGCGGCACCTCGATGGTCGAGAGCACGTTCGGCGCCGTCAATGCGCTTGCTGCAAACTCGCGCAATCTTCTTGGTTGTTGGTCGCGGGCCGCTCTACGGTCGTTCCGAACTCAGCAACCAAGGAATCTGCACTTCGGTGCGGTACCGAGGGGAGATGCGTGGTGTCCACCGTGAGCGAGACCAGCAACGCTTCGAGCATCGACGGACCAGCGATCGACGATGAATTGATCCGGGACAGCACCGACAGCGCCCTTGCGATGCAACTGGGGACGACGACCCGCGGTGAGATCGACGCGCGGACGCCCGCCCTGATCGGCCACCTGGAACGGCTTCTGGTTGCAGACCTGGGGGCAGACAGCGACGACGTGGTTGAGGAGCTGTACCGCAGAGCGTACAAGCTGCTCGACCTGCGGCACCGGCCCACCCCTGACACGCCGGCCTTCACCGCGTACTTCTTCATGCGCGACGTTGCCGGCCTGGCTCGACGCCTCCTGTGGGTCTACAGCCAGAGGAGCGGTCCGGGTGTCTCATGAGTCCCAGGGCGCAGCAGGTCATTTACGTCCTGACGCTGCTCGCCCTCATGGTGGCCCTCGGGTTCGGCATCGCAAGAGCCGGCGCCGACGCCCACACGGCTGGCGGCAGTGGATCTTCCAGGGGCTCATGATCCTGGCCTGCTCGTCGGTCGGCGTAGCCCTCTGGGTCGTTAGCCAATGATCTTCCGCCCCCGCGGTGAATGTCCGCCGGCTCGCCCGTACGGCGTTGCCCTCGCGGGGGTGGAACTGAACGCCCACCCCGGCCAGCCATCCCCCGAAGAAGGACAGGTCGGGCCGGGGTGGGTCGCAAGTGCACGACGGCGCGGAGAACGTCTCTCCGCACAGCAGTTGCACAGGGAGGTCATTCCCATGTCCAGCAGCATCTACAGCCTGCCCGTCGCGGGTGCGACGTTCGAGAACTTCTGCGGCGGCAACCTCCAGGGCGAGCACGAGTCCTGCATCGAGGTGGCCGCGATCCCCGGCGCGGAGTCGGCGTTCGTCCTCACCGACAACAAGCCGGAGGGCGCGGGCCAGGAGCTGCGTTTCACCGCCGCCGAGGTGGACGACTTCGTCGTCGGCTGGGCGAAGAAGCGAGGCCTGGCGCTCTAAGTCCGGCGCTTCCCCACCAGGTGACGGTAAGGGTCGCCCCACTTCGGCGGGGCGGCCCTGCACTTCCCAGAAGGGCACGTATGAGCTGGTCAGGACACTGGCACGGGTTTGGACCATGGATCGGAGCCGCGTTCGTGTACGCGCAGGAGGGCAGACGGCGGCCGGCACATCCCAACGGCCCGCCGATGGTGACAGGCCCTGAGGACACGAAGCACCAGGAACTCCTTGTTCGGTACCGAGCAGCCACCGCGGATTTCCAGACCGGTAACGTGCCGCCGATGATGACCGGCCACTGGCTGATGAAGAAGAACCAGGTCTCCGTCGACCTCACGTGGACGGATGTGGGGGGTGCCCTGGTCTGGATGCGGAAGCAGTACGAGGCGAACCGGCCGTTCGAGCGGGAGGACGGACGCCAGGCGTATGCCGCTCTCGACGTGCAGCTGGAGTACGCCGCCGACGTGCTGCCGCGCGGCGTCGACGTGTGCTGGGTGTACTACACCCCCTCGAAGAACCTCTTCTCACTGTCCGTGGTGTGCTGCCCGAACAGGTTCCACCCTGAGATTTCCTGTCCGCTCCCCCCTTCGTGATCCTGCACAGAAGGAGGCGACGCAATGTCGCTGCGTCTCTTGCTGCCCGAGAACGGCGTAACCGATCTGCTGACCTCGTGGCCGGATGAACCCCGCGTCTACCAGCGCGGTAAGACGGCCCTGGACGAGGTGGCCTCCGCAGAGGTGATCCGGGGCTACGTCTTCAGGGGGTGCGTCCCGGCCGACGAGATTGCTGTCGTCAAGGCGCCCAACCCGTCCCTGAACCAGAAGGCGTTCACCACGAATGGGCGGGCCGACCGCGCGAAGCTCGCGCGACTGTACGAGAGCGGTCACACGATCCGCCTCGGCAACCTCCAGCGCGTCATCCCCGCCATGGCCCAGGTCTCCCGGGACATCCAGCAGGAGACCGGGTGCTCGAACTACGTCCACACGTTCCTCACCCCACCGGCCAACCAGGGCCTGCGGCACCACTGGGACCAGCAGATGGCCGTGATCGTCCAAATCGCGGGCATGAAACGGTGGCAGCTCTGGGAGCCGCCGGTTGAGGCTCCGATGCGGGAGCACAACGAGAGCTGGCGTGTCTGGCGGGACGACTACATCCCCACCTGGGAGGCCACCGGCCCGGACGTGGAGGTCGACCTACAGTCGGGCCAGTCCCTCCTATTGCCGCGCGGGTGGGTGCACAACCCGCACGTCGTTACGGACGAGGACAGCATCCACCTGACCTTCGCCATCCGGGAACGCACCCCGATGTGGCTGGTGGAGAAGCTGGTGGCGGATGCGATCGAGGACCCGGAGTTCCGGCGGATCATCCTCCCTGGCGATATCACCGGGGGCGCGTTGGTCGAGCGACTGCGTGCGGCTCGCCAGGCGCTTCGACGCCACCTGGACTCCCTCGACGTGGACGACCTCGTGCCGGCCGTTCGGCAAATGGCGCTTACAGAGCGGGAGTACTCCAGCTGAGGTGCGTGAATGAATGGTTAGCGGCTGGCCCTCCCGCTCCTGGGAAGGGCCAGCCGCTGGGGCCCACCGATGTCGTGAGCCCCAGCGCAGGACCCTGCCCAGCCGCCATTGGGGACAAGGTGCGGTCTCATCACAGGCCAGGGTGAATGAACTGACCGGCGTCCCTCTGGCTACGCTGTGGGCGTCGCGGCACAGTGTCCCCCGGCACCCAGCAGGCCCTTGCGTACAGGAGACCGGCAACATGGCAGAGCGTAAGCCCATCGAATCGTGGCTGACCGACATGGACGGGGTGCTCATGCACGAAGGCATCCCGGTGCCAGGAGCTGATGCCTTCATCAAGAAGCTGCGTGACTCCGGTCGGCCGTTCCTGGTCCTGACCAACAATTCGATCTATACGGCACGGGACCTGCACGCTCGGCTGAGCCGCATTGGTCTGGACGTGCCTGCGGAGAACATCTGGACCTCTGCTCTGGCCACCGCGAAGTTCCTGGACGACCAGCACCCTGGGGGCTCCGCCTATGTCATCGGTGAGGCCGGCCTGACGACAGCCATGCATGAGGTGGGGTATGTCCTGACGGATACCGAGCCTGATTTCGTGATCTTGGGTGAGACTCGAACCTATTCGTTCGAGGCTATGACCAAGGCGGTGCGGCTCATCAACGATGGCGCGCGGTTTATCGCCACGAACCCTGATGAGACGGGCCCATCTGCCGAGGGAGCGCTTCCCGCCACAGGAGCCGTCGCAGCGTTGATCACTGCGGCTACCGGTAAGAAGCCCTATTTTATCGGCAAGCCCAATCCTCTGATGATGCGGACTGCGCTCAACACCATCGGCGCCCACTCGGAGACGAGCGCAATGATTGGCGACCGAATGGACACGGACATTCTCGCTGGACTGGAAGCGGGGATGGAGACCTTCCTGGTGCTCACCGGCCTGACAGCCACTGCGGACGACGTCAGCCGCTTCCCCTACCGGCCGACCCATGTGAAGGACTCGATCGCGGACCTGGTCGACCTCGTGTGACCGACGGTCGCACAGGCCTTGAGGCCTGCCGATTCAGCCTAGATAGCAGGCGGAAACATAGCCGACCACACCGGTGCGCTTATTCTGCACCAGCTGCCAGGCGGCCGTCCTGCTGCCGTCCGGGCACTGGACCGTGGGGCCGGAATCGGCCTGGTACCAGTACGCACAGTCACCCTGGTTGGCCCATCCCACGTGGTCCCCGCCCGGCCTGTTGCGCATGTGGATGCTGGTGCCCTTGAAGTCGGTGTGGGGACCGCCGATCTCGCACGCCGCTTGAAGGACTGAGGATTTGCCTACTGCGGCGAGAGTCGGGATCTCCGCAGCATGTGCTGTCGAGCCGTACGTGATGGCCCCGAAAGCGAGCGTGACAGCGGCCATGCTCGAAAGAAGAGATTTAATCATGTCGCAGTCGTACCGGTGGGTTCCACATGGCGGGAACGCCCGAGACAGCGAATTCACCCTTCTGGGTGATCAGATTTGCCGCAGGAACAATCAAGCGACGAGCACTCGTTATGCCCTGCCCAACGAGCACGACCCGCCAGAAGAAACGACGTCTAACTAGGGCCTGTCTGACAAATGATTACCCCGTGGACTCGCGGAGCCAGAGGATCAAGGAAGCCAGGACAACTCCGGCACGGTAGCGGTCGCCGAGCTTGTCGAACCGGGTCGCGATCGCGCGGAACTGCTTGAGGCGGGCGAAGCATCGTTCGACGACGTTGCGGTCGCGGTAGGTGACCTTGTC